>CAZARD010000126.1:2968-11644 GCA_964487505.1 uncultured Blastocatellaceae bacterium | reverse complement strand
TCTGAACCTCGCTACCGCCCGGTTCGAGCATCCCAAATGAAATGGCTTGGCTTGTCGACCTCAATCAACTAAAATCAGAAATCGAGGCTCATTAGGACTTTATCGATAGCAAAATCCCGAATCGACAAACAAGATATGCAAGAATTCTCAGACCAGATGCCGAAGGATATCGTCCGATTTCCGATGGTCCCGATCCGCGACGTCGTGATCTTCCCGTACACGAAGGTCGCCTTCAAGATCGGCCGTGCGAGCTCGGTCGCCGCGCTCGAGAAAGCGATGGTCGGCGAGCGGAACATTTTTCTCGCGACGCAGCACGACGCCTCGGTCGATGAGCCGAGCCCCGAACAGGTATATTCGATCGGCACGCTGGGACGCATCCTGCAGGCCCAGAAGCAGGAGAACGGCCAGATCAAGGTCGTCGTCGAGGGCCGCGACCGCGGTGTCGCGGTGCGCGTTGAACAGGACGCCAACGGGATGTTCTACGCCTACGTCCGGAAGATCGATTCGGTCGACGAATCGGGCTACCGCACCGATGGGCTTCTGCAGAAGGTCCATAATCTTGTCGAGCAGCTCCTGCGCGTTTCGCCGGACGCATATTCGGACGCGCTCCACGCGTCGCTCCGCGGCATTTCCGCGGCGCAGATAACCGATGCGATGTCGTCGCATCTGCGCATCTCGGTCGATGAGAAGCAGAAATTGCTCGAAACGTCGTCGGTGCAGGAGCGCCTGCAGAAACTCATCGAGATCCTCGAGACCGAGATCGAAAAGAAACAGCTCGACCGCAACATACACGCGCGGACCAAGAAGCAGATGGACAAGCATCAGCGCGAGTATTACTTGAACGAGCAGATCAAGGCGATCCACAAGGAACTCGGACGCAAGGACGAGAAGGCCGAGCTAGAAGAGCTGAAAAAGAAGATCGAAGAGGCGGGAATGTCCGACGAAGCGCGTGAAAAGGCGCTTCAGGAATTCTCGAGGCTCGAGGCGATGTCGCCGATGTCGGCCGAATCGACAGTGTCGCGCACCTATATCGATTGGCTTCTGAATGTTCCCTGGAAGGAAAGATCCGACGAGATCCAGGACCTTGGCGAGGCCGAGCGCGTGCTGAACGAAGACCATTACGGGCTCGAAAAGATCAAAGACCGGATTCTAGAATATCTCGCCGTGCGGCAGTTGGTGAAGAACCCGAAGGGGACCATCCTCTGCTTCGTCGGCGCGCCCGGCGTCGGAAAAACATCGCTCGGAAAGTCCATCGCGCGGGCGACCGGTAGAAAGTTCGTCCGTCTCGCGCTCGGCGGCGTCCACGACGAGGCCGAGATCCGCGGGCATCGCAGAACCTACATCGGCGCGCTTCCGGGGCAGATCGTCCAACTTATGAAGCGCGCCGGGACGATCAATCCGGTGATCCTGCTCGACGAGGTCGACAAGCTCGGCCGCGATTTCCGCGGCGATCCGTCGGCGGCGCTGCTCGAGGTCCTCGATCCGGAGCAGAACAATACATTCCGCGATCACTACCTCGACGTCGATTACGATCTTTCGCAGGTGTTCTTCATAGCGACCGCGAACGTTCTCCACACCATCCCGCCGGCGCTGCAGGACCGTCTCGAGATCCTGAATCTTTCGGGCTACACCGAACGCGAAAAATGCGAGATCGCGAAACGCCACCTGATCCCGAAACAGGCCGAAGGCAACGGGCTGGACGGCGAAACGGTGAAATTCACCGACGACGGAATTCTCGAGGTTATCCGCCATTACACCCGCGAGGCCGGCGTTCGCAATCTTGAACGCGAGATCTCTTCGTGTCTCAGGAAGATCGCGAAACAGTTCGTCGTGACGGCCGCGAAGGACGATTTTCGGACCGTTGTCGACGCGGAAAAGGTTCGTGAACTGTTGGGCACGATCCGGTTCCGCAAACAGGACATCGCTCGCTCGAGCGAGATCGGGCTCGTCAACGGGCTGGCCTGGACCGAGGTCGGCGGCGACGTGCTGCAGATCGAGGCGACGCTCGTCAAAGGCAAGGGAAACGTGACGCTTACGGGAAAACTCGGCGAAGTAATGCAGGAATCGGCGCGCGCTGCGTTGACCTGCGTCAAGACGCGCGCCGAATCGCTCGGCATCAGCAACGACGAATTCAACGAAAAGGATCTTCACGTGCACGTACCCGAGGGTGCGATCCCGAAGGACGGCCCGAGCGCGGGCATCACGATGGCAACGGCGATCGTTTCGATCCTGACCGGTCAGCGGGCACGGCACGACGTCGCGATGACGGGCGAGATCACGCTCCGAGGAAAGGTCCTGCCGATCGGCGGGGTAAAGGAGAAACTGCTCGCCGCTCACCGCTTCGGGCTGAGGACGATCATCCTGCCGAAGGACAACGAAAAGGACCTGGCGGATATTCCCGAAGAAGTGCGGGAGGACCTGACGATCCACGCGGTCGATATGATCGACGAAGTCCTGGCGATCGCGCTCGAGCCGAAGCCGGAACCGGTGACATCGATCGAAGCTCCCCAGGTTTGGTCCGAAAAGTCCGGCGATGCCACCTCGTCTCCGAAGGTGACCGACAACATCGCCTAGCGAGCCCCGGGCCATTTGCGATTTGCGATCGGCCGTGCGATGCAGAACCCCGCACGAAGTAAGGGGGTCCGATCGCGGGAGCGATCGGCTCGCGGCCGCAAATCGCGTTCGGTCTGCTGATGTGCTATCACCCGTAAACGCGCAATGCAGAACCCCGCACGAAGTAAGGGGGCCGATCGGGGCATTTGCGATTCGCGATTGATCTGAGGTCCAAGCACGTCGCTGTTGGCCCTGACCGCACACGTTTCGCATTCGCAGTCGAGAAGGGATGCTTGCGCCCGCCAACTCGGGATCGGAGTCTACCGGAACACCAAGCAGCCGGGGACGACCTCGAGACGTCCCAACCCGGGCGAAATGCTTCAGAGAAGAACTCGGAATCTCCGATTCAGTGTGTCCGTGCCGAAAAGAAGTCGCCCCAACTAACTGGAGCGGGGCTCGGCGTTCTACTGGATCTTGCGGCATTTTCAACTCAGTTTCAGGACAAGTCAAGCGGCGATTCTCGGGTCTGCATAGATAGGACACCTCAAAGGAGATCGTGGCAATCGACGGTTCGGTGTGGTAATGATAGTGTCTCAGGTGCCGCATAATGATCGAATGGCGGCGCGGGGCCTGTAACTTGAACGTGTTTAGACAGAGATCATATGACCGGCGCGACATATGACAATGTCGTTGCAGTCGGTTCTCAATCGATTGATGATTAGGAGAGTTAAATGGAGAATAAATTCCCTGACGGAAACGAATCGGTCTGGTTCTTGAGATCATTGGGTTCACTCCCGAGAATTCTGTTTGTCGCGACCGGCGCTTTGCTGATCGGCGCGTTGGCCATCGCATTTTCTGGATTCGTTACCAGAACAAAGGCGCAGAACATTGCTGACGACAAGAACATCGGTCCCGACGCGCTGCAGCAGATAGCTGCTTTGATAGATGAAAAGGAATCACGCACGCCGTCTCAGCGCAAGATCGATTCGCGTCTATTGTATACGGTGAAAATGACCCGAGGCGAAGCGATCGCCGAAGGCGTTCCGACACTCGAGACAGGACTTCATCCGGACGGGAAGGGCTTCATCGAAGTCGACATCACGGCGTTCGTTGACGAGAAGCTGCTTGCAACCCTCAAACAATTGAACGCCGACATCATCTCGGTGCTGCCACAATACCGGAGCATCACGGCGGGCGTGCCGATTTCGGAGATCGAGAGCCTTGCCGCCCGCGCCGAGGTCGTTTTCATTCAGCCGAGACTGGAAGCGACGACATCGCAGCCGCGTCTCGCTGAAAAACCCAAAAGTCCACTCCGCAGCCCCCTTTTATTGCAGCCATCCGGTGCGGCGGAGATTTTCCAACTTAACCGCGTAGCCGATTTTCAAACACGCGCCACGAGGTTGCGCGAGGTTCTCACCGCGCAGCTCGTGGACCACAATTTGACCGGTTCCGTCAATTCGCAGGCCGATACGACACATCGCGCCGGTTTGGCGCGAACCTTGACAGGATTCGACGGAACCGGGCTCAAGATCGGTGTCCTCTCGGACGGCGTCAACACGCTCGCCGCGCGGCAAGCGACGGGCGATCTGCCCGCAACCGTCAATGTCCTGCCCGGCCAGGCCGGCTCGGGCGACGAAGGCACGGCGATGCTTGAACTGGTCTATGATCTCGCCCCGGGCGCACAGCTGTATTTTGCGACCGCATTCACGGGTATCACGAGCTTTGCCCAGAATATCAAGGACCTGCGGACTGCCGGCTGCGACATTATCATTGACGACGTTTCGTATTTCGTCGAATCGCCTTTTCAAAACGGGCAGTCACCGAGCGTCATTTCGCCGACGAACGCTGGTGTCGTCATCCAAGCGGTGAACGACGTGACGGTCGGATCGCAGGCGGGTGCGTTGTATTTTTCGTCAGCCGCCAATTCGGGCAACAAGAACGACGGCACCGCAGGAGCTTGGGAAGGGGATTTTGTGAGCGGCGGCGGCACGACCGCTCCCCTGCCGCTCGGGAACAGCGTCCATAATTTCGGCGGAGGCGTCACGCAAAATGCGCTGACGGTTGGCGGCAGGGTCTACCTGAAATGGTCTGACCCGCTTGGCGCGTCTTCAAACGACTACGATTTGTACGTTCTGGACAGCACTGGAACAACGGTGGTCGCGTCTTCGACGAACGTTCAAAGCGGCACACAGGATCCGAGCGAAGATGCGGGAAACAGGAGCGCCGGTCAGCGAATCGTGATCGTTCAAAAATCCGGCGCGGCGAATCGTTTTCTGCATCTGAACACGAATCGCGGCGTTCTAACGGTTTCGACCAATGGCGTGGTTTACGGTCACAACGCCGGGTTGAATACGGTCAGCGTCGCCGCCACGCCGTCCGGCCCAGCGACGTTCGACGGGATACGGGTCGGACCTTTCCCGAACGCCCACAGCGGAGCAAACGTGGTCGAGCAGTTCAGTTCCGACGGTCCGCGCCGAATCTTCTACAACGCCGATAGCTCGGCGATCACGCCCGGCAACGTTTCTTCGACGGGCGGGCAGCTTTTGCAGAAGCCCGATATCACCGCCGCCGACGGAAGTTCGACGACGACGCCGGGCTTCATCCCGTTTTTCGGCACGTCCGCTGCCGCGCCGCACGCTGGGGCCATGATGGCTCTTCTCAAGCAATCGTCACCGTCGGCAACGAATGCACAGCTCTACAACGCAATGGTCAACAGCGCGATCGACATCGAAGCGCCGGGCGTCGACCGCGATTCGGGCGCGGGAATCTTTATGCCTCTGCGGGCGATGAATGCGCTTGGGGTCTCGGCGCCGGCGACTCTCGAAACCGGCACGATTACTGCGACTGAAGCGGTCGGCAACGGCAACGGGCGCATCGAACCTGGTGAAGTTGTGAATTTGACGATTCCGTTGAACAATCTCGGACTGACAAATGCAACTGCCGTGTCCGGAACGCTGTCGACGGCCACCGCGGGGGTGACGGTTACGAATACGCTGGCGCCGTCCGCTCTGTCGTACCCGAATTTGCCGGCAGCGGTCGGCACGGGAGTCACTGGATCGCCGTTCAGGTTCGCGCTTTCAAGTTCCTTCCCGTGCGGCGCGCCGATCGATTTCACCCTAACCGTCAATTACGCGGGTGGAGCCGCGCCTTCGCAGGTCTTCAATTTCACGGTCAACACAAACGCGCAGATAACGATCAACGAAACGATTGACAGTACCGCGCCCGCAAGCGGCGCAGGCTATACGGCGGTCACCGGAACGCAAACCGGTCGCCTCAACCGCAACGGCTCGATCAGCAGTTGCTCAAACGTCAAGTCAACGCCCGCGCTCCAAGACTCGACCGTCGGGCGTCGCTATGATGCTTACACTTTCACCGCATCGACCTCGGGATGCACGACCGTCACCTTGGCGACCACTTTCAACAATAGCGGCAACAATATGTACGTGGCCGTCTACGGGAATGGCGGATATGTGCCGAGCGCAATTCAAACCAACTATCTTGCCGATTGGGGAGTGACGACGGGTGGAACCGTCACCGTTGGCTTCAACGCGGTCGCCGGTCAGCAATTCACGGTTGTCGTCCACGAAATCGCTCTCGGCGCCGGAACTGGTCAAACCTATACGTTGACCGTGACCGGTCCGCTTTCCGGGGCGTGCGCTGCGGTACCGACCGCCGCAAATGTCCAGATCAGAGGTCGCGTCGCGTCTGCGGCCGGAAGCGCAGTTGCGAACGCGCTCGTGCGTTTGACCGGAACAAACGGAAGCAACTACACGGCGCGGACGAATTCCTTTGGGAGTTACACGATCGATGACGTTGCAGTCGGCGAAACATACGTCGCCGACGTTAGGGCAAAAGGCTTTACGTTCATCCAACAGATCGTTAGCGTCGGCGAGAATATCGATGGGTTGGATTTTACCGCAGTACCGTAAATCAAACTTAAGGCCAGAAGAGAAGAGAGGCGGAATCGTTTTTTTGGCATCGCTGGAGGGGCGGCACAATTTGCTATGCGCGCCGGGCACGGATTGCAGACGGAAAGTCTGCGCTCCAGTCGTTCGCTTGCGCTGTTTGCGATCATTGATCGCGCTTCCGTGGATTGACATCGGCAACGTTCGCGAAAACAATTGAATCGTGAAGATCACTTCTGCAGAGTTCCTCAAGAGCGCGTTCGAACGGTCGCATTGGCTGGCGGACGGCTTGCCCGAGATCGCGTTCCTCGGGCGGTCGAACGTCGGGAAATCGAGCCTCATCAACTCGCTGCTGCAACGCAAGGGGCTGGCGCGGACGTCGAACACGCCCGGTCGGACGCAGTCGATCAATTTCTTTCTCATCAACCGCACGTTCTGTTTCGCAGATCTTCCGGGCTACGGCTACGCGCGCGTTTCGAAAACGATGCGCAAGGATTGGGGAAAGATGGCCGAAGAGTACCTCTCGGACCGCCGCGAACTGGCGCTGTTCGTCCAACTCGTCGATGCGCGGCACAAGCCGTCGGAACTTGACCTGAAACTCGCAGACTGGCTCGAGTTTCACGAGAAACGTTCGATCGTCGTCGCGACCAAGGCTGACAAACTTTCGGCGAACGAACTAAACCGAAATCTGCGCGACATCGAACACGCAATGCCGGATCGGACCGTGATCGCCTATTCGGCCGCCAACGGGCGCGGGCGCGACGAGGTTTGGTCCGAGATCGAAAAATCTTTGGCGAAAGTCCAGAAAACGGGTTGATTTTTCGAGGCGTTGTCTGTAATAATTGTTTATTCCAGAAAAACTCAAGGGTTTTTGAGAAAGCTCGAGAGCTTGAAGCACAATTTCTAAACTTTCCAGACAATTTTCTCCACGAGTTTAGCTTTTCAAATTAGGTCGGATTTTTTAGATTTTCTGCGCGGAATCCCTGAATCTCTGCGTTAAACTACCCTAATTGACAAACGGAAAAAACATGGCAACCAAACTAGCAAAACCGAAGGTCGCGAAGAAGGTTCGCGTCGCAGACGCCCCTCCGCCGCCGGCTCCGGAAGAAACACAGGAAACCGCTCCCGTCGAATCGGTTCCGGAAGAACCGCCGAAACGACGGAGCGAGCCCGCAAACGCGGGCGGAAGTCTCGATCTCACGGATCTCAAGGAAATGTCGATCTCCGAGCTGACGCACGTCGCGAAGGAAATGGGAGTCGAGGGCGCGTCGGGAATGCGCAAGCAGGAGCTGATCTTCAAGGTTCTTGCCGCGCAGACCGAGAAAAGCGGCTTCATCTTCTCGGAAGGCGTTCTCGAAACGCTGCCCGATGGTTTCGGATTTCTGCGCGCTCCCGAATACAACTATCTGCCCGGCCCCGACGACATCTACGTCAGCCCGTCGCAGATCCGCAAGTTCGATCTCCGGACCGGCGACACGATCTCGGGGCAGATCCGTCCGCCGAAGGAAGGCGAGCGCTATTTCGCGCTGATCAAGGTCGAGGCGATCAATTTCGAGGCGCCCGAGCAATCTCGCGAGAAGGTGTTTTTCGACAATCTGACGCCGCTCTATCCCGACGAGCAGCTCAAGATGGAAACGACGACTGACAATATCTCGGCGCGCGTTATCGATCTTGTGACTCCGGTCGGAAAAGGCCAGCGCGCGCTGATCGTCGCTCCGCCGCGCACCGGTAAGACGATGCTGCTGCAGACGATCGCGAATTCGATCACGACCAATCACCCCGAGGTCGTGCTCATCGTTCTCCTGATCGACGAGCGTCCTGAGGAAGTCACTGATATGCAGCGGTCGGTGAAAGGCGAGGTCATCTCATCTACATTTGACGAGCCGCCGACGCGGCACGTACAGGTTGCCGACATGGTCATCGAAAAGGCCAAACGCCTTGTCGAACACAAACGCGACGTCGTCATTCTGCTCGACTCGATCACGCGTTTGGCGCGAGCTCACAATGCTGTCGTTCCGCCGTCAGGCAAGATCCTCTCAGGTGGTATCGATTCGAACGCCCTGCAGCGTCCAAAGCGTTTCTTTGGTGCGGCACGAAATATCGAGGAAGGCGGCTCGCTTACCATCATCGCGACGGCCTTGATCGATACCGGCTCACGAATGGATGACGTTATTTTCGAAGAGTTCAAGGGAACGGGTAACTCGGAAATTCATCTTGA
>CAZARD010000126.1:1442-2958 GCA_964487505.1 uncultured Blastocatellaceae bacterium | reverse complement strand
CGATCTTCAGCTGTCTGGTACGCGTAAAGAGGAACTCCTCATCGATAAGGAAAACCTTAATCGCATCTGGGTCATGCGTCGCGTGCTCAATCCACTCTCGCCCGTCGAGCAGATGGAGGTCGTTCTCGAACGCCTGGGCAAGACCAAGACAAACGCGGAATTCCTGGCATCGATGCAGTCGTAACGATTGCAGAGTCACAATGCAAGATGCACAATTGAAATATTGATTTCAATTGTGCATTTTTCCTTTTGTAATTGACCATTACTTATGCGGGTAGCTGTCATTTCAGCGGAAGCAGTACCTTATTCCAAGACCGGCGGGCTTGGCGACGTTGCCGGGGCGTTGCCAAAGGCCCTGAAGCAGATCGGCGTTGATTCATTTCTCATTACTCCATGCTATTGGCAAACAAAGGGCGAATATCTCTGGCACACGGCCGTCGATGATCTGTGGATCAACTGGCGCGGCCGAAGTGTTCGAGCAAAGGCCTTTTATAGCGAAGCAAATGGCTCGCCCGCCTTTTTGGTCGACTATCCTCCGTTATTCCACCGGGACTCTATATACGGCTATACCGAAGACTATGAGAGGTTTGCGTTCTTCAATCATGCCGCACTAGCCCTTATTGAGCGGCTAGGGTCCGCTCCCGATATTGTCCATTTGAATGACTGGCATACAGGTTTTGCGGCCGTTGAGCTAGCGTCAAGGCGCCATCGTGAGGCCTATTGGCGGCGTACGCGAACCGTATACTCGATCCATAACATGGCCTACCAGGGCGGTTTCGGAATGGGGGAACTCCCTGTCTTAGGGTTTACTTCAGCTGTGTCCGCAAATGCATTCGCTTTCAATGGTTACGCTTCGGCAATGAAAGCTGGACTTGAAGTTTCTGACACGCTCTCTACGGTGTCAAAGCGCTATTCACAAGAGATACAGACCCCCGAAAACGGCTACGGACTTGACTGGTTGACGCGGCGGCGAGCGGACCGCCTGATCGGGATTACGAACGGGGTCGACTATGATGAGTGGAATCCGGAGACCGACAAGGAACTCCCCGCCCGTTTCTCGATCGACGACCTTGCCGGAAAACGCGAGTGCAAGCAGGCACTGCTGGAGCGATTTTCGCTGCCGAGAGAGCTAGATCGGCCGATCTTTGCAAGTGTAACGAGGCTTACCGGCCAAAAAGGTGTCGAATTGATCAAGCAGGGGGCGGGCGATATTCTTGCGGCCGGAGGCTTTTTCATCGCTTTGGGCTCGGGAGAGAAGGAGTCCGAGCAGTTTCTTCAGATCCTGAGGGATAGGGCACCTTCGCGGGTCGGCGTATATATCGGCTATAATGAGAGCTTGGCTCATTTGATCGAGGCCGGGGCGGATATGTTTTTGATGCCGTCGAAGTTCGAGCCTTGCGGCCTAAACCAAATGTATTCATTGAGATACGGTACCGTGCCTATCGTGCGAGCGGTTGGCGGCCTCGATGACACGGTGCAGAATTGGGACGCCGTGAGCCAAACGGGAAACGGCTTC
>CAZARD010000126.1:0-1432 GCA_964487505.1 uncultured Blastocatellaceae bacterium | reverse complement strand
TTCGGATAAGCTGCTTGAGAAGATCTACGAGGCACGTTTTGCCTACGAAGATAAGATAACTTGGGCCAGAATACAGCGAAACGGAATGTCGGTCGACAATTCGTGGGAAAACGCGGCCAGAAAGTACGTAGAACTTTACGAATGGACCCTCGGCCGTTAGAAGAAAACTAAATGATCATCGTAATAATTGGAGCCCAGTGGGGCGATGAAGGCAAAGGCAAGGTCGTCGATCTGCTTGCGGATCGATTTGATGTTGTCTCGCGATATCAAGGTGGGCATAATGCCGGCCACAGTGTTTATGTTGGCGATAAAGAATTTGTTTTGAGACTTTTGCCGTCAGGTATCATTCACGAAGACAAGACCTGTGTGTTAGGTAACGGAATGGTGATCGACCCAAAGGCATTTTTTGAGGAGGTTGATCAGATCGAGGATAAGGGAATTTCCGTATCCCCGGAGAGGCTGAAGGTCTCGTCCCGCGCCCATTTGATAATGCCGTACCATCGAGCGTTGGACCACACCTCCGAGGAACGGCTCGGCAACGAGAAGATCGGCACTACGCTTCGCGGCATTGGGCCGGCTTATGAAGACAAAGCCGGACGTAGAGGTATTCGTGTTGCCGATGCGATGAACCCTGACCTTCTGAAGCTGCGGATCGAACGGAACCTAGAGGAAGCCAACCGCATAATCGTTCTCTTCGGACAACAGCCTCTGCGTTCAGACGAGATCTTGGCGGAGATAACGCCCCTGGTCGAGCGTCTCAGGCCGTTCGTCTGTGAAACATCGCACTTTCTCGCCGAGGCTCGCAAGTTGAACAAAAAGATACTACTTGAAGGCGCGCAGGCAACGCTTCTTGATGTCGATCATGGCACTTATCCTTATGTGACATCGTCGAATCCGACCGCCGGCGGAGCTTCAGTTGGAGCAGGGATTCCGCCGCATCACATCACCGGGGTTCTCGGGATCGTCCGAACATACGCTACGCGAGTCGGCGAAGGCCCGTTTCCAACCGAGATGGTTGATTCTGAGGAAAGCATGGCCGATCTTATCCGGCAACGCGGCAACGAATATGGCTCGGTCACCAAGCGTCCGCGGCGTTGTGGATGGTTTGACGCCGTTGCGACCAGGTATGCCGCCGAGCTCAATGGTTTCGACAGCGTCGCATTGACCAAACTCGATGTGCTCGATGCCCTCGAGGAGATCAAGGTCTGCGTTGGGTACGAGATCGACGGACGGCGTGTCGATACATTTCCAGCTGTATCGTCGGAACTTAGCCGCATCAAGCCGATCTACGAAACGCTGCCCGGATGGATGAGTGATACCGCTGGCGTCACCGAATTTGATAAGTTGCCGGAAAAGGCTCAAAACTATGTTCGTTTCTTGTCCGACCAGATCGATACTGAGATAGGGCTGATCTCGACCGGGCCGGAACGCG
>CAZARD010000125.1:0-11722 GCA_964487505.1 uncultured Blastocatellaceae bacterium | reverse complement strand
GAGAATTCGTGCAATCCGTGGCGAAGACGGGTTAAGTCATCTTATCGCGTAGTTTGGAATAATCGTTCGCCGACGATGAACGGGGATAGCGCGGATTTTGCTCTTGTTCCGTCGCTGTCACGCGCTTGGCCCGCGACATTCGGTTCGATTGCCCAAGCTGGGAAGACCCGAAGGGACGCGCCTTTTTATGCGTTGGTCCGGGCAGAAAGACGGCCTTGTTGTTCCATTTGCGGCTCCGGGTTGAAGAGGCACAAGCCTCTGAAGCGAATTGAGTGATTGTACATCTTCGAAGTATCCCTTCGGGGAACTCTTCGGCCTGATCCGGATGTGCCGTCCGCTCTGCGAATCTTGCCGCCTCCCCCCTGATCAGTTCCTTTTCCTGTTTGTAACAAAACGAAGTCCTTCCCCGCTTCCCGGCGTCGGTGTCGGCGTCGGTGTCGGTGTCGGCGTCGGCGTCGGTGTCGGTGTCGGGGTCGGCGTTGCCGTAGGGGTCGGAGCGGGCGTAACCGTTGGCGTCGGCGCGGGCGTGGCCGTCGGCGTCGGCGTCGGCGATGGCGGCGGCGTCGGTGTCGGAACGGGCGTCGGCGTCGGCGTCGGCGTCACGTAGGGCGTCGGTCCGGGATCGGGAAGGTCCGTGTTGCCCGCGGAATCGCGTGGAACCGGCGCCTCGAGAAACTGGATGTTTCGGACGCCAATCTTCGTCGTTCCTTCAACCTGATGGTAATCTCCGTCCTGAAGCTGATAGGCCGTCCGGACCGAGAGACTGAGTTCGATGCTACGGACCTGCGATGCTTCATTGATGCCGAAAACATCTACCGGCTGATCCAGAATCGTCGTGTCGGACGTCGGCTTCAGTACGTAGCGGAATTGCAGGGTGACCAGATGTTCGGCGACGATACTGTCGAGGAACCCCTGCCCTTTGACGCCGAAAACGCGGCGAATCAATCGGCCGTCGGCATCGACGAAGTATTGAATGATGCTGACGCGCTTGAGCGTCGATGGGTTGGCCCCGTAGTTTGTTGCCGATGCCAGCGGTCCTGTCCAGCCGAGTCGGTTGAGACCGAAAGAGTCGTTGGCTCCCCAAACGACGGCGCCATCGGCCGTGTCAAGCGCCGTAATCGTACCGAATGCGCCCGTGCCGCCGCTCGAAATGTAGTAGATCTCCCCGACGGAAAAGCGCGACAAATCGCCGCCGGGAATCCAGATCTTGCCGGTATTGTGATCGGTTCCCCACGCGGGAATATCGATCTGGTTGAAACTTGCGTCCGTAAGCAGGAACGTCAGTCGATCCGTATTCGGCAAGATAGTCGAAGGCGGAACAGCGCCCTCGATGGCGACACCGGCGACGACGTTGTTGTCCGAGATGATGCTCCCGATGTTCGTGAATCCGAGATTTGACGGATCAACGTCGGTTGCCGATCTGGTCGTCAGATAACGGGTAGCGAATGACGTCGAAACCCAAATATTAGTGATTCCCTTCAGGCCGTCGGCCGCGGTGAGAACGTCGCGCGTTATGTATTCCTGAGCGTTCCGCATCCCCTGGGTCGCGGTCGTCATCTCGTAGTTCGCGTTGGCGCTCGTGATCGCTCCGCGCATCAACATAAAGACGCCGGAAAGAATGATCATCGTCATTACCATCACGATGATCAGTTCGACCATTGAAAATCCGGATTGGGGTTTCGGGTTGATCATTATTCGTTGATCCGACTGGGTTTATTGCATACTCTGACGGAAACCGGTCGCTTGTACATATTGAAAGAACGGCGTGCCGGGCGGCAACTTGTTGGGCGTCAGGAATGTCGAGTCGAAACTCCAATTGCGACGCGGCGGCAAATAAATGACCGAAGTTGAGTTTTCCCACGGCGCGACGGACTGCGTCGAGCGATACAGCGGAACGAATGACCCCGAATAGCTCCAGGTGCTGGTCGACCCCGACCAGTTCCAGATCTCCTGAAAGCGCGGATAGTTTATGATCCCGCCGTTGATCTTCTGGCCCGAGATGCTGCGGCCGGGGGTACCCGTCAGCGCGGAGATCGCGTTCCCGGCGATAATCGCCGTCCGAACCGCGGTTCCTTCACTCGTTGATGCCCCCTCGTCGGCCAAGCGGTATGCGGTGCCGGCGATCGAACGCGCATTGCTCGAGCCTTCGGGATAGAGCGTGCCTGAGGCGTCGAACCAGGTCCGAGACAGCGCATAGAAGGCATCGCACACCACGGCTGAAGGAACTTGTGGCCCGAGAAAACCGCCGTCGTTTAGGGTCGATCCGCCCGAAGGGATGCTCGCGACGCCGGTCGTGTTCAGATTGCCCCAAACGTAGACCATGTTTTCGGACGCGACCGTTATGCCTTTTGTCGGTGAAAGCTTATTCGTGCCCGCTGTTATGCTGAGCGTGTCGCCGTCAAAAAGTCGAACCGATCGCCGAAAATAGTTCGTCGTGTTGAACCAGGTCAGCGCGCTGTTCGATCTGGTCAGGCGATCGGCCACGGGGGCGTTCGATACCGCCGGGGCACAGCAGACTGTCCCGCTATCCGGCAACTCAGTGGTATCCTTCTGAAGCGTGCCCTTTTTGCTCGTTCCGCCGACGTTCCAACCGAAGTCGATGATGTCCTCACCATCGTCAAGGGTTCCGTTCGGGCCGTAGATGTCTTCGTTGTCGACGATGCCATTCGTCGAGAGAAACGACGCACCGGTCGAAAGGTACTCCGTTTTGACCTTGTCCCCGCGGCGATCGGAAACATAGACGACATAGCCGTCTTCGCCGCGTATGTTGGCGCTGACGGCATTCGTTCCCGAAAGTAGGTTGGCGTCGTAAACCCCGTCCACCCATCGCGCAAGGTTTCGCATATTGATCTCGACAACGCTCATCATGCCGCGTTCGTGGATCTCGTATTCGTTCATCGAACTGTTGAACCAACCCTCGCGAACATTGTAGATGTTGATCGGCACGATCGCGTTATGCGCGCCGTTCGGAACGGGTTCGCGCACAACCGCTCCGCCGTCGTCATCGGCGATGCTGACGCCGGCGGCGATGAACCCGCGATTGGCCATATAAGTCGCCGACGGATCGCTGATCTCGCCATCGGCTGCGGTCTGATAGTTGCGTGTCAGATTCGACAGCGTCAGCCCGTTTCCGGTCCGATCACGGCTGCCTTGCACGTACGCTGCCCACAAAGGCCGCTGCAGATAGACGATGCCGTTCGGCTCACCTTCGGTCACACCCATACTCAAGATGGTTTGCGTGACGTCGAGCGTGGATCCGTCCGGCTTGACGATCTCGATGAGTATCCGGCCCGGAACGCCGGAACCGGATGGAATGTAAACGCCGCCGACTGTTTCGCCGGTGAGCTTGACGCCACGTACGGTCTGCGCCGTCGCTATCGTCGAGTCCGGCAGTCGTTGGGATGGCGTAACGCCGCTCAGTGTGCCGGAATCGGAAACAAGTCGCAACGGATTTCCGCCGGCAAGAACCGATGGCGAAAAAGTTGAAAGCAGAAGCCCCTTACCAGCTGGTATGCCGCCAACATTCGACGCGCCGCTGCCGGCCGATTCGTCATCGATCAGGATTCGGATCTCGGATTTCGCGTGAAACCGCGAGGACGAGAGAATTTCATCGTCACTTGGCAACGAGCGCTTGATGAGTTCCGCCGGTGAGTTTCCGCTTAACTCCAACGGGAGCTTGAGTTGGGTGGCACCCGTGGTTCGGGTCTGGATCTGGCCGCCGAACCGGTCGGAGTCTCCGGGGTTCGGCCATTCGACCGAACGGGTTTCCCACTGGTTGTTCGGATTGCCGAGCGGACTGTCCGGGAAATAGCCTCGTTGACCCGGCGACGCGCCGTTGATCTGCGGACCGCCGTTTCCGCCGCCGCCTTGCTTCATGCTACCGTTTCCGAGGGTACTCGCAACGTTGAGTCCGTTCACCTCGACCCAAACGTTCGTGTTCCCGCTTGACGTATTCTGTTCGCCGCCGCGAGTGGCGTCGCGGATAAATTCGCCGGCCATCGTCAAACGATTCAGGAACTTCGTGTTACGGATCGCGTAGATGTTCCGATTGCTGTGTATCCTGCCGTTGAACGTCATCAACGGGCCCGGATGAATTTCGATGTCCTCATTGCTGAACATTCCGAATTGGAACAGCGGGACCAGATAATTGTTGAATTCTCGCTGGAGTTTCACCTCGGACCGCGTGCCATAGTTGGTGGCCGTCGATGTCATCTTGTACGGCACGATCGAGGCGTAAAGCCCGGAGTACGGTCCGTCCGGTATGTTCACCCGCGGGTAAATGTTGGCCGGAAGCCCTTGGGTTGCCCGTAGCTCGTTCAGTCTGTCCGTATCTTCCGAAAGCGTTTGCGTGAATTGGAAACCGTCGGACGTTAATTCCGGTGGCGGCGAGTTTCGGATATTGTCAAGATCCGCCGCTGTCGGATTCAGCTTCTCGCGAAAGAGATTGCTGAAGTCGTTCGTCATCTTCTCAAGGCCGGCGGATGCGGCATAGAAGGCGTGCGTTCGGTTGAGGTCGCTGCCCGCGATCCGTGCTTCGCTCGATGCGAACGCGAGCGCTGTGAGCCCGATGATCGAGAGAATCGCGACCACGATCACGGCGACGGCCAACGCGGCGCCGCGTTGTGCTTCAACGGATGCCGTCTTCACCTTCAGACTCATTTCGAATGCCCGTTTCATCTCGTCGTCCTTGATTCGTCGTTGAGGTATGAAACCCCGCTAATTTCACCGACGCGCCCACCGCTGCCGAAGTACCGGATGGTGATCTCGATCCTTTTCATCGAGGCGCTGAGGTTGGTTATCGTGATTTGGCGTCTGTAACCGCTCCGAACAAGGGCCGGGTTCGGAAAGTCGTCCGGCGTTCCGAAGGTGCCGTCCGGCCCGGCATCGGTGGTGTCGTCGGCCGTTCCGGAAACCCCGTCTGGGCCCGGATTCAACGAAATGTCCTGAAATCCCGCACTGAAACCACTGAAAGCCGCGGTTGAACCGGCGTTATCGACGTTCCCCTCGTTGGCGATCTGCCGGAAGTTTAGCCGTCGCGCATTTCGGAGCGTCTCGATCTCTTCGATCGTGGAAACGATCAGACCCTTGGCCGTGGTTACGTTTCGACTGATCGACCCGTAATGTACGGCGTAGCTGAGCGCGGCAGCGGTGCCAATCAGGCCGATCGTCATAACAAAAATTGCCGCGATGGCCTCGATCATCGAAAATCCGGACTCGTTCGTTCGAAATGCCCCTCGAATCTTCATCTTATTCAATGTACGTGTTGGCGCCGTCGCTGTAACGCCAGATCTTGATCCGACCGCCGGCGCCGAGCACGGAGATCGCAAAGGCCGTCTCGTTTCGATATTTGTCGTGATAGAAAAAAAGCGCCTTGCTCTGCGGATTTCCCGAGCCGTCGAGCATCGATCCGTCCGACTGGAACGTAAGCTCAACCGCCCCGCTTGTGAGAGCCGTCAGATTCGTAGTGTCCGCAAGCGCGGCCGTCGATGCTCCGGGCGGCCGCCCGTAAACGATGTCTCCGGATTCGAGTCCCGCATCCGCGAGCATTGCGACGCGGTTCTTTGCATCGCCCAACGCGCCGAATTCACCGCCAAACATCGTCATCGTTTTTGCAGTGTTGTCGTATCGGACCGTAATCGGACGGCGCTGGCCCATCGCTTCCTGGCGCGCCTCTCTCAAAGCGGTCGCGACCTGACGCTGCACGCCGGCGAACCGGAAAAGCCGTCGCGAGGAGATTATCTGGGGCAACGCAAGAACGAGTATGATCGCGCCGACGAGCAGTACGACGACTAGCTCGGGAATGCTGAATCCGGCTTGTTTTCCTGCTCCTTTTATGAATGGTCGGGTATACATCAGTAATTTTCAGGGAAAACGCAATTTTTCCTGCTTCTACAAATTGTGAATAACATTGTTGTTTCAGAAAAAACGTCTTTATTGCACTTGAAGGGTGATCAGAGCAGGCTTTGACAAAGAAAACCGTCAGTCGATGAACGAATGACGGGAGACTAGAAAAGATCAACTGTCAGTGAGGTGAGCTTACCAGTTTGATCGCGGCCGGATCGATTGTCGGTCCGGCCGCTCTCGTTTTCTTTCGGTTGGAAGCAATGGCGTCGGCGACTTTACGGCTTCGGCGTCGATTCGGGCATCTTGACCGCCGGGAGCGGCTGCGATGCAGGCTCCGGAGTTTCCTTGCTCGAGTTCGACTGCGGATTGCCGAGCGGAACCGGCTGGAGAAGGGTCGTCGAACGGTTCGAATCGACCTTCGCCGGCGGGTTCACGTTGCCTTCCGGACGCGAAACGCGCGGCGTGATGAAGAACAGGATCTCGTTCGTCGTCCGGCCGACCGCCTTGCGTTTGAACAGGTTTCCGAGCAACGGGATCTTCGACAGGCCCGGCGTCCGGAACGTATCGTCGCTTTCCGAATCGAGCAGCGCGCCACCGACGACGGTCGTCCCGCCATCGGGAACCGTGACCTTAGTCTTCATCCTCTGGGTGTTGATCGCCGGAGTCCCGCCGACCGCGACCTGCGAATTGATGGAGCTGTTCTCGGCGACGACATCGAGCACGACGGTTCCGACATCGGTGACCTGAGGCACGACCTCGAGCCTCAACGGGACGGAAACGAACGTCGTCGTGAAGACCACGCCTCCGGTCTGGTTGCCGCTGTTTTGGGTCGTGACGACCGGGATCTGCGTTCCGCTCTCGATCTCGGCCTTTTGTTTGTTGAGCGTCGTCACTCGCGGGGTCGCGACGATCTTGGCCTGGCCTTTCTGTTCGCCGGCCGACAAGAGCAGATTGATCTGCGCCGTGCCGATCTTGCCGGTCGTCAGACCGATGACCGTATTTGCGATCTGCGACGCGAGGTTGTTGTTCGGTTCGCGATTGATCGGGACCGGAAGCGGATTCGGCGTCGTTCCGGTGCCGGTGCCCGAGCCGCTGCCCGAGCCGCCCCCTGTGGACTGTGTCTGCGACGAGAACGGAAGCGATGAACCGCCGGCCGCCCGACCGCCGTCCCCGAGCACGAAGCCCGAAAGCTGGACGCCGAGGTCGCGGCTGAAGTTACGCGAAGCGATGACGATTCGCGCTTCGATCTCGACCTGCGGCTCCGGTTGGTCAAGAAGGAATACGAGTTGGCGGATATTGTCGATGTTCTCGCGAACGTCGGTGACGATCAGCGTGTTGCTGCGGCTGTCGACCTCGACCGCTCCGCGGCGCGAAAGACGTTTCTTGATGATCCCGAGGATACCTTGATCCTCTCCGCCGCCTCCGCCGCCGCTCGTCGCGCCGGTCGTGAATCCGACGCCCGAGCTGCAGGTTCCGGCGCACGAGTAATTGAGCCGGATGAATTCGGTATAAAGCGGTGACCCGTCGAGCTTGGTGGCCGCGATCTGGTTCTGCACATCGCGTTCGCCGGCAAGCTTTTTCGATTCGGCGACGCGGAGGATCGGCCCGTTGACCTGGACCGAAAGATCCTGCGACATCAGGACCGAGTCAAGCGCGACGTTCCACGGAACCTCGTTGACGTTGATCGTGACCGGCACTTGCTTGACCGAATTGTCGATCACGAAATTGATGCCGTACTGTTCGGTGATGTAGTTGAGAATGTCCCGAATGTCCGCGTTGACGACCTTGAGATTGATCGGTTCCCCGACGAATCCCGGACAGCCGTAAGACTTGCATTCGTTCTGGGCGTTCGCCGCGACGGCGAAGGAACTTAACAAGACCATCGCGAAGATCGCCTGTCGGCACGCGATGCTGGTTTTCTGAAGAAAATTCATTGCTTCCTCCCAAAATTGGCCTCATTGAACCGGAGGCGGCGGTTTTGCTTTTACAGTGGAATCAGGCGGCCGGAAACGACCGGCGCCTGTAAAAGAACTTGCGGGTCAGGATTTCTTCGCGGTCTTGACCGGCTTTTTGGGCTTTTTGTCCTTGACCGTTTCCTTGGTTTCCTCGGGCTGTCGGTTCATTTCGTCGACCGGTGAAACGATCGGTCCCGTCGGCACTGCCGGGGCAGGCTGCGTCGCCGGCTGCGAATTCTGGACGACCTCGGTCTGTCCCGTCGTCGGCTGGCTGGCATTCTGCTGCTGGACCGGGGCCGTTCCCTGCACTTCCTGTTGGACCGTATACTGCCGCAACGTCTTGTTCTCGACAGCGGTGATGAACTTGTTGTTGCTCATCTTGGTCACTTTCCTGAAAACCGCGCGGTTTTCTTCGATCGCGACCAATTGGCCGTCAAAAAACTTCTCGCCGGGATAGATCGTGTAAGAGAGCTTGATCGGCGTCGCCTCGACCATCGCCGCATAGCCGCGCGGTGTTTTGAAGATGCCGCTGATCGACAGTTCGTCGAGCGTCAGAACACTCGTGACCTTTGGGACCGGCTGGCCGTTGAGAACGGCCGCTTCGCGCTGCTGTTTGTAGAACGCGATACGCTGCTCGATCGGCGGCGCGACGACCGGGATGACCGGCGGCGGACCGGGCTTGACCGGCTTGGTCGATCCGGGCGTTGTCGATCCGGCCGGCTTCTTCGGCTGTTTCCAGCTCGGCGTACAGAACGGATCGCCATTGCACTGCGCGTTGGCGTCGTAAAGACTTCCGGCGAGCAGCACGAATCCGATCGCGGCCAGGCCCAGGCAAAGATAACGTTTCAGGATGGATTTGTTTCTCATGGCTTTATCTCTCTCGAATCTGATGGGTCGCGATCATTTCGCGGCCGGCTGCTGGGACGCGGACTGCGGAGCGGGCTGCTGCGGATTCGCCGGAGCATTCGGATCGCCGGGCTTCTGCGCGGCCGGCGCCGGTTTCGGCGTCAGGTCTTCGGGCGAAGCATAGTAGGCGGTGAGCAGAAACCGCGAATGCAGCGTACGGTCGCCGGACTGCGCCGGAAGCCGCGTCAGTTTGAAATCCGTGATCGAAACGATCCGCTGCAGTTTTGCCATTTTCTCGAAGAAAACCCGCAAATTGGCGAAATTGCTGTCGACCTCGACCTCGACCGGTTTTGCCATCACGCCGTCCTTCTGGGAATCGTCTCGCGGATTGAACCGCATCATAACGAGCCGGCTCTCGCTGGCCGTGTCCTGAAGACCCTGGAGGACGTTGGTGATCTCGCGTTGTTCCGGCAAAAGGACCTTGAGCTCATCGTATTCCTGCGTTTTTGAGGCATAGACCGATCGGAACTCGTTGATCCGCTGCGTAGCGACACGCGCGGTTTCGTTCTGAGAAGTCTTCTGGGCGACCTGATCCTCGAGTTGCTGGATCTCGGCGCGGGTTCCGCTCGTGACGAAGTACCAAACGGCAAGGTAGAGCAGCGCTCCGACGCCGACCAATACGATTAATTGTGTGTGCCACGCAAGGGCTTTGAATTTTTCTAACATCTCGGTTTCCTTCTTCTGATTTTTTCTAACCGATCTCTTGCTTCGCCAAGTCGTTAATTCGTAGCAACTTGCGGCGGATTCTGTGCGGCCGGAGGAGTTGCCGGCGGCTGATTTGCGGCGGTCGTCGAAGTCGGGTTTTGGGCCGCCTTCGGCGAGTATGCGCAACGGATCACGAAATCGAACGAGACGATCTTCGGAGCCGTCGGAGCCGGACCGTTCGGATTCGTCGAAGCCTGCGTCGCTTCGGTCTCTTCCTTACGGGTCGTTTCTATTCCGAGATTCGAGAACAGGCCGCCGGAGAATTCGAGGCTCTGCCCGAAACGGGTTGGCGCGGTCTCTTCGTTCGACGTACCGCGGATCTCAAGCTGATCGCCCTTTTGCTCGACGCTTTCGAGGTAAAGCCCCGGAACCATCGAGATTCGTTCGCGCAACGCTTCCAGTACGGCGCTCGGCCCGGATTGTTCTTCGCGGAGTTTCTTGATCGCGCCGATGCGGGCGTCGATCGCGGCGATCTTCGCCTCGAGCTCTTTCTGCTCCTTCATCACCGCTTCGAGTTCGGTGCCGATGCGCTTTTGTTCTTCGAGCCTGGCGTTGGCGTCGGCTTTTGCCATCTGGGTGCTGACAACGTCCCAGCCGATCAGAGCGAACGTCAGGAAGAGCACCGCGAGTCCCATCAGGAGCAAGCGCGATGCCGGGCTCCCGACCTTGCGTTCGACGGTCGCGACGGTGCCGCCGTGCCGTTCGGTTACCGAATTAAGTAGGTTTACTTTGATCATCTTAGTTCAACTCCCCTTACTGCCAATCCGACGGCAACCGCCATCTCGGGCATGATTTCGCTCAGGTAATCGGGGTCAAATTTGCGGGTGTCGACCTTGATCTGCCGGAACGGATCGAGGACCTCGACCGGCAGTTCGAGCTTGTTTGAAATATCTTCGGCAAGACCGGAGAGTTTCGATCCGCCGCCGCTGATCAGGATCTTTTGTACGACAACGCCCGTGTCCTCGGTCGTCGCGCGGTAGAAATCGAAAGTCTTCTGGATCTCCATCGCGACCATCTCGGTCACGTTGTTCATCAGCGGCTCGATCGATTTCTCGTCCATTTCGCCCGACGGATCGACAACGCCGCGTTTGACGGCTTCCGCTTGCTGGAAGCTGAGTCCGAGGTTGCGCTGCAGAATGTCGGTGAACTGGCTTCCTCCAACCGTGATATCGCGAGTGAACACCGAGTTCACGCCCTGGACGATGTTGACGTTCATCGTCGAGGCGCCGATGTTCAGCAGCGCGACGACGGTCGACGAATCGGGCTGGTAATTGATCTCGTAACAGTTCTGGAGCGCGAACGTGTCGATATCGATCACGACCGGCTGCCTTCCCGCGAGCTGAACGGCCTGCTTCAGGCTGTCGATGCGTTCCCGTTTGCAGGCGGCGATGACGACGCTCGTCGCGTCGTTCGACTGTTCGGTGACGTGATAATCGAGACTGACATCAGCAAGATCGAACGGGATATGCTCTTCGGCGTGCCAATCGATCGATTCCTCAAGCTCATCGCGGCTCATCGGGGGCAACACGATATTCTTGACGATCACCGAATGGCCGCTGACGCCGGTCACGACCTGCTGAGCGTTGATCTGATGGTTCCGGCAAACGTCCTGAATGGTTTCGCTGACGGCGTTCATTTCCATAATCTGGCCGTCGACGATCGCGTCGTCCGGAAGGTTCTCGAACCCGAGACCGACCAGACTTAAATTGCTGAGCTTCCCGTCGAGTTCGACGACTTTGACGGAGCTCGAACCGACATCCAAACCGGCAACGCCTTTCTTTCTACCGAATAGCATTCTCTTCTACTCCTTGCGCCGCACGGGCGGCGTTCATCTAGCGTGTGGATTCTTCAGGTTTTTCAGGAAACAAACGATCAGGCATCTGGCTTCTGGGGGAACTTTCTGATTTGCCACCTTTCAGATCTGACAGCGAAGACGGGACAACTGTTGATAGGTCTAAACTGACGGAAGAGCCAAAACACCTGATTCGTTTTTCATCCTTGGTCTGTGTGACTGATCTCGATTGTCTGAGAGCGCCGGCACAGGAAATTTGCTATTAAGGTGGCGATTGGACACGACCCTTGACGGCCGTTACATTTCAAAACTACAGGACTTACAAAATATTGTCAACAATTATTTACATTGTTTAACGCAATTTGGCACACCTATCGGTCAGGTTGATTGAAAATCATTCAAGGGTGAACGAATCCGGGATTCGAGGAAGATTGAAGATTCAACGGTCAAGATTCAAGAAGGTTGAAGATGCAAGATTAAGATTCAAGATATTCAAGATTGAAGATTGAAGATTCAAGAT
>CAZARD010000124.1:0-11814 GCA_964487505.1 uncultured Blastocatellaceae bacterium | reverse complement strand
TCGGGGAGTTCGACACCGAGCGTCGTGCAGGCGATCTGCAGTTTGGCGTGGAGGTCGGGCATCTGCTCGGGCGTGACCTTGACCGCGCTCGCCATAAAGATCACGCGGACGGCCGATTCCCCGGTTACTTGAAGCAGTTTCTTCAGGACCGAGTCGATCCCCGGAATCGCTTTGAGCGCGGCGAGCGCCTTGCTGTCAGCCGGATGCACGTAGTCGTGCTTGCTGAGGTCCGCAAACTTCTTGTGCGGCTCGTTCGACAGCGGAAGCTTGCACTTGCCGCAGTTCGCCTTGCGGTTGACGTAGTCTTCCTTGACCGCGTTCTTTTGGCCGCAGTAGCGGCAACGAACGAAATGGCTCTTGGCGAGCGCGCCGTTGGGGTTCTCCGGTTCCGATTTCTTCCTTGGCATAGACTTATTCGAGCGACCCGACGCGAAGTCCGGTCAAAAAACAATACTGGCGAGCATCCTTATGCTCCCGCGTGATCGAGTTGAGAATCGTCGCGATCTCGTTGCAGCCGACCGCGTTGTCGCCGCCGAGCGCTTCGTTGAATTCCTTCTGGGTCGCAGCCGTCCTGAAGACATAGCCATAGCCGACGACGATCCGTTTCTCGCCGAACCTGAACTCGCGGCGAATGAAGTTGACGATCGTCGAGCCGTCGAACCCCAAAGCGGTCGCGCTTTCGGACTCGAACTTGCTTTCGATGTTCATCAACAGCGGCTCCATCGTTCGCCATTCGAATTCCTTTGTCGACTCGGGCACGAGCGATCTTGCGACCTTGGCCCGCACGAGCGTTTCGTCGAAGCCCTCGAGCGGCATCGAAACAAACACCCGAAGACGCGCGCCCTCGCCGCTCCCCCGGAAGAGCTTGGTTTTCGAGTCGATGGCGCCTTCCGATACGAAACCGTCCGGGCAGCGAAACCGAGTCTCGCCGATAGCGCAACCGGCGTTCGAGGCAGTACGTTTCGTCGTTTTCGTCCGCTGGGCGAACGCGCCCGTCGCAAATGCGAGACAGACGAGGGCCGCGACCGCGATTGACCGTGGAACTTTCATAGTTACAATCTACCGACAACTTGACCCGACGGCAATGACTCAAACGCCGTCAGGCTAGATTCAGTTTCACAATTGTTTCGACGTGGTGCGTTTGCGGGAAGAGATCGAGCGCCGTGATCGAGTCGATCGAATAGCCGGCATCGATCAACTTCCGCAGATCGCGGGCCAGCGTTGATGGCTCGCAAGCGACGTAAACGATCCTCCGCGGCCGCATACGCCCGATCGATTCGACTGCTCCTCGCTCGGTGCCGGAACGCGGCGGGTCAAGGAGCACGAGGTCCGCGTTCGCAAATTCCCGCTCGTTCGCGGCGAGCCAACTCCCGACGCCCTCGGCGAAGATCTCGGCATTTCCCAAATTGGCGGCCGCAAGGTTCTTCTTCGCGGAATCGACCGCGCGCCGGCCGCTCTCGACACCGACGACGCGTCCGAACCGGCGCGCCAGCGGAAGGGTGAACAGCCCGACGCCGCAATAAAGATCGAGGGCCACATCTCCGCCGACGCCTTCGACAGCCAGATCGACCATCCGGCCGATCAACGATTGGTTGCCCTGGAAGAAACTGCGCGCGTCGAAGGTGTATCGGTCGACGCCGTTGTGGAAATCGAGTTCGCGCGTCGGTTCGATCAGCTCCTCGGAAAAAACGGACACGACCCCGGATGAGGCCGCGGCGTCGACCTCGACGCTTTCGGCCCAAAACGAGTTCCAATCGGCATCGCGGCGGATCTCGCCGAGGCACGATTCAAGTTCCGGAACCAGGATCGGACAGCTTTCAACCTCGACGATCGAGTTCGATCCGCGCTTGAAGTAACCGACCTCGCCGCGTCGCGTATTCGCGTGCCATCGTGCACGTGAACGGTAGCCAAACTCGTTCGGGCTCGAAACTATCGGAATCTCGCCGGTCTCGATCTTGCCGATGCGTTTCAGGCAGTCGCGAATGATCCCGACCTTCGCCGCGAGTTGGTGTTCGTATCCGAGATGCTGAAAATCGCAGCCGCCGCAACGGCCGAAGTAGCCACAGCGCGGCTCGACGCGCTGCGCCGACGGCTCGAGGATCTCGACGATCTCGCCAAAAGCCGTCCGCCCCTTGACCTGATCGAGCCGCACACGGACGCGGTCGCCGGGCGCGGCCAACGCGACGAACACCGTCCGGTTCTCGGCGAACGCGATGCCGTAACCGTTCGGCACGATGCGCTCGACGGTCACTTCGACGATCTTTGGTTCTTTCTGTTCGAATCTACCCAAACTTCAATTCCTAATAGCCGGGCTGATATCCCGGAGGCGGCGTTTGAAAGACCGGCGGTGGCGGCGGCGTTTCGTGGAACGCGCCCGGCGCTCGCGGAAAAACGCTGCGGTAAGCAGAAAAGATCGATGCCGACATCACGGGCAGGACGAAGATCACGCCGATGAAGCAGGCGATCACGCCGGCGAGGATAAGCAGCGCCATAAGAATCCAGAAAAGGATCAGTCCGCCGAGGTTCGAAAGCGCCGCCCTGGCACTCGTCACGATCGCGTCGCCGGCCGAAAGGTCCGTATCCCCGAACAGCGGATAGACGAACGTCGTCAGCAGCGAGATCGCGAAATTGATCAGCGCGATGACGATGATGATCGCGACGATCAAGAAGATCACGCCGCCGAGCGCTGCCGGATCCAGATTCCCGCTTGCGATGTTTCCGAGCCCGAGCGCCGAAACTCCGACCGTGGCTCCGATGGCGATGCCGATGATCGCGAAAACAAGCTGGACAACCGCCATCAGCACCGCGAAGATCAGGCACGCCGACCATTTGGAGATCGTCGAGAACATCGCCCCGAAATCGGTGACGCCGGTGTCGGCTTTCTTGGCCAGCGCCGCGAATATCCCGGAATAGAGTACGCCGGAAACGGTGACGACGACGATGTTCGAGAAGAACGAGATCACCATCGAAACGATCTGGGGCACGAGAGAGAACGCGATCCCGGAAGCCTCGCCCCGGCCCTGGCCCGAAAGGCCCGCGCCAAGCGCCAGCGTGATGACGTTGTTGATGCCGCCGAAAACGCCCGCGACGGCGAGCGTGATGCCGCCGGCGACAACCGACATCCCGAGAAACTGCCAATAGTCTTCCTTGATCAGTTCCCAGCCTTTTTCAACGCTTTCGACGGCGCGGATCGCGCCCGATTGATATTCCATTGGTCACCTCATGGTTCAAAGATAAAACAGGCTCAGACGCGGAATCCCGGCCTCGTCGCGGAGACGTTTTCTGAGCATCAGGCCGAAGGTCCGCTCGTATGATTCGGGGTCCATCGACTTCTTGTTCGGCTTGAGCAGCTTCTCGATCTCCTCACGGACGCCCGCCGCCGCTTCGGATGAAGCAAGCTGCCGATCTATCATTTCGTCGAGCACGTCGAGCGACTCCTCGAGTTTCTCCGCCGATTCCGGTTGATCGCGAAGTTCCGCGAGTTGGATTCGAACCCGGCCGAGAACCTCGCGGAGCGCGGCGTCGGCGGTCGATTCCGCGATCTCTGTGATCATCGTCGCCGAATCGTTCAGATGCCGGTATATCACGTCCGCCGAAAACGCTTCTTCCTCCGAACCGTTTGACGCCGCGTCGCCGGCGCCGATCCTCATATCGAGCCATTCCCCGAACTGCGCCTCGATCTCCTCGCGGCAGTACGCGAGGCTCTTCACCGTCCGCCGTTGATTCGGCTGCTTGTCCCAGATATCGAAAACGCTCTCGATCGCGCGCAGAACGATGTGCAGCGGAACTTCCCTTTCGCGCCACGTCTCCATCAGCGCCCAATCGAGGGGCGACAGCACGAGATTCTTCCCCCGGCGCCTGACGAACGCTTCTTCGATCTCGGTGAAGTAGTTGTAGTAGTTCATCGTGAAATTGACCGGTGCGATCGCCATTGGCGATGGTCTCCATCCGGCGCAGCGCGCGGACTTTGACTGGTGTGAGTTCGAGATCCAGGTCGTCAGCCGGCGATTCGTCGAGTCCGGCCATCTCTTCGAACGCTACCTGAAGATGGATCGAAAGGCTCGGCTCGTATCCGAGTTCACGAAAACCTCGATGGCGCTTCGGACTTGAATTACTGCCTGATGGCCCGATTAAGATCCTGCTCAAATCATCGATCGCATTGCTATCCCGATATCCCGATCCATCGTTCAAACAAATGCTACGCACGCGGCCATAAATAGTCAAAATCAAAACGACCGTTTCGGGAATTGAAAAAAGGACGCCATCCCAGAGATCTGGATCAGCGTCCGTGAAATGCGTTTAGCGCAGGTCGGATCAGGGAACGGCGGCGGCCGGAACCGAAAGATCGGTGCTTGCGCCGAAAGACTGGATCAGCATTCCGGCGTTTGACCGGAGAACGTACCAGACTGCATTTGACGGCCGAAATACCGCGGCATCGAACTTACCGTCACCGTCGTAATCTCCAGGCGACGGAACATCGCCCGCGACTCCGAATACGGAAGCATAATAGGTGAAGTTCTCGCTCCGCAGAACGAACCATTCGCCGGTGGACGGCCGCCACAGCGCGATGTCGGACTTGCCGTCTCCGGTGTAATCTCCCGGAACCTGCTTGTCGGTTGAATTGCCAAAGGTCGCTGCGATCAAACCCAAAGATGTCCGATTCAGCCACCATTGGCCATTGGACGGCCGGAAGATCGCGATATCGGTTCGCCCGTCGCCGTCGTAATCGCTCGGAACCGGGCGATCGCCCGACAGGCCGAATTGAAGTGTTGTCACGCCGCCCGAGGATCGCTGCACGTACCAGGTCGCGTTCGACGGTCTGAATACGGCCGCGTCAACGCGGTTGTCGGCGTCGTAATCGCCAGCGACGGGAATGTCCTCGTTGATCCCGAACGGGAAACTGTAGAACGTGGAATTCTCGCTGCGCAGGATGAACCACTCGCCGGTCGCGGGCCGATACAGTGCCACGTCTGCCTTTCCGTCGCCGGTAAAATCGCCGGGTGATAACCGATCGTTTGAGTTTCCGAACGTATGGGCGATAACGCCCGCCGTGCTTCGGTTCAGCCACCACTGTCCGTTCGACGGCCTGAAGATCGAAATGTCGGTCTTTCCATCGCCGTCAAAATCGGCGGGCGACTTACGGCTGATCGCCGCGGCCTGATTGACGGTGAACGTCTGGCCTCCGGCCACGATCGTCCCCACGCGCGGGCTGAACGCCGTGTTCGGATCGACCGTGTAGAAAAGACTTGCGGATCCGACGCGTGTTCCGGAAGTGACGCTGATCCAAGAATTGGGACTGTTCCCGGACCACGAACATTGAGCATCCGATGCAGTCATAAACGCGGCGAAGTTTCCGCCGGACGCGGCGATATTGACGCTCGGCTGCGCAAACGAGTATGTGCATCCGTTGCCCTGGGAAACCGAGAACAGCGCCGCCGAGTTTCCTCCCGCGCCGTTGCTGTACGTCAGCGTGACGGATCCCGCGCGTGGCGGTCCGGCGTTCGGGGAAACCGTGAAGTTCACGGTACCCGCGAGAACGCTGTTCACGGTCGTCCATGCATTTCCGGTCACGGTCGGCGTGGAACAACCGCTCGACTGGATGTATGTGAACGTCGAAGTCGTGCCGCCGACCGGCGCGACGATCAATTCAGGATTCAAACGCATGTCGGCGCAAATGCTGCGGGCCGCCGAGAACTCGGAAGTATTGAGATTGGAGTCGGTCGCGGTCGCGGTGACGAATTGGGCGGTGTTGCTCTGCGTCGACGTGAAAGTAACGTTGAAGGTCGCGTTCCCGCCGGCGTTGGTGGTGACCTGCGTCGATCCGATAAAGTTCCGGCCTTCACCGAATCCTGACGCGTCCGCCGCCGAATTTCCGAAGAACTCGAGCGTGAACGTCTTGTTCGCGGCGCCGTTGTACTCGCCTTCGATGTTGACGCTATTCGACAGCGCGAGGACGTAAGTTATCGTCGGATAATTCAGAAGCCCGTTCGGTCCGGAATCGGCGTCGAGCGGATCGTTCGGATTCACGCCAACCGACGGCACGATCTCGATCCCGAGCAGATCGTTTGAAAAGATGCGGTTCCGGCGATATGAATTGCGAGCGCCGTCATCCTGATAGATCCCGTTGCGATTGTTGAACGCGATGAGGTTTGATTCGGCGGCGGTCGATCCGCCGATCAGGTTGTCGAACGATGTATTCCCTAGATAAACGCCTTCATTCGCGTTGCCGACGTCGGTGTTGCCGCCGAGATTCGATCCGATGTAATTCGCCTGAACGATGTTCTTCGACGCGTTTCCGTAGCCGATGAAAACTCCCCACGAGTTCCCGCTGATGACGTTTGGCATTCCCGGCATTCCGACGCGGTTCGGGGATGAAGTGACAAAATCCACATTGAGTCCGGCACCGTCGGTCAGGCCGACACCCGACCAGTCATTTCCCAGCGGCGACGCCCCCGAAACGTCCGTCCCGATAAAGTTGTTGACGATCTTGTTCGAGACCGCGAAGGCTCCGGCAATCTTGATTCCGTCGTTGCCGTTGCCGCTGATGACGTTGCGCGTCGTGCCGGTCGTGTCGCCGACAGTGACCCCGAAAACTTCCGAAAGCAAAATCCCGAATTGAGCATTGCCGTTATCTGTTACGCCGTCTGACGTCCCGATATAGTTGTTCAGGATCGTGATGCCCTGATCCGGAAATCGATCAAAGCTCGTAGCTGAGACAACAAAGATACCGTGCGCGCCGTTGGAGTGAATGATGTTTCGATGCTGGGGTTCGGTGCCGCCGATAGTCACGTCGCGGCTGTTCTTGTTCGTTCCTCCGGTCGAGAATCCGAAACTCATCCCGGACGCGCCGTTGTGGTGGATCACGAGCCCCTCGAATTTCGCGCCGTTCAGCGCCTGCGAAAAGATACCGTTGGCGGGATAGTTTCGGATTTCAAGATTCCTGACCTGCGAACCCGAATCGACCTCGATCGTGATTCCGCTGCTCGCCGCCGGAGCGATGACTCCGTCGAGAATCACTTTCGCGCCGTCCGGCCGCAGACCGTCAATGTCATCGTTCTTGCCAAGAACAAACGCTCCACCCATGACCGCCGCATCGTTGGAAAAAATGATGTCATCGGCAAAGTTGGCCCCGACGCCGTTTATCGCCTGCCAGCCGATTGCCGTACACGGCGGCGATTGAACTGAGATGATCCAAGTCGCTCCGGTGACCTGATTCTTTTCACCTTCGGTGTAAACTCGGGACGGATTCCCGCGGGCGATCTCGAGCGCTTCCACCAGACTCAGCCGACTGTCGCAGGCATCCCTCGATGACGCGGCGTTCACGGTCAGGATCGCGCCTGCGATCGCCTCACCCGTGCCGAGCGGCAGGAAACAGAAGAAAAGGGCGAAGGGCAGGATCGCGGACCGAGCAATTTTCATATGACCTCTCCGAAACGAACTGATAAGAGATTTGACCCTTATCCGACCGGAAAATCCTTTGAGAAATCGTTAGAAAAGATTAGAATCGGCGTTATCCGGAGACGTATGGCGAACGCTAGGTACTACGAGTTTGGCGAGTTTCGGCTTGAGCCCGACAAAATGCGTCTTCTGCGCGACGGCGAGGTTGTCCGGATCACTCCCAAGGCGCTCGAGATTCTGCACCTGCTGGTTCAATACCATGGGCGGACCGTGACCCGGGATTTCATGCTCGAATCGGTCTGGAAAGATACGTACATCGAAGAAGGAAATATCAATTTCAACATCTCGCAGCTCCGCAAATCGCTTGGCACCGGCAAAAATGGAGCGTCGGAGTTCATCCGCACAGTTCCGAAGGAAGGCTATCGGTTTGTCGCCGACGTGCGCGAGATAGAGCCACAGGATTATTTCAGTGATGACTCGAGCGCGCGAAACGGGATCGGTCACGCACTGGTTCGTCGTTATCGCCGTCCGATCACCTTCTTTGCCGTCTTCCTGATCATGTTGGCCACGCTCACCGGGTTTTGGCTTGCCCGCTCGCAATTCGGTTTCGGTACCGAAGCCCGGAGCCGCAGGGTATCATCGATCGCGGTTTTGCCGCTCATCAATCTTGACGAAACTGAGGAAAGCAAGGGGCTTCGAATCGCGCTCACCGATAACCTGATAAGCCGCCTCGGAAAACTGAACCGGTTCGCGATCAGGCCGCTGACCTCCGTCGAACGATTTGAATCAAGCGGCAAGGACGCGCTGGCATTTGCCGAAGAGCTGCGGGTCGACGCCGTGCTCGAAGGCACCGTTCAAAAGCGCGAAGGTCGATTGCGGGTCAATGTGCGGCTCGTGGATGTCCGCGACGGATCCCAGATCTGGACGAATGTTTTTGATGAAAGCGATCGCGACATATTCCGGCTTCAGGAGATGCTGTCGGAAAGCGTTGCGCGATCGCTGGTTTCCGATCTGAGCTCGCGCGAACGGCTGGCTTTGTCGGCCCGGCCGACAGATAACCTCGACGCCTACGATAATTACCTCAAGGGCCGCGCGCTCTGGAGCAAACGCGGCGAGAACATCCCAGCGAGCATCGCCTACTTTGAAAAGGCGATCGGTCAGGACCCGAAATTCGCGCTCGCGTACGTCGGACGGGCCGATGCGGAGGCAATGCGCGACACTCCGACCCGGGCCGAAGAAGACGTCCGCAAGGCGCTTGAGATAGACAATTCCCTGCCCGAAGCGCACGCGACGCTCGGGTTCGTCCGGATGTTCCACTACTTCGATTGGGAAGCCGCCGAGCATCACCTGCGAACATCGATCGACCTCGCGCCGAATTATCCGTCCGCGCATCATTGGCTCGGTGTGCTCTACTCGATCCGCGGGCGGCTCGACGACGCGAAGGCCGAAATGCTCAAAGCCCGCGATCTCGACCCGACGTCACCGGTGATCCTGAACGATCTCGGCCAGATCTACTATTTTGCCGGCGAATACGATCGGGCGATCGAACTTCTCAAGGAAGCGAGCGATATCGACCCCGTCAATGCCTGGCCGCACGGCGCATCGATCGATGTTTACCGGGCGATGGGGAAGGAAGCCGAGGCCTACGATTCGCTTGTGAAATGGCACCGCTCATTGGCCGGAGATTCGACGAAGTCCGATCAGTATTTTGCAAGATCAGGGATTCGGACGACGGCCGATTTTTGGCGGCGATCGATCGACGAATCGGAGGCGGCACTGAACCAGAATCCGAACACGTTTGCGGTTTGCGAATCCTTGCTGAAGTACAACCTGCGCCTCGGAAACAAAGATGAGGCGCTAAAGTATCTCGATTGCGTCTTCGAAAAGGGGAACAAGTTCACGATCGCTTACTTCGGCATTGATCCGATTTACGATCCGATTCGATCGGACCCAAGATTTCAGGCCGTTCTGAGGAAAATGAACCTCTGATTTTGGTAAAATGAAATCATGGCTGACAGACGCGAAAAATTCGAAACCTCTTCCGGCATCGAATTGCCGAACGATTTCAACCCTTCGAACACGAATTTCGATTACGAGCGCGATCTTGGCAACGCGGGCGAATTCCCGTACACGCGCGGCGTGCGGCGAAATATGTATCGCGGCCGATTCTGGACGATGCGCCAGTATGCGGGTTTCGCGACCGCCGAAGAGTCGAACGTTCGCTACAAATATCTCCTGTCGCAGGGAACGACCGGATTGAGCGTCGCGTTCGATCTGCCGACGCAGATCGGGCTCGATTCAGACGATCCGCTGTCGGCCGGCGAAGTGGGAAAGGTCGGCGTCGCGATCGATTCGCTTGACGACATGCTGACGCTCTTTGACGGCATACCGCTCGATCAGGTTTCGACCTCGATGACGATCAACGCCACGGCCTCGACGCTGCTGTGTCTTTATCTCGCGGTCGCGCGCCGGCAAAACGTCGGTTTTGACAAGGTCAACGGAACGATCCAGAACGATCTGCTGAAGGAATACATCGCCCGCGGGACTTACATCTATCCGCCGAAACCGTCGTTGCGGCTCATCACGGACATCTTTTCGTACTGCGCGAGCGAGGTTCCGAACTGGAACACGATCTCGATCTCGGGCTATCACATCCGCGAGGCGGGATCGACGGCGGCGCAGGAGATCGCGTTCACTTTGGCTGACGCAATTTGTTACGTCGAGTCGGCGATCGCGGTCGGTCTCAAGGTCGATGACTTCGCTCCGCGGCTTTCCTTCTTTTTCAACGCGCACAGCAATTTGCTCGAAGAGGTCGCAAAGTTCCGCGCGGCGCGAAGGCTTTGGGCTCGGATCATGCGCGACCGGTTCGGGGCAAAGGATCCGAAGTCGCTGATGCTCAGGTTTCACACGCAGACCGCCGGTTCGACGCTGACCGCGCAGCAGCCCGAGGTCAACATCGTCCGGACGACGATCCAGGCGTTGGCCGCGGTGCTCGGCGGAACGCAATCGCTGCACACGAATTCGATGGACGAAGCGCTGAGCTTGCCGACCGAGAAGGCGGCGCGGATCGCGCTTCGGACGCAGCAGGTGATCGCCTATGAATCGGGCGCGGCGGACATCGTCGATGCGCTCGCGGGATCGTACGCGGTCGAGGAAATGACCAATCAGCTGGAAGCGAAAGCCGTTGATTACATCGAAAAAATCGACGCCATGGGCGGGATGCTGAAGGCGATCGAGAACGGTTATCCGCAGCGCGAGATCCAGGAAGCGGCGTACGAGTATCAGAAGGCCGTCGAGCACGAGTCGGCGATCGTCGTCGGTGTAAACAAATTTCACATCGACGAAGACAAGACTATCCCGATCCTCAAAGTCGACGAACGGATCGGCCGGGAACAGGTCGAGCGCCTCCGCGCCGTCCGCGAAAAGCGCGACGCTGTTGCGTCCGACGCGGCGCTGGCAAAGATCGAAGCAGCCGCGCGGGGCACTGAGAACCTTTTGCCGCACATCCTGAACGCAGTCGAATCCCACGTCACCGTCGGCGAGATCTCGCACAGACTGAGAAAAGTCTGGGGCGAATACCGCGAAGCAGTGACGGTGTGACGATTTTGGATTTGACTGGAGCGCAAGCGTCCCCGCTTGCAATGAGCGCTCCGCGCGAATCGGTCTCCAAAATCGTTGCATCCAGTAATACCCTGGTGACACTATTTCGAATATGAAAGTAGCGATCTCATTGCCGGATACGCTTTTCGCAGCGGCGGAACATTTGGCCCAGCAGCTTCGGATTTCCCGAAGCCAATTGTACGCTCGCGCCTTGGCCGACTTTTTGGAAAAGCGCGATGACGCGTCGATCACCGAGAGTCTCAATCGGGTTTACGGGGCGACGCACAAGACTATCGATGCTGACGTCAACAAGGCGCAATCGGGAGTTTTGGCGGCTGAAACGTGGTGAGGTGTGGTGGAAAATGTATCGTTGCGCTAATGAGTCTGGCTGTTCAGGCGACATATGCAAACAGTAACGCCGCCGTTCGGCTTGGTTAAGCACGATGTTTTTCGTCTTTCGATTCCCGCAGTTTCCTCTGATTTTCGATACAGGTTCAACTCTGTTGGTCGCCCGGAGCAAGGCCGAGCTGGCCTCGATCGTCGCCAAGCTTCAATTGCCCGCGAACGAAGAGCGGGCAATCATCGATGCGACCGGCGCAGGCTTTTGCCTATTTCCGGAGAAGTTGATCGTTGCGCCGGATATCGGCGTACCAAAATGGACGAAATTGATGGTCATCGACCTCTTCAACTACAGAAGATCGCCTGAAATGCCGGAGTTTCGATCCACGTCGTTGGGCAATCGAAAACTCGCGCAGATAGTCTGCGAAGCGGTGGAACTGCTTGCCCCTCGGCGCCGCAAGTAAAGCCAGAACGGCG
>CAZARD010000123.1:3507-11835 GCA_964487505.1 uncultured Blastocatellaceae bacterium | reverse complement strand
TGCTCCGCACGCTTGGTTTGTCTTGTCGCACTTGAACCCCATGTTCCGGCTGCGCCTTCACATGGTGCTATCGTTACGGCGCGCTCTCCGCGCGCTTTTGAGGCACAAACCCGGAACGTTCGCCAATCAACTCCGATTTCGTTAGAATCTAACCGTCCGAAAGCCTGCCGCGGGCGGGAATCGCGGCCGTTCCAAACATGCCTTTCGCTACCATCGATGAAGCCGTCGCCGACATTCGCGCCGGCAAGATGATCATCATCGTCGACGATGAGGACCGCGAGAACGAGGGCGATCTCGTCTGCGCCGCGGAACTCGTGACGCCGGAGATCATCAATTTCATGGCCGTCCACGGCCGCGGCCTGATCTGTCTTCCGCTCACCGAGGAACGCTGCGATCATCTTCAGCTGACGCCGCAGACGGCCGAGAACACCTCCGGGTTCGGCACCGCGTTCACGGTCTCGATCGAGGCTCGCGAGGGCGTGACGACCGGCATTTCGGCGGCCGACAGGGCACGGACGATACTGACCGCGGTCGATCCGCGCTCGACCGCCGCCGACCTCGCACGTCCGGGCCACGTCTTTCCGCTCCGCGCGCGCCGCGGCGGCGTGCTCGTGCGCGTCGGCCAGACAGAAGCCAGCGTCGATATCGCGCGCATCGCCGGTCTCGACCCGTCGGCCGTCATCTGCGAGATAATGAACGACGACGGGACGATGGCCCGGATGCCCGAACTTGAAGCATTCGCGTCGAGGTTCGGCCTCAAGATCATCTCGGTCGCCGACCTGGTGCGCTACCGGATCCAAAAAGAGACGCTCGTAAGAAGAGTGGCCGAGGCCGATCTCCCGACCGATCACGGAACGTTCCGCGCCGCGATCTACGAGAACATCGTCAATGGCGAAACGCATCTCGCGCTTTCTATGGGCGACATTTCCCGGGCAACGGAACCGGTTTTGGTGCGCGTCCAAACCGAGAACATTACGTTCGCGATGTTCGGATCGCGACTCGGCGAAGCGGCCGGCGCGATCAACGCTGCACTCGGGATGATTGCCTCCCAAGGATCGGGCGTCATTCTCTATCTTCGACAAAAGGAACATAATCTCGACCTGATCCATCAGCTCAAGACGTATGCGCTGATGAACGAACGGTCGATCGATTTCCATACCGCGCGGCGCGAAACCGGTTACGGGCAGGTCCGCGATTACGGGATCGGGGCGCAGATTCTGAAAGACCTCGGGCTGCACCGCATCCGGCTGGTGACGAATCATCCGCCGCGCATCAACGCGCTCGACGGATTCGATCTCGAGATCGTTGAGACCGTCGCGTTTTGAGAACCTGAAGAATGTCGGAAGAAGAACTGAACAACTCCGAACCCGAACCCAAGAAGCGATCCCTGACGCGCCGACGGATCTTGCGCGCGTCGGTTCTGGTCCTTGGAACGGCGATCGTTTCGTTGATCGTTCTCGCAATTCTGTACAAGACCGGCGTCACCGATTCCTACATCCGCGGCGAGTTCGAAGCCAAAATGAACCGGATGGGGATCGCGTTCGAGGCCGGCACCTTTCACGTCTCGGCGTCGCCGCTTAGGCTCGAACTGCGCGATGCCGTGTTCACCAACAAGGAGACAGGCGCGAAGCTCATCCGGGTCCGCGACGGACGCGTCGGATTGACCGTCCGAAACCTTTATGACCTGAGCCTGAGCCGCGACGTCAGCGTCGATTCGGCCGACATTTCGGGCGCCGAGGTCTGGATCGACTTCGACGAGAGCGGCCGATCGAATTTCAGCGGCGTCAGGATCCTTGAAGAAGCAAACCGGATCAATTTCATTTACACCGCGGCGAAGGTCTCGCTCCGCGACTCGTTCGTCCATTTCGGCGATCGATCGCGCGCGATCTCGGGAAACGCCAACGATCTGACAGTCGCGCTCGAACCTGAGAATCCCGGAGCCGCCGAATCCGACGTCCGCTACCGATTCGACGTTGCGGCGAACAGATCGGATTTCGTCTACGATTCGCGAAAGATCGAACCTATCGAACTCCGAGCGCAGGGAATCGTGTCGGCAAACGGAGCTGAGGTCACCGGCCTGCGGATCAAATCGGACATCGGCGAATCGACGTTGAAAGGCAAGATCAGCGATTGGGAAGCGTTTCGTTACGACTTCGAGATCGAATCGACCGTCGATCTGACGCAGACTTCGGCGACGCTCGCTCTACCGACTCCCGTCAAGGGGCTCGGCAACTTCAAGGGCCGCGTCAGCGGCGAGGGAGAGAACTACAAGGTCGAGGGCGACGTTTCGAGCGAATCGCTCGCCGCGTCGAACATCTACCTCAAGGGACTCGACATCAACGCGACGCTCAGCGGCAAGGATTCGGTTTACGAAGCGAACGGAAAGGCGATCGCGCAGATGCTGACGTTCGAGGATTTCAGGATCGACGCGCCGGCGCTGTCGGGTATGATCCGCGGCACCGGAACCGATTTCAAATGGCTCGGCGAACTGAACGCGGCTGCCGCGAAGACGCCGATCGGGACGCTCGGCGGACTCTTCATAGCCGACGCCGTCGCCGAATACAAGGACGAACAGTTCAAAGCGAATCTCGGCAAGATCCGTTTCGACAGTTTCAAGTTCGAGGACATCGATATCCGCGATATCCGTTCGGGCAACGTCGCGGTCGTTTCCAAAGGCGGGGTCACGAACGTCACGGTGCCGACGGCAAACGCCGCCAGCCTCAAGACCGACGAGATCGACCTTTCGAACGTGACGGCAAACAAGGTGCGTGTCACCGACCGGCCGCGGACGGTCGATATCGATGCCGAGAACGCGCGTGCCGATTCGGGCGCGACGAAGGAAGCAAAGCTCAAGAACATAACCGCGAGCTCGATCAAGGTCCGGCGCGAGAACCGCGTCACGGACGTCGTCGCCAAGAACGCGACGGCCGAGGTCGTGACGACCGACGCGGCGCGGATTACGGATGTCTCGACCGGCGAGTTGACGGTCCGCGACACTCCCGGGACGATGACCATCTACTCGGACAAACTGCGCGTCGCGAAGGTCGAGACGGACGCCGCCGTTCTCGGGAGCCTGAACATCGCGGGTGTTCGTCTAACGATCCGCGAAGGCGTCATCGAAGGGTCGACGAACGACATCGACGCCGGAACCGTCAACCTCACGAAAACCGAAACGCTTGCCGACGGCGGCCGGCTCGATAACGTGAGGATCGTGAAACCGGTCTTTGTGCTTGAGCCATCGGGCCGTTACCGCGCGACCGCCGATATGAGCCTCGGCGGCGGCGTGCTCGGCAGCGTCTCGCTCGGCGCAGCGCGTGCGCGCGTCACGGCCTCGAGCGAACAGGTCGAGCTCAAGGACCTTTCGGCCGCGGTCCTCGACGGGAAACTCGACGGCAACGCGACGATCGCGCTTGATTCGGGACGCCGATCGAACGTGCGCGGCGAATTCACCGGGCTCGACCTCGGAAAACTGCTTGCGCTTCAGGGCGGTCGCGTCGTTCCGTTTGAAGGCGACACATCGGGCACGGTGGACCTCAGCTTCGACGGCACTGACGTCCGTACCGCCGACGGCAGCATTAACGCGGACATCTCGGCGAACGCCGGAACGACGAGCGAGGGTTTCGTCCCTCTCAACGGAAGGATCGAATCGACGGCGAAGCGCGGCGTTTTCCGGCTCGACGTCGCGCGGCTTGCGACCGACAAGAGCTTGCTGACCGCCAACGGCGACCTCGATATCGGCGGGGACGCTTCAAACCTGGGACTCGTTCTCGCGTCGAGCGACGCGAAAGAGATCGACCGGATCTTCCGCGTCCTCGATCTTTCGCCCGATCTCGAGAGGACGCTCGATGAGTACAAGGCCGAGCCGTCGGGCAAAATGGCGTTCGACGGGACGCTGACCGGGAATATCTCCTCGCCGAGCATTTCGGGCAACGCCGCACTTGAATCGATCGCGTTGCGCGGCCGCGAGCTCGGTTCGTTGGCGATGAAGATCGACGCGACGCCCGACGAGACCCGTTTGAGCGACGGCGTCCTGCGCGAATCAGATGGCGGGACGCTCGCGTTTTCGGCCGAGATTCCCAATGAAGGCGACAACAACATCGCTGTTCGGGCCCGGTTCGATCGCATCGACACCGGCAACATCCTGGCAGCGCTGCCTATCGATCTGCCGGCGACGTTCCGCGATCTGAAGGCGGACGCCTCAGGCGATCTCGACCTTCGCGGTCTTCCGGATGCGATGGTCGGCAACGCCAACCTGACGGCGGCCGGCGGATCGCTCGGCGGGCAGACATTCGATCGGATCGCGACACGCCTCAATTTCGAGGGCACGCTGATCGCGCTCGAGCGGTTCAACGCGCGTTTCGGTGACGGTGAATTGAACGCCGACGGCACGTATCGGACCGATTCCAAGGGATTCGACCTGAACCTAGACGGCAAGGAGATCGAGTTCGCGCGCGTCGCGCCGTTCATCCCGAACTACAAGGAGCTGCCGGACATCACGGGCATCGTCTCGATAAACGGACGAACCACGGGTAACGCGAACGATTCGACGACCTGGGACGTGAACTTTCGTGGAGCCGGCGCGAACGTTACGATCAACGGCAACGCGCTCGGCGAGATCATCTTCGACGGCCGGACCGAGAACCGCCAACTCACCGCGAATCTGACCGCGAAACTCGAGGGTCAGGAACAACTCATCGCCGCGACGCTGAACTTCGCGGATCCGGATCTTCCGCTCCACGCCGAGACGAATTTCAACAACTCGCAGCTCGCGCCCTTCATTTCGCTGGTTCGCGCGCCGTCGCCCAATCTGACACTTTCGGGCCGCGCGACGGGCCGCGTCGTGGTTGACGGCCGCATCTCGAAAGCGGTCGGCGACAAGCGCGAGTTCACGGCGGACGATCTCAAGGGCAGCGCGGCGTTCAGTCAATTCGACCTTCAGATCAACGATACTCCGCTCAACGCGGTCAGTCCGATCTCGATCCAGTTCAACTCGCGCGAGGTCGTCGTCGAGAACGCGAAATTCGCCGGCGCCGGTTCGAACGTTGTCGTCAGCGGAACAAAGGCCCTGCGCGACGACGGCATCAACAACTTTTCGATCGACGGCCGCATCAATCTCAGCATTCTCAACCTTGCGTCGAAGAACGCGTTCTTCTCCGGACTCGCCGACGTTTCGATGCGGCTCACCGGCCCGAATCTGACATCGCGCCTGAACGGGACCGCGGATCTGCCGGGCGTGTCGGCGGCGGCGTTCGTGGGTTCCGAGCGCATCACGTTCGAGCGCATACGCGGGCGGGCGATCTTCACTTCCAACCAGATCCAGGTCAACGAGCTGACGGGCTTTTTGGGCGGCGGCAAATTCACCGCTTCGGGCGGCGTATTCCTCGGCGACAAGTTGAACCTCGAGGCGTTTCGTATGACGTTGCGCGGGTCGGACGTGACGCTCCCGTTGCCGAAGAATTTTTCGACATCGGGCGACGCGGAGATCGAGATCAACGGGCGCCGGATCGGCGACCAGCTCTCGAGCGTCATCTCGGGACGGATCAACGCCAAACGCAGTCTCTATTCCCGGGACATCGATATCGCGGATGTCATCGGCGGCCGGCGCGAGGGATCGATCACGCAGAGCGACTCGAATTCCAGTCTCGGCGACATCAGGCTTGACCTGCTCGTCGAGGGACGCGACGCGCTGGTCGTGCGGAACAATCTCGCCGACCTGACCGCGTCGCTTTCGCTGCGCGTCACGGGCGACATCGATTATCCGCAGGTCGCGGGCCGGATCACGGCGACCGGCGGAACGCTTTTCTATCGTAACGACCGGTACGAGATCCGTCGCAGCGAACTCGTCTTCCCGCCGAACACCGAAGGAATCGATCCGATAATCAGCCTTCAAGCCGAAAGCGAGATAAGCGGCTACCAGATCTTCCTGAACCTCGACGGCAAACTGTCGGACGCGGAGAATCTGAAGGCGACCGTGCGGTCGAACCCGGCTTTGCCGCAACCGGATGTGATCTCGCTGATCACGACCGGCAGCCTGTCGAACACGGAAACCGGCATCCCGACGCTGGCGCAGACGGGGATCAAGACCGCGGCCGAGATCCTGACCGACGAGATCATCAACAAGCCGGTCGCGCGCGCTACGGACAAGTTGTTCGGACTCAATAAGTTCCAGCTCGACCCGATCCTCTCGGGCCAGCGTCTCAATCCGACGGCGCGTCTGACGGTCGGCCGGCAGATCAACCGGAACCTGCTGGTCACGTATTCGACGAACCTCTCGGAAGACCAGAACCAGGTCCTCGCGCTCGAATACCGCGTCTCCAACCGGCTATCGTTCGTCGCGCAATACGAACAGCGCTCTCTTTCGAACGTCACCCGCAACAAGGACAGTTTCAGTTTCGAGATCCGTTTGAGGAAAAGGTTCTAGTTCCGGCCCGTTGGGATTTGGGATGTGCGATTTTGGATTTCCGAAGAACGAGTCCGCAGAGCAACAAAACCCAAAACCGGTCGAAGACCCACATCCCAAATCCCAAATGCACAGGGTCAGGATTCGCGTGAGCGATGGCAGAGCGATTTTTGGATTTGGAACTTCGATCGCAATACGCCAGTTCATATGATTTTCGTATCGATACGCTGACTTGCGGTCACGCGTGAACGCGTAACTCGTGCGGGGTGCCAGCTTTTTGAATGAGCCAATGACCCTTATAATTCGATTGGAATCACTCTCTTTTATTTCAAGAAATCTCGATGTCATCTGCAACCGCAAGCACAGGTCCAACGGTCCGCGAACGGGCGGTCGGCGAAGCCATCGCCCCACCGCGCGTGTCTCCAAAAGATTTGTCCCGACCGGTTCGACACGGGTTTCCCGTCGGACCGTTCGTCGCCCTTGCGTTGACCTTTTTTGTATTTCTCGGATCCGGGACGGTGAACGCGGGGGAAACGCTCATCCGCGTCAATCAGGTCGGTTTTCGCCCGGAAGATCCGAAGAGCGCGCTGTTGATCTCGAAAAGCGAGTGGGGTGGTGAGTTTCTTGTCGTCGATGCCTTGACCGACTCCCCCGTTTTCGTCGGTGTGGTCCGCCCCGACAGCAAGCCGAATTGGGGAAGCCCGTTTCCGTTCACCTACATCCTTGATTTTTCGGATCTCAAAACAGCAGGGCGGTTCTATCTGAAGTTCGAGCGCGCGACGAGCGAGTCGCCGCGGTTCACGATCGGTGACTACGCGGCCGTACAAGAGGACCTGCTGTTCTTTATGCGGCAGCAGCGTTGCGGGTACAATCCGTTCCTCGATATGGTCTGCCATCAACGCGACGGCCGCACGTTCTATGCGCCGATCCCGGACGGATCGTTCGTCGATGCGAGCGGCGGCTGGCACGACGCCGGCGACCAGCTCAAGTATCTGATCACGGCTTCGAACGCGACGGCGCGCATGCTGCTCGCGTACGAGCTCGAAAAGACGAAATTCGCCGACCAGGTTGACGATTACGGCCGGCAACGGGCGAACGGCATCGCTGACGTGCTCGACGAAGCGAAATGGGGCCTTGACTGGATCGAGAAACTGCACCCGAAGCCCGACTGGCTGTTCCATCAGGTCGCCGATGACCGCGATCACCGGGGTTTCAAGCTTCCGGACCAGGACAACGCCGATTACGGCTGGGGCAAGAACAGCTATCGCCCCGTCTATTTTGCGGACGGTAGACCGCAGGGACTGCGCGAGTTCAAGAGCCGGTCGACCGGAGTCGCGAACATCGCCGGGCGATCGGCGGCGGCGTTCGCGATGGCCTCAAGGATCTGGCGCGCCGACCTGAAAGATCCGTCGAAAGCCGACATCTATCTGAAACACGCGACCGATCTTTACGCGCTGGGGAGGGCGAAAGAAGGCTTCCAACAGGGCAACTCGTACGGCGCGCCGTACCGCTACAACGAGGACACGTGGGCCGACGATATGGAGTGGGCCGCGGCCGAGCTTTTCAAGGCGACCCGCAGGAAAGAGTACCTCGACGACGCAAAACGCTACGCGAAGATGATCGGCGCGACATCCTGGATGGGCCGCGACACGGCCGAGCACTACCAGCTCTATCCATTCATGAACGTCGGGCATTTCGCACTCTATCCGCTCGTCGACTCCCGGACGAAGCGCGAGCTCGCCGGTTACTACCGTGAGAACCTCGAAGCGGTGTCGAAACGCGCGTCGGGCAATTCCTTTGGCATCGGCGTTCCGTTCATTTGGTGTTCGAACAATCTCGTCGTCAATCTCGTGACGCAGGGGATGCTGTACGAACGGATGACCGGCGACCGGCGTTTCCGTGCGATGGTCATCGCTCACCGTGACTGG
>CAZARD010000123.1:0-3407 GCA_964487505.1 uncultured Blastocatellaceae bacterium | reverse complement strand
TATTCGACGAACGAGCCGACGATGGACGGCACGGCCGACGCGATCCTGATGACGGCGGCGTGGAGCGGAACCGACAAGAGCGATCCGCGCTTCAGGTATGATCAGGGCGCGATCGTCCGCGGCGACGCAACAAAGAAACAGCTCGCGCTCGTCTTCACCGGCGACGAGTTCGCGGACGGCGCGGAGAAGATAGCCGCCGCCTTGTCGAAGAACAGGGTCAAGGCTTCGTTCTTCTTCACCGGACGGTTCTACCGCTCGTTCGGCCCGGTCATCGAAAGGCTGAAACGCGACGGTCATTACCTCGGCGCGCACTCCGACGGGCATCTCCTTTATGCCGACTGGAACGACCGCTCGAAAACGCTCGTCTCGCGGCGAGATCTTGAACTCGATCTGGCGCGCAACTATGCCGAGATGAAGCGATTCGGTATCGGGCGCGAAGACGCGCCGTATTTTCTCCCGCCGTTCGAATGGTACAACCGCGAGGTCGCTGAGTGGACTTCGGAACTTGGCCTGAAGCTGATCAATTTCACGCCCGGCACGGGTTCGAACGCCGACTACACGACGCCGTCGATGAAGAACTACCAGTCGAGCGAAGCGATCGAACGCAAGATTCTGGAGTATGAATCAAAGAACGGCCTCAACGGATTCATCCTTCTGATTCACATCGGGACCGATCCCGAGCGGACCGACAAGTTCTACGACCGGCTCGACGCCCTGATCGCGAAGCTGCGGGCGAGAGGGTACGGTTTGATAACGATCACCGATCTGATGCGCTAGACTCGGACTCCGGCAGGTCGTGCTGTCCCGGTCGAGTTGAATTCGATAAAAGCTTGCGAAGCGCGCAGCGTATCGTTCGACGGCAGGAATCGATTTCGGCGGCAACGAGAGATGCAAAACCCTGACGGGGTTCGTCGGACACTTGCGGAAAAAAAGTGAAAATGAACAACAAAAATATCCTGGTCAAAATTCTTCTCATCGTCGCGTTCGCGGCACCGATCGCGGCGGCGCAGGAAACAGCGCTGACGCTTGAGAACATCTACGCGAAACGCGCGTTCCGGCAGAAGGGATTCGGTCCCGTCCGATGGATGAAGGACAGCACCGGATACTCGACGGTCGAGGCCGACAAGGACGGCGGCAGCGAGATCGTCCGCTACGACGCGCAGTCGGGTGCGCGCTCGGTGCTTGTGCCGGCCCGGGCGCTCACGCCCGCGGGAGCGGACAAGCCTCTGCCGATCGACGATTACGAATGGTCCGACGACAATTCTCAGTTGCTGGTCTTCACCAACTCGAAGAAGGTCTGGCGCTACAACACTCGCGGCGACTACTGGGTCTTGAACCTGCGCAGCCGGAAACTTCAGCAGCTTGGAAGATCCCTGGAAGCGAGTACGCTGATGTTCGCCAAATTCTCGCCCGACGGCACGCGCGTCGGTTACGTCAGCAAGCAGAACATCTACATCGAAGATATCGCGACGTCGCGCTTGACCCAGATCACCCGAGACGGCGGCGGCAACATCATCAACGGCACCTTCGATTGGGTTTACGAGGAGGAACTCGACTGCCGCGACGGGTTCCGTTGGAGCCCGGACGGAAAGACGATCGCGTACTGGCAGTCGGACACCAAGAACATCGGAACGTTTTATCTGATCGACAACGTCTCGGGAATCTATTCGAAGCCGATCCCGCTGCCTTATCCGAAGGTCGGCACGACGCTTTCAGCGGTCAAGGTCGGCGTCATCCCGGCCGTCGGAGGGAAGACGAGATGGCTCGCGATCCCGGGCGACCCGGCGAATAATTACCTCGCGCGGATGGATTTCATTCCGAACTCGAACGAGCTGATGATCCAGCAACTGAACCGACTTCAGAACACGAACAAGGTCTGGAACGCGAACGCCGGATCGCTGGCCCTGAAGAATATCCTGACCGAAACGAACAAGGGATTTCTGGACATTCACGACAACATCCGCTGGCTCGACGGAGAGAAGTACTTCACGTGGTCGAGCGAACGGGACGGCTGGCTGCATCTGTACCGCGTCTCGCGCGACGGAAAGGAGATCATGCCGATCACCAAGGGCGAGTTCGACGTCGTCAATATCAACCGCATCGATCCGGCGGGCGGATACGTTTACTACATCGCCTCGCCCGAGAGTTACACCGAGCGCTACCTGTACCGCAGCCGGCTCGACGGAACGGGCCGGGCCGAACGCGTGACGCCCGCCGGCGCTCCCGGACACAATTCTTACCAAATGTCGGAAGACGCGAAATGGGCGATCCATACTTACAGCAACTCGACGACCCCGAACCGGATCGCGCTCGTGCGCCTGCCCGATCACAGCGAAACGAAACTGCTGGAAGACAACCGCGAGCTCAAGGCAAAGTACAACGCGCTCGGTTTGCGTCCGAAGGAGTTCTTCAAGGTCGATATCGGCGATGAAAAACTCGACGCTTACATGATCAAGCCCGCGGACTTCGATCCGAACAAGAAGTACCCGCTGATCATCTATGTTTATGGCGAACCGGCGGGAACGACCGTTCAGAACAATTGGGACGGCGGCGAAGGATTCTGGCACCAATACCTGGCGCAGAAGGGCTATGTCGTCGTGAGCATCGACAATCGCGGGACGCGGACGCCGCGCGGACGCGACTGGAGGCAATCGATATACGGACAGATCGGAATTCTGGCGACCGAAGATCAAAGCAAGGCGGCCAAGAAGATACTTGAAATGAACAGCTTCCTCGATCCGGCGCGGGTCGGCATCTGGGGCTGGAGCGGCGGCGGGCAAATGACGCTCAACTGCATGTTCAAGCATCCGGACATATACAAGACGGGCATCGCGGTCTCGTTCGTTTCAGACCAGAAGCTCTACGACGCGACCTATCAGGAAAGATATATGGGGCTGCCGGAAGGAAATCCGAAAGGATACCGCGACGGCTCGCCGATAACCTGGGCGAAGAACCTGCAGGGAAACCTGATGATCATTCACGGAACCGGCGACGACAACGTCCATTACCAGAGCTTCGAAATGCTGGTCAACGAACTGATCAAGCACAACAAGCTGTTCACGATGATGTCGTATCCGATGCGCGCCCACGGCATCAACGAGGGCGAGAACACAACGCTCCACCTACGGCGGACGATGGAGAAATATTGGTTGAACAATTTGTGAGAAGAACGCCGCTATGGGTTGAATTCGAAATCGAAATCGATCGCGTAGCGATCATCCGACTTTAGCCGTGGGTTTCAACCCACGGAAATCGGGGATTTCTCGATACCGTCGCGTCAGCGACGATTGACTCCGATTGACTCAGCCGAAATCAGTCGTCGCTGACGCGACGCGGGAACGATTCGCATCGGCCCGTGGGTTGAAACCCACGGCTAAATTCACGGCGCCGCCCGCGCGGCGGAATCC
>CAZARD010000122.1:0-12112 GCA_964487505.1 uncultured Blastocatellaceae bacterium | reverse complement strand
CTGGATCGGTTTTCTGATCCGCGAGGACGTCAACATCTGCCCGGTCTGCAACTACAAGTTCGCATCCTGATCCTTAATGTTTGGCTTCGGGATTTTGACTTTGGATTTTAGATTTTGGATTTTGGATTTCGGATCAGCTTCGACGAGTGCGTGAGCGAAATCTAAAATCCAAAATCCAAAATCCAAAATCCAAAATCCAAATCCCAAATCCCTTCTATTTCCCCCGATAGTAATAGCCCTTCGGATGTTCGATACGGACGGCGGGATTGGTGCTCGTGACCTGTATCTTGTAGAAGCCTTTTTTCGGATGCGTCGAAAGGTAGGTCAGCGCAAATTGCCGGTTGAGCATGATGCTGAGATCCTTGAAGAAAGGCTGAAAGCTGATCGGTGAACTGATTCCCTGAAAGAACGCGCGGCCACCGGTTTCGTCCGCAAGCCTGGCGAGCGAACTTTGCGAATTCAGGATGCGCGTAGAACTCCCTCCCTGGGTGGCGGTTCCGGCCGAATAGATGGCGTAGACCGCGACGCTCCGGCGCTGGGCCTTGAGGATCGCCTTCTCCAGATCTAGCCCTTGCGCCGGCGATGAGTTGTCAAGCGAATCATAGCCGTCCGATACAAGAAGGATCGCCCGGCGGCCGGTCGGCATTGCGTCGAAACGCTGCAGTACCTCTTCAACGCCCTCGTACGGATTGTTCGGCGCGAGTCCCGCACTGGCCGCGACTATCCTGATCGAATTCGCCGCCTTTTCGAGATCGGTCGTAAATTTCTGTCTGACCTGCGTCGTTCCGGATCGCAGGTAGCCGACGAAAACCCGCGAGTCCGGCGGAAGCTTGCGGATGAATTTCTTGATGTCCTCGAGTTGAAGATTGACGTCCGAAGTCAGATTGTCCTGGATCAGCACCGCCAGATGGAGCGGCGTGTTCGTCACGCTCCGGATCGAAAGCACGGTCTGGTCTTCGTTCGCTTCCTTGACCTGGATCTCGCCGGCCTGGATGAACTCCTCCTGCTGATCTGCCTTGAGCTCGCGGTCGGTGAAAATCGAGATCGGAATGGTGACGGTCCGAACGCGATCGTCCTTTTTCTTCTCAGGTTGCGCGGAAATACAGACGGTCGCGATCAAGGCAACGAAGACAGCGCCGGAAACTCGAAGGAAATTCATAGGCTATTGCTCAGAAGATTGCCGCCAAACTTTGAAAGCAATGATAATACGAATTTTTCCAAAAGTAAGTTTTACGATGCGCAAAAGTTGAATTAAGTTTCCAACTAAGGTAAATCAAAATAGATGAACCAATTGGAGCCGGTTTACGAGATCACGCGCGCGGATGTCCGCAAGGACAAACTGCTGAAGGCCGGCGCCTGGAGCCTGCCGCTGGCGCTGCCGGTCATTCCGGCGGCGGTTTTTTTGTTCTTGTTCCTGATCTCGTCCGCTACGCCGGCGGCCGCCGTTTGGTTCTTTTTCGCGGTCATTTCGTTGGTGGTCGGGTTCATCGCCGGCCTGATCGCTTCGGGCGGGCTGATGTTCTACAGGTCGCGCTGGCTGGCGCAGGTCCGCGAACGGCTGGCGGTCGACGGGATTCGGGCCGAGGAACTCGACTGGTTCCTGCACGAACTCACCGGCAGCGAACGCCAGTCGCTCCGCGAACTGGAATCGAAGAACCTTCTTCTGGCAGACGCTTTTCGCGATTCCGCCGCCGCGCGCCTGACGGCCACACGCATCATCAAGTCGGCGCAAAAGGAACTGCAGCTCAACAAGCGCCAACAGAGCAAACTACGATATTCAAAGGCCGAGAACATCAAGGATTTTGAAGCCGAGCTTGCGCGTGATCAGGAAAAACTCGCCGCGATCCGCAATGAAGCCGAGCAGATGAAGATCGAGGCCGAAAAGCGGATGCACCAGATCGAGACCGCAGCGCGGCACGGCACCAATTTCTCCGAAACCGAAATGGCGCTCAAGAAACTCTCGGCCCGGACATCGGACCTTCCGCTCGCGCTCGAATCCGCGAAGATGGAAGAGGAGATCCGAAGGGAACTCGAAACCGAGTGACCCTCGTCCGATGCTTGCCCGAAATCCCGTTTCGTCATACCTTTTACTCACAATTCGAGGTATCGACAAGATGAAGAAACTGATCGTTATCGTCATTTTCGCGGCGAGTGCCGTCGTTGGCCTGCGCGCACAGGAGAAACCTGAAGAGTCCATCGGCAAGAAGGTCGCCGGTCTTCAGAAGATCGACGGCTTTTTGCCGCTTTATTGGGACGCGAAGGCCGGTCGGATGTTCCTGGAGATCTCGGGATTCAATCGGGAGTTCCTTTATCAGGTCTCGTTGCCGGCGGGGCTCGGTTCGAATCCGGTCGGTCTCGACCGTGGCCAGATCGGTCGGACGTTCGTCGTCTACTTCGAGAGGATCGGTCAAAAGGTCCTGCTCGTTCAGCCGAACTACCGTTATCGCGCGTTGAGCGAAGACGAGGCGGAACGCCGGGCCGTCGCCGAGTCCTTTGCGAAATCGGTCATTTTCGGGTTCAAGGTCGAGGCCGAAGAGGGCGGCCGCGTCCTTGTCGATGCGACCGCTTTCCTTTTGCGCGACGCCCACGGAGTCGCCGACCGGCTTCGGCAGTCCCGGCAGGGAAGTTACCGCTTTGACGAATCGCGCAGCGCGTTCTATCTCGATCGGACGAAGGGATTTCCGAAGAACACCGAGGTCGAGGTGACGACGACGTTCGCCGGCGATGAGCCGGGGCGACTCGTCGCTTCGGTCACGCCGACCGCCGCTTCGGTGACCGTCCGCCAGCACCATTCGTTCGTCGAACTTCCGGACGACGGCTACAAACCGCGCCGTGCCGATCCGCGCACGGCATCGATCCCGATCGTCTTCTACGACTATGCCTCGCCCTTCACCTCGGCGATCGAAAAGCGTTGGCTGACCCGCCACCGACTCGAAAAGAAGGATCCGAGTGCCGCGCTTTCGGACGTCGTCAAGCCGATCATCTATTACGTCGACAACGGCGCCCCGGAACCGGTCCGCTCGGCGTTGGTCGAAGGCGCCGGCTGGTGGAAGCAGGCGTTCGAGGCGGCCGGCTTTCGGAATGCCTTCGAAGTGCGCGTCCTGCCGAAAGATGCCGATCCGATGGACATTCGCTACAACATGATCAATTGGGTGCACCGTTCGACGCGCGGCTGGTCTTACGGCGCGAGCGTTACCGATCCGCGTACGGGCGAGATCATCAAGGGCAATGTCTCGCTCGGATCGCTTCGCATCCGGCAGGATTTCCTGCTCGCGACCGGGATGCTGCCCTCCTACGCCTCGACCGACGAACCCGGATTCTGCGCTTTCGGCGATGCACCCGAGCTTTCCTATCTGACCGACAACGAATCGGCGTCGGCCGCGATGTCGCTCGCGCGCATCCGACAGCTTTCGGCGCACGAGGTCGGCCATACGCTGGGGTTCGAACATAATTTCGCGGCGAGCACCTACGGCCGCGCTTCGGTTATGGACTACCCGGCGCCGCTTGTCGAGATCAAGGACGGACGGCTCGATCTTTCGAACGCTTACTCGGTCGGCATCGGCGCGTTCGACAAGTTCGCGGTCCGCTACGCCTACTCGCAGTTCCTGCCCGGGGCGGATGAGGCGGCCGAACTCGCGAAGATCGTCGCCCAGGGCGAACGCGACGGGATGCTCTATGTTTCCGACGACGACGGTCGCGGTCCGGGAACGGCGCATCCATTGGCCAGCATCTGGGACAACGGATCGGATCCGATCGAAATGCTCAGGCACGAAATGGACGTCCGGAGGATCGGTCTCAGGGATTTCGGACTAAAGAGCATCCCGGCCGGGACGCCCGTGTCGGAGCTCGAGGCGAAACTCATCCCGCTTTATCTGCATCATCGGTACCAACTCGTTTCGGCAGCGAAATCGGTGGGCGGAATGTATTTCACGTACGCCGTAAAGGAGACCAACGGCATGGTCCCGTCGAAGTTCCGCGAGATCGTCGCGCCCGAGCGCCAGCGCGAGGCGCTCGAGGCGGTACTCGCAACACTCAGGCCGGAAGAGCTTGCGATTCCTTTGAATATCCGAAGACTCTTGCCGCCGCGCGCCGACGGCTATGACAACGGCACCGGAGAGTATTTCGAGAAACGGACCCGGCCCGTTTTCGATTCGCTTGGAGCGGCATCGATCGCCGCCGATCTTGCGATCTCGGTCTTGCTTGAACCGACCCGCGCCGCGCGGATGATCGAGTTCAACGCCGAGGACCGCAAGTACCCGCACTTTCGCGAAGCGGTGGACGCGCTGGTGCTTCGGGTTTGGAAAGCGCCGAACCCGGCCGACGCGTATCTGGCGGCGATCCTCGCGACCGAGCGGAGCGTGCTGGTCGAACGTCTGACGGATCTGGCGGCGAATCCGGAAGCCTCGCGGGCGGTCCGCGCGATCGCGAACGAAGCGCTTTTCCAGATCGCCGAAGGGCTGAAGGTCGAGCTGAAAACTCGACCAGACGCGCATAAGCGGCTTATCCTTCAGGACATCGAGCGATTCTTGGCCCGCCCGGATGCGCCGCGGCAACGAACGCCCGCGTTGGCGGTCCCGGCCGGTGAGCCGATCGGATAAGGAACGCGAAATCTAATGATCGACACCACATCCATCCTGCTCGTGTTGTTCGCGATTTTTGCGCTGTTGCTTTTCGCCGGATTCATCGGGCTCGTCGTGCTGCTGGTGCGGACGGGACTAAAGCGCAAGGAGAATTTGGCCATCCGCACAAAGCAGCTCGCGGATCTCGCGGCGCGATTCGGCTTCGCGTTCGCGCCCGTCGCGGAACTTTCGGCGTTGCCGTTCCTGGCGAATTTCGAGGTTTTCGAGGGGTATCCAAAGGCGCTCGAGAATTTGATGCAAGGTGAAGTGTCGGGGCGAACGGTTTGGATCTTCGATCTCGCTTACACCAACAGCGGGCCGGCCGGCTCCGGGACGACGACATCGCGCCAGACGATGTGCGCCGTCGAAGACCGCTCGCTCCAACTCCCGCGTTTCTATTTGCGGCCCGAAGGGATACTTGAGAAAGCCCTGCACATCGTGGGCCGGCGCGATATCGATTTCGACTCGCATCCCGATTTCTCGGGTGCCTTCACGCTCTTCGGGGATGACGAAAACGCGATCCGCGCCGTGTTCCGTCCCGAACTGCTCAGCCATTTCGAGCAGAATGCGGTCATATCGGTGTGCGGCGCAGGTCCCGATCTGATCGTCTTCCGTTCAAGATATGTAGCTCGGATCGAAGAGTTCGAAGGCTACATCCGCGCCGCCGCCGATCTCGCGGGCCGTTTCCGTGGATGGGCTTGAAATCAAGATCAAGATTCAAGATTCAAGATTAGGATTCAAGATTCGGATCAGGATTCAAGATTCAAGATTCAAGATTAGATCTGCGATCAATGTGGTTCTAAACGTCCCGCAACTGCGATCCGCCTCCCGATTTCACTGATCAAAATGCGTATTGCGGCATTTCGCAATGAACCCCTTGGTTGTTCCTGGGATCGGCCGAAAACGTGCCGGATATGAAAGCCCCGAAGGGGCGTAGGGACGATAAGAGGCTGTCTGAAAAGTCGGATCTCCGGTGCGATGGCGAAAGGACGATCGATCGTCGACGCGCGAAGCCCGCTCGGCAAGGATCGCCACGACACCGACACAACGAGATCCGAAGTCGCAATCCGCGATCGTGCTCCCGGTCGCGTAGCGACAAAACGAGTTTAGCCGTGGGTTTCAACCCACGGAAATCGGGGATCACGGGCGCGTCGCGTCAGCGACGATTGAATCTCGTGTCGCTCGCGCGACGCTATGCCGCAAACGCTAACGTCGACCAACCGCTACGCGGCCGGCATCAGACTTTTCATACAGCCCCCGGGCGTTCTTCATTATGAACTGCGGCTTAGCCACGGGTTCAACTTCGGGACCTCACAATCGGGCACGCCAATCGTGTCACGCGTGAGCGACGCCTGATTCAATCGTCGCTGACGCGACGCGGAATCGAATCGCACCGAACCGTGGGTTGAAACCCACGGCTAAATTCGACCGACCGCTACGCGTCCGGAATCGGACGTTTCGGACACCCTCGCACCGCCTCATATGACGAAAGAAGCCCCGAAGGGGCGTAGCCGCGCCGTCGAATATCGGAATGCGAGATCCGCCAGCACTTCGTTCCGAGGCGAGCTGCGCCCCTTGCGGGGCTCGCGGTCCCCTCGCGGCGGATCGGCCCCGGGCTCGCGCCGGGGGTTACCGTCCCTGCGCCCCCTTCGGGGCTGAGACTATCTTGAATCTTGAATCTTGAATCCTGATCCGAATCTTGATCCGAATCTTGAATCTGTACGGATCAAAAGAACCGGCCCGGGTTCTTTTTCACGACCGCTTCGATCTCGCGCACGGTTTTCGCGTCGTTCAGGAGTTCGTTGGCGGATTCGTTGGTCGAGAATTTGTCGCCCTTGTTCGCGAACACCGCGTTCTGCGGATATGAATCACGCGCGGAAAGGCACGAGCCGGCGATGACGACATCGGTCTTGCCGTCGCCGTTGAGGTCTTCGAAGCCGACCGCATCGACCCAGCAAGCCTGCGTGCCGGCGAATGCGTCGGGAAAATCGTAAACCTTCTTGCCGTCCTTGAAGATATGGAAGGTCGAGCCGCGCGGGACATCCTTCTCGTCGACCATGTCCTCTTTGCTCGCGAACGTGACGAAGCAGGATCCCTTGAACGGATCGTGATCGAAAACAAACGTCTGCGATGCGATCAGTCTCTTGCCGTCCATCTTCGCCGTCAGGCAAGCGGACTTGTCCGCGGGGGCCGAGGTCCTGGCCGGTTCGGAAGCGTTCGACTTCGACGGCCCGGTCGACGAATTGTCGGCGGCCCTGTTGTTCGATGCCGGTGCCGGCGCATTCGACGCCGCGTTCGAATTCGACCTTTCGGTGTTCACTGAACAACCCGTCATCAATCCGGTCGCGATCAAGACGATCAAGGGTAAGCTCATTCTGTTCATAATTAAGGAGACCATCCAGCAGGCCATTGCGGAAGCATAGCCGACGTCTGAGCGAGCGTCAAACAGATCGACGGGCGGGGCAAGTTCGTCCGAATCCGTCTCGCCGCACCGGGTCTTTGCAGTCCGGACGAATTCGGTCAAATCCCAATTCGGCGATTGGAATCAGCCCGCGGGTTTCCGCCGATATTCGCGAATGTCCAGCAGATTTGGCGTTGACCGGCAAAGTCAATATTGTCAACGATTTGGGAGGCCAAGAATAGAAAGAGACTCCACGCGGGCGATCCCGAATTACCGTCTGATTCGCGCTGAATCGCGATTATTCGCGGGCAGATTTCTCAAACGCCTGATTTGAGGTAAACTGTTCGCGAATTCACCTGAAAACGACAACGCTTATGACAACCCGATCTTCTTGGCTCAGGCCGTCGCTCGACTGGCTACTGATATTCGTCCCGATCGCGATCGCGCTCCGGTTCATTCCTTCGCTTGAGAACCCGACTGCGCTCTTCATCGTCTCGTGTCTCGCGATCATCCCGCTCGCCGGCTGGATGGGCAAAGCGACCGAGCATCTGGCCGAACATATGGGGCAGGGAATCGGCGGACTACTGAACGCGACATTCGGGAACGCGGCCGAACTGATCATCGCGCTGTTTGCGCTTTCAAAAGGATTGGAGGGCGTCGTCAAGGCATCGATCACCGGTTCTATCATCGGCAATATGCTTCTCGTTCTGGGTCTTTCGATAGTTGCCGGCGGCGCGAAGTTCAAGATCCAGAAGTTCGACCGGACCGCCGCGAGCACGACGGCGACGGCGCTGACGCTCGCCGCTATCGCGCTTCTCATACCGACGATCTTTCATCAGGTCGCGGCGCAGGTCCCGGTCGCCAAGGGCGGCTGGACTCCGGAAAAGGAGCAAAGCCTGAGCCTCGCGATCGCCATCGTCCTGTTCCTGACCTACATCGGGACGCTGTATTTCTCGCTCTACACGCACAAGGACCTGTTCGTCGGCGAGGCGATGCAGGGCGCGGCGCAGGAGGTCGGCGAGGAAGAAGAGGCCTCGGGCGAGCATTGGTCGAAGGGCCGGTCGATAATGGTCCTCCTGATCGCAACGGGTTTCGTCGCGCTGATCTCGGAGTTCCTCGTCGGCGCGGTCGAAGCCGCGCGCGGAGCGCTCGGGTTCACGGAGGTCTTCGTCGGCGTGATCGTCGTCGCGATCATCGGCAACGCCGCCGAGCATTCGTCTGCGATCCTGATGGCGATGCGCAACAAGATGGACCTCAGCCTCGGCATCGCGCTCGGCTCGTCGTTGCAGATCGCGCTGTTCGTCGCGCCGGTCCTGATCTTCGCGTCGTACCTGTTCGGGCACCCGATGAACCTCGAGTTCACGGTTCCCGAGGTCGTTGCGGTCATCGCATCGGTGCTTATCGCGCAGCAGATATCGTCCGACGGCGAAAGCAACTGGGTCGAGGGATTGCAGCTGCTCGCGGTGTACACGATCCTGGGGATTCTGTTCTTTTTCTTGCCCGATGCGCACCATTAGGATGTGGGATTGGGGATTGGGGAATGCGGATTTGGGAATGCGGATTTGGGATTGGGGAATAATCCTGTCCTTAGCGTTGGAGATCGATACGCAAATTGGTGCGGACTTAAGAGCGGTTTCCATTCGGACAAGCGGATTCCGCCTCCGAGAGCGTGCGGAGCACGCGCCGTATCGATAGCACCACGTGGAGCGAAGCGGAACGTGGTGTGTCGGGCCCGGTTTTGGCCGGAGCGTGCGGAGCACGCGTCTCCGGTCCGTTTGGGCAGGAGACGCGCGCTCCGCACGCTCGTTGATCGTATCGGAAATCCCACACCAGGCTCGGCTGCGCCTTCGCCTGGTGCTATCGATACGACGCGTGCTCCGCACGCTGAACGACGCATGTGCCGCGAGAAATCCGGGGGTTCGTTTCGAAGACGCCGGTTCCTGCACTTGCCGGGCCATGAATTGAGGGCTTCAAGAAGCAGTCGTCAAACGTCGAGGACAGCATTATTTGGAAAGCGGATTTAGGCGCAGACGAGCAGAGGCGACGCCGGCGAGCTCTCGCTTCTTCAATCTTGAATCTTGAACATTGAACCTTGAACCTTGATCCAAGAATCCGGGATCGGCTTGGGAGAACCTAAAGTGAACGCTGAGAGCAGTAATCTGAAGACCGAAGCGATCGCCGGAGTGACGACGTTCCTGACGATGTCGTATATCGTCATCGTTAATCCGGCGATACTCGCGACCGAAGGAACCGGCATCACGTTCAGCGGCGCGCTGACGGCGACGGTCCTCGTCTGTTTCACGATGACGCTCCTGATGGGGCTCTACGCGAAACTACCATATGCGGTCGCGCCCGGAATGGGTCTCAATGCATTCTTTGCATATTCGATAATCCTCGGTCAGGGCGTGGCCTGGCAGACCGCGCTCGGGATCGTCTTTTGGGCGGGAATCCTGTTTCTCGCCATCTCGGTGACGCCGGTCCGGACCGCGATCGCCAAAGCCATCCCGTCGAACCTGCGCATCGCCGCGGCCGCCGGGATCGGCGTCTTTCTGACGTTCATCGGCCTCAAGAACGCCGGCTTCGTGGTCGCCGACAAGGTGACGTTCGTCAAGTTCGGAGAGATCGGCTGGCAGTCGCTCGCAACGCTCGCCGGCGCCGTCCTGACAATTTTCCTTATCAAGCGGAAGAGCTCGCTTGCGTTCCTCGCCGGGATCGCGTTCGTGACCGCCGTCGCGCTCGCCGCGGGCTGGACCAAATGGCCTGAACGGCCGCTCGCGAGTCCGGATTTCTCGAGCGCCCTTTTCAAGCTCGACGTTTGGGGAGCGCTGCGCTGGTCGCTCGCGCCGGCGATCATATCGATAATGTTCACCGATTTGTTCGATTCGCTCTCGACGTTCATCGGCGTTTCGCACGCGGCGGGGCTCGTCGACGAAGAGGGACATCCGCAGAATCTCCGCCAGGGATTGATCGTCGACTCGGTCGCGACGTTCGGCGCCGGGCTTTTCGGGTCATCGTCCGGGACCGCCTATATCGAAAGCGTCGCCGGGATCGAGATGGGCGGCCGAACCGGAATGACGGCGGTCTTCACCGCGATCTGTTTCCTGCCGTGCCTGTTCCTTGCGCCGCTCGCCGGGATCGTGCCGCCGAACGCGACCGCGATCGCGCTGGTCCTCGTAGGGACGTTCATGCTCAAAAGCGTCAGGCAGCTTGAACTGGAGCATTTGGAAGATTCCGTCCCCGCGTTCCTGACGATCGTCCTGATTCCGCTGACGTTCTCGATCACGCAGGGCATTCTGTGGGGCTTCATCTCACACGTCGCCCTTTATCTGATCGCCGGAAGACCGCGTGATGTCCATCCGATAATGTATGCCCTTGGGGCCGCATCGGTCGGACTCGTCTGGCTCGAACACGGAAGGTTTTAGCCTGAATCGCATATCGCCCCCGCGCGCACCGGATCGACGCGCATTTTGCGGATCTCGGCAGCAGTGTTGTAAACTTCACTAAGTCAGAATTCCTTCGGTAATCAGAGGTCACCCCCTATGAAGCAATTTTTCTTTGTCGTCGGGCTGTGTCTTTGCGCGACGGCTTTTGTTTTCGGCCAGCAGTCCAATGCCACACTGACCGGAGTCGTCACCGATCAGAACGGCGCCGTTGTTGCGGGAGCCGATGTCAGCGTCACCGACCCGTCCCGCAATCTCGCAAGGACGACCGTGACCGACGGAGACGGCGTCTACGTCGTTGCCGGGCTCAATGCGGGCAAGTATTCGGTCGTCATCAAGAGGGCCGGGTTCAAGGACCTTCGGGTCGAGAACGTCATCGCCGGAGCGGGCCAGACGACGGTGGCCGACGGGCAGCTCGAGGTCGGTTCGGAAACGATCGTTCTGGACAGCCAGGTTTCGGTCGACGATCACATCGACACGCAGACCACGAAGGTCGATGCCGTCATCGGCGAGCGTGAGATCGAGAATCTCCCGCTGAACGGCCGAAACTTTCTCGAGCTCGCATTGCTCACGCCGGGAAACTCGCCGGCGCCGAACTTCGATCCGACGAAAACCAACACCGTCGTTATCTCGTCGGCGGGCCAGCTCGGACGCGGCGGGAACGTGACGGTCGACGGGACCGACAACAACGACGACCTCGTCGGCGGCGCGTTGATAAACATCCCGCAGGATGCGGTTCAGGAATTTCAGGTCGCGACCAATCGTTTCTCCGCCGAATACGGCCGGTCAGCGTCGGGGATCGTCAACGTCGTGACCAAGGGCGGAACGAACGCGATCAGGGGCGCGGTCAGCTTCTTCGAGCGCGACCGGCGGCTTCAGGGGCTGCCGGCGACCTACGACCGCTCACAGCCGACGCCGCCCTTCGATCGCCAGCAGTATTCAGGCGCCGTCGGCGGCCCGATCGTCAAGGACAAGCTCTTTTGGTTCGCGGCCGCCGAATACCGCGATCAGGACGGCGCGACGCTGGTTGGAATCAGGAATGTCGCCGCGCGCACGATAAGCCGCGGATTTGCTCCGGCGCCGCTCAAGGACCTGCTCCTGAACGCCCGTATCGATTATCAGGCGAACGACACGAACCGTATCAGTTTCCGGTATTCGTTCGAGGACATCGACACGACCGATGCGAGCAAGCTCGACCGCCCGATCGGTTCCGCGTCGTACCGTCAGGTTCTCAAAAACAGGTTCCATTCGTTCATGTCGAACTGGACGTCGATTCTATCTCCCGAGATGGTCAACGATTTCTCGTTCAGCGTCAACAACTTCGACAACAACACGACCCCGTTCTCGCAAGGAATCCAATACACGTTCCCGAGCATCCTCGACGGCGGGAGCTTTCGCGTCCCGCAGGCAACGACGCAGAACCGACTGCAGTTCGCCGACAAACTGACGATGGTCAAAGGCCCGCACACGCTCGCGGTCGGCGGCGAATTTCAGCGCATCGACGGCAGTCTCAACCTCGGCGTGTTCAGGCAGGGACGCATCGAGTTCGTCCAGGATTTCGCGAATTTCGATCGCAACAACGATGGTCGGATCGACGACCTCGATCTGCTGTTCGCCGTGACGCTCCGCAGCGGGCTGCCCAACCGCGATCT
>CAZARD010000121.1:0-12432 GCA_964487505.1 uncultured Blastocatellaceae bacterium | reverse complement strand
TTTCGCGCAATTAGTGAAATCCGTGGCAGAATCCTTCCAATGCGTAATCCGGGATTATTCAATTTTCCGCCGCAAAACTCTAGCCCGGTCGCGGGTTTCACGAACAGTAAACTCAAGACCTGCCGATCGCGAAGATCCTGATCAACGCGAGACCGGCGACGAACCCGCCGATGTGCGCCGCGTACGCAACGCCGCCGCCGCCCGACGGCGAGAGAAATCCGAGAAGCAGCTGCATCCCGATCCAGATGCCGAGCGCCACCCACGCCGGAACGGTCTGCACGATGAAGCGGAACATCACGACCTGCACGCGGTTCGTCGGGAACAAAAGGACGTAGCCGCCGAGAACTCCAGAGATCGCGCCCGACGCGCCGAGCATGGGAATTATCGAGCCGGCGTCCATCACGATCTGTCCGCAAGCCGCGGCCAAACCGCAGATCAGGTAGAAAACGATGTAGCGAAAAGAGCCGATCCTGCTTTCGATGTTGTCGCCGAAGATCCAAAGGAAGAGCATGTTCCCGAAGATATGGCCGAAATCTCCGTGCATGAACATCGAGCTCAGGAAATTGAAGTAGACCGGCAGAGGCGTCGCGAAATGTTCGATCTGGCCGATCTGCCGCAAGCCGTGGGTGACCGGCATAAGTCCGATCAGATCGGTTCCGGTCGTGATCTCGCGCGGAACGAGCGAGAACGCGTAGGTAAACGCCTCGTTCCCGCCGAGCCCCTGAAGAAATACGAAAACCAGAACATTGACCGCGATCAGGATGTAGTTCACATAAGGAACTGTCCGGACCTCGGAATTGTCATCGCCGATTGGAAACATAGTTCGCCTCGATCTGCCGGACCGCCGTCAGGATTCCCGACCAACGGGCCGTCGCCCTAATCACTTGCTCTTGACGGTTATCACCGGCAAGTTCTTCTCCGCGAACAATCGGTTGAACTCCGCGATGTCCTTCGATTTGATCGCGGTGAAAGCCTCGATCTGAACGTCAATGCGCGAAGTCAGGTCGTTGAAAACATCGTACGACTGATTCGTCGGCGGGAAATCCGCCGAATCGACGGTCGAGCCGAGCGCGGCCAGTTTGTTGTTCAGCCGGATCGGGAAATTCAGCGCGTCCTGCGAGGATCGGATCTTCGTCTGGATCAGTTCTTCCTCGACCGCCGTCAGTTTCTTGCCGATCTCGGCAGCCTTGTCCCGCAGATCCTTTTGCTCGGGGCCGAGCCGAGCCGACAGATCTTCGAGCTGCTTGCGGACATCGCGTATTTCAAGGATCGTCTGATGCGTCTGCGACAGCTTCGAGTTGATCTTCATCAGAAGATCGAACTGCTTCTCGAACTCAGCCTGCGTCGTCGATATCCGCGGATCGGCCTTGACGGCAAACGCCTCGGTCGAAACCGGTTTTCCGTCGACCGAAAGCCGGACCTGATAGCTGCCGGGAACGACGCGCGGCCCGTTGAGGCTGCCGCCCCACATTATCAGCCCGGGCAATCCAGTTGCGCTCGGAAAGCGGAAGTTCCAGACAAATCGGTTCAATCCGGATTCCGAAGGCACGGGCGGCTCGCCCGGCCCGGCCGGCGCGGCAGCTCCGTCGCGTCCGATGCGGCCCGTGAACTTGCGGATAAGTTTGCCGCCCGAGTCGAGAAACTCGAGCGTCACCTCCTGTTTCGGCTTATCTTTGAGATAGTAATGGACGATCGCCCCGTTTGGCGGATTCGCCCCGATCGGCGCTCCGGCGGGCAACTGAAAGAATCCGCCGCCGCCCGGCGTCCGGTATGCGTCTTCGGGCTTGAACAGAAACGCCTCGGCTTTTTGCGCGTCGGCCAACTGATACAGCACCGAAAGATTGTCAAGAACATAGAACGATCGGCCCTGCGTCGCGACGACCAGATCGCCCTCGCGCTTGTGGACCGCCAGATCGGTGATCGGAACGACCGGAAGATTGAGCATCAGGGATTGCCACGAATCCCCGTCGTTCGATGAATAGTACATTCCGGTCTCGGTTCCGGCGTATAGAAATCCGCGGCGGTTCGGGTCGGCACGCACAACGCGCGTGAAAGCGTCCGCGGCGATGCCGTTGACGATCTTTTTCCAGGTCTTGCCGTAATCGGTCGTCTTGAAAAGATACGGCTTGTAGTCGTCGGATTTATAGGCCGTCGCCGCGACATAGAGCGTGGCTGCGTCGAATGGCGACGCCTCGATCGAATTGATCTGTATCCATTCCGGCATTTCCTTCGGCGTCACGTTCTCCCAGTTCTTCCCGCCGTCGCGTGTGACGTGGACGAGCCCGTCGTCGCTCCCGGTCCAGATGACGCCTTGTGTGACCGGCGATTCGGCGACAGTGAAGATCGTGCAGTAGTATTCGACGCTCGTATTGTCCTGCGTTATCGGCCCGCCCGAGGTCCCTTGTTTCGATTTGTCGTTCCGCGTCAGATCGGGCGATATCGCCTGCCACGACTGTCCCTCGTCCATTGAACGGAACAACACGTTGCCCGCGGCATAGAGAGGAAATTTGCCATCGGTCCTGTGCGGCGAAAACAGGATCGGGAAATTCCATTGGAACCGGTACTTCATCGCTTCGGCTCCGGCGCCCATCGGGTTGTCCGGATAGACATCGACGGCCCGGGTCTGGGAGGTCCGGTGATCGTACCGGGTCAGCAGGCCGCCGTAGCTGCCGGCGAAGATGATGTCCGAATTGTCGGGATGCGGCGCGATCCAGCCGGATTCCCCGCCGCCGACGTCGTACCAATGCGTTTCGGTGATGCCGAAATCGGCCGTGCGCGACGGGATCTTGACCGTGGAGTTGTCTTGTTGCGCGCCGTAAATGTTATAGGGAAAATCGTTGTCGAGCGCGACGCGGTAAAACTGCGCCGTCGCCTGATCCTGTTCGGTCCAGGTCTGTCCGCCGTCGTTCGTGACGTTCGCGCCGCCGTCGTTCGATTCGATCATCCGCCGGTTGTTGTCCGGCGCGATCCACAGATCGTGATTGTCACCGTGCGGCGTTGAAATGTTCGAGAATGTTCGTCCGCCGTCGATCGATTTGTGAAAGCTGACGTTCAGAACATAGACCGTGTCGACGTTTTGGGTATCGGCGTAAACGCGTGTGTAGTACCAAGGCCGTTGGCGGATGTTCGGGTTGTCGCTCGTCCGGGTCCAGCTTTCGCCGCCGTCATCGGACCGGTAAAGCCCGCCTTCTTTGGCTTCGACCATCGCCCAGACGCGGTTCGAATTGACGGGCGAGACGGAGATTCCGATCTTTCCAAGGACGCCGGCCGGCAATCCGCGATTTTTCGAAATGTCGGTCCAGGTATCGCCGCCGTCGGTCGATTTGTAGATCGAGCTGCCCTCGCCGCCGCTGAGCAGGCTCCACGGAGTTCGCTTGACCTGCCAGAACGACGCGAAGATCGTGTTCGGGTTCGCCGGATCGAAACTGAGATCGAACGCGCCCGCGTCCGCCGATCGGAACAGGATCTTGTCCCACGTCTTTCCGCCGTCTTTCGAGCGGAAGACGCCCCTTTCCGGATTCGATCCCCAAAGATGCCCCATTGCGGCGACGTAAACGATGTCCGGATTTTTCGGATGGACCCGAATGCGTCCGATCTGGCGCGTGTCGGCGAGCCCGACGTGCTTCCAGGTCTTCCCGCCGTCGATCGATTTGTAAACGCCGTCGCCGTGCGATACGTTGCCGCGCACCGGCGATTCGCCCATTCCGACATAGATCACGTTCGGGTCGGAATCGGCGACGGCGATCGCCCCGACCGAGCCCGTCTTGAAGAAGCCGTCCGACACGGGTGTCCAGTTGACGCCGCCGTCGGTGGTCTTGAACACGCCGCCGCCAGTCGCGCCGAAGTAGTAGACGTTGGGCTGCGACGGAACGCCGGCGACCGCCGTTGCCCGGCCTCCCCGAAAGGGGCCGATTGAACGGTACTGCAAAAGTCTCAGCGGATCGGTCTTGGTCTGTGAAAGGACCGGGACGAGCGCGATCAGCAAAACGAAGAGGCTCAGGGCTGTCCGCGCCCTGACGGCGGATTGATCGGTGGTCATACAAATCATCTTCAAGAACCGAAAAGCGTGTGTTGCGATGCCGATTTCATCGCCAACTCCGCTTGACGACGAAAGAACGGATTCAAGGCCGCGGATAGATGCGGAAAGGCGCAGATTCCCCGCATTTGACTCATCCGCGCAATCAGCGGCATCTGCCTAAATGAGTGATCCGGGAAAACGGGAAGATCCCCGAATCAACTAACCCTAACGATCAATCAGAATCGCCGCAATGCGGTTGTCCTGATTGAACCGGAATGACAAATCGACGACCCGTTTTCCGTTGGATAAGCGATAATGTACAAAGCGACGTATCGTCGGATCGAGCATAAAGTGATCGGCGCCGACTTCTTCCGATTGCAAGAACTGAAAGGACGCCGAATTGGCAATCGCCTCGCCGATCTCCTTCCGAAACGCGGGCGAGATGCGGGACGCGTAACCGGGATGCAAAAGGTCCGAATTCTCGCCCGCGGCGATGTCTTTCAGCAGTCCGGAAAGTCGCCGGCTCAACTCCGGATCGGGATCGATCGACTTTTTCATGCCGCCGACATACGCGCCCGGAATGAAGCGATCGGCGATTCGTTTCATAATCACGTCGGGCCCGAATCCGCCGTCCTCGAGGTTTCCCAAGACGGCGATCGTGATGCGTTCCTTTGGAAAATGTTTGATCAGGCTTCCGAAGCCACCGACCGTCGAGCCGTGATGGAAGTATCCGACGTGACCGCCGAGGCTGTCCTTGAAGATTCCGAGTCCGTGCGTCACCAAACGGCCGTCCGAGATCCTTGTCGGCGCAAGGATCGATTCCACCGACCCGGCCTTCACGATTTTCTGCGAAATCAGAGCGTCAAACCACTTGGCAAGATCGATCGATGTCGCCAGGATACCGCCGCTCGGCGCGATGATCCGCGGCCTGAACGGTTCGCCGTTTTCGAACCGGCCTTCCCGCAGAACATAACCGCTCGCCCGGTTCGGAACGACCTCGTTCTGGTGCCTGAATCGCAACGAAGGAAAACCGAGGGGTTTGAAAATGCGCTCCGTGACAAATTCCTCGTACGGTTTGCCGCTGGCGCGTTCGACGATCATGCCGGCAAGCGGCGCGTTCGAGTTCGAATACAGCCAATTTGCACCGGGTTGAGAAGTCAATGGAAAATCGCGGATCAGCGCGATGAATTCGTCAGGCGAATAATCCCGCCGGTACGAAAAGCCTGCGACCTCGGTCCAGTCCTTGATCCCCGACGTCTGGTTCAATAAATGGCGGATCGTAACCGGACGCCACGCATCCGGTGCGCTTGGGGGAAGGTATTTGTTGATCGGATCGTCGAGGAAAAGCTTGCCGTCCTCGACGAGAAGAATGACGGCTTGCGCCGTGAACTGTTTCGAGATCGAACCGATCTCGAAAACCGTCTGATCGGTCGTTCTGGATCCGTTCTCGACGTTCGAGACGCCGTAGCCCGCCGATCTGACAACGCGGCCCTCCTGAACGACCGCAATGGACAGCCCCGGAATACCCCGCTTGGTCATTTCCGTGATGACATAATCATCGAGCCGGTCGGCGTTCGCCGTGCCGTTGATGACAAAGAGAAGCAGAAGGGCGATTATCGTTCGCTGGAAAAATCTCACGGACTTATGTCTTTGATCCAATCAGTTCGAATCCTTCGCTCCGCGCGACGTAGGTCGCGGCGGTGATATCGCCGGTCACATTAAGCGTCGTCCGGCACATATCGAGAATACGGTCGACGCCGAGGATGATCGCGATCAGCGCCGGGTTAATGTCGATCATCGCCAAGATACCGATGATGAACGGGATCGAGCCCGACGGCACTCCGGCGGTCCCGATGCCGCCGAGGATCGCCAGATAGACGACCATCAGTTGTTGCGCGAGCGTCAGTTCGACGCCCGCAAGCTGAGCGAGGAACAGCACGGTAACGCCCTCGTAAAGCGCGGTGCCGTTCTGGTTTGCGGTCGCGCCGACGGTCAGCACGAAGCTGTTGATCTCCTTCGGAACGCCCAGATTCTCTTCGGAAACCCGCAGCGCCGTAGGAAGCGTCGCGTTCGACGATGAGGTCGAGAACGCCGTCACGATCACGGTCTTGACGCGGCTGAAGAACTCGAGCGGATTGATCTTCGACAAAAACGCCACCGACAGCGAGTAAACGCCGAACATATGAAGCGCGAGCGCGAGGAGCACCGTGGCGACGAACCATCCGAGCGCGAAAAGCAGCTCGATACCGAACCTCGCGACGTTCGTGAAGATCAGGCACGCGACAGCGTACGGCGCGAGTTTCATCACCATATCGATGATCTTCGACGTGATCTCGAAAAGCGATTCCATGACTCCGACAAAGGGCGCTGAAACCGTTCCCGGCAAAAGAGTTATGGCAACGCCGACGATCAGCGCGAAGAACATCAGATGGAGCATGTTCGGCGATTCGGTGCCGATCGAGCTGAATACGTTCTTCGGGACGATCGTTTTGACGACCTGCATCAGCGCTGAATCGCTCTTGGCCGCGTCCGCGTTCTTCTTTTGATCCTCAACGCGCTTTGCGGCGTCGCCGCCGAACTGCGTCTTCATCTGTTCGGCGATCTCGGGCGCGATGCGTTTTCCAGGCTGGATCGTGTTTGCGAGCGTCAATCCGATGACGACCGAGATGGCCGAAATCACGAGGCAGTAAATGAACGATTTCGCTCCGATCCGTCCGAGTTTCCTGATATCGCCGATTCCCGCGACGCCAACGATGAGCGAAGAGAATACGAGCGGCACGACGATCATCAGCAGCAGGCTCAGGAAAAGCTGTCCGATCGGTTCCGTGAAATTGCGTATGAACCAAACTAGCCAGTCATTGCTTCCGCCGGCAAACTCGTTCGCGACGACGCCGCCGACGATGCCGATCAGCAGACCGATCAGGATCTTCGTGTGAAGCGCGATCCCCTTTGGTTTGTCGTGGGTCTTATCGTCGAGGTCCGTCATCAGTTCCTGTTCGTATGAATACGTGCCGGCCTTTTTCTCCGCATTGTTTTCGCTCATTTTCTGTTGCTCTCAGATCTGAAGGAAGTTCTTGATGCAGAAAGATAACACAGAATTTCCGAGAATCGCCAACAACTCCTGAATTCATTGTTTTCGGCGGAATTGCGTTCCATAATATGGACAGAGATCAAGAACAAGGAGGTGACCGAGATGAAGGGCGATTTCAGGATTCTGATCGCGTACGACGGTTCACGGTTCGCCGATTCGGCGTTGGACGATCTACGGTTCGCGGGCCTTCCCGATGAAGCGGAGGCAGTGGTGATCTGTGTTGCCGAGGTCTGGCTCCCTCCGATCTACGAGATAGAGAAGCCGCGGTTCGTGACCGATTCACTTGAGGCCCGTTACCGTAAGAACCTCGAAATTCTGGCGGATTCGCAAAGGCTCGCCGAAAGCGCGGCGGTACGGATCGGTGCCGCATTCCCGAAATGGAGCGTCACGGCCGAGGCGACCTACGGATCGCCGGCGTGGGAGATTCTCTTCCGTGCAGAGGAATTCAAACCCGACCTTATCGTGGTCGGAGCCCAAGGCGTTTTCGGTATCGCGGAATTGCTGATCGGAAGCGTGGCGCAAAAGATCGTCACGGAAGCCCCGTGCTCGGTCCGCGTCGCACGCGGATCGGTCGAGGTTGAGCCCGGCGCGGTACGGATCGTCGTCGGTTATGACGGTACGACGGGCGCGGATCAGGCAGTCCGTGCGGTCACCGAACGTTCGTGGCCGGCCGCAAGCGAGGCGAAGGTCATTCTCGTTCAGGATCACGCCTGGATCAGAAACTCGTTCTCGATCGACGATTCGCACGTTGAAGCCACCGGTCACGGCGTCGTCGAGCGACTGCGGGCAGCCGGAATCGATGCGTCGCTGCTGATCTGCGACGGCAATCCGAAACACGTTATCGTCGAAGAAGCCCGGAAATGGGGAGCTGACACGATCTTTCTCGGCGCGACCAAGTTCAACGACGCGTTGACCAAATATCTTCTAGGCAGCGTGGCCTCGGCCATCGTCACGCGGGCGGGATGCTCGGTCGAGGTAGTTCGGCCCTCGAGAACTTAGGGATTTTCGATTTTCGATTTGGGATTTTGGATATTTTGGATTTTGGATTTTAGAGTTCGCGTCAGCCCGCGGAGAGGGCGAAAGCGTCGGTCGCCGGCGGCGAACGCCGGAGCCGTATCGCTGCCGGCGACCGACGCTCACGCCCTCTACGAGGGCTTATCAGGAATCCAAAATCGAAAATCTAAAATCCAAAATCAGTCGTCGAACATTCCGAGTTTCGCCAGCTGTACGAGGCTGGCGTCGAGCCATTCGTCAAAGCGGCCGAGGAGTTCTGCCTTGTCATCGATCTCCTCACACGTCGCGATGAATTCGCGGAGCTTGGGTCGGATCTCATCGACCTTCATCGATCCATCGAGTAGTTCCAGCAAACGCCGCGAGACCGCATCCTCAATGCGTACGTCAAGATTCAAGTTCGTCAGCACGTTGTTGGCCTTGGGCAATTGCCATTGGGCAAGCCGGTTGACGCGCGGCCTTTCGGAAAGCTCCTGCCGCGATCCGGGCTGAGAAAGGTGAAGCTCGATAAGGCTCGTGTTGCGATAGAGGTCGGTCAGCAGCGACGCGCAGAGATCGATCTCGGAACCACCGGCGGGGCCGACGTATCCGCGACGGGCGAGTTCTTGACGCGAACGGCGCATCAGATCATCGAACGGAAGCGCGCGTCCCCAAGCCTTGCCGAGTTCCACGAGCGCGGCTTTTGCGATCGGATCGGCGATCTCGATCGCAATGCCTTTTACCCCGACGAATCGTTCGACCTTTGACGATGCAAGTTCCGGATTCGGCGATACGGGCCGGACCGCTGAGGCGATCATAAATTCTCGAATCATTTCCGGCTTGAGATCCCGCGCAAGCTTGACCGATCTACGGCAGAACAAAGTTTGCCGAAAGATCCGGCCGCGCAGAAAATCAAGGTGCTGCTCACGCTCGATGACGTCTGCGATCGAATCGACGAATTCGCGCGCTTCCGCGCTCAGACCGCCGGTTCCCATCGCGTGCGGTTCCGCCTCGCCAAGGTACTGAAGCCCGTTCTTTTCCAGCATCCCGGCGAATTCGTGAAAGTAATACGCGCGGTTCAGATCTGAAAGATCGTCGTGAAAGATATCGGCTTCCTCGTGTTCGAAATGACGCTCCATCTCGTGCCGGAGGATCGCGCGGAATACCTCGCCACCGGACGAGTTCTCGCACAGAAAGGCGAGAAAGGACATCGCGCTGCCGACCTTCTCGATCGGATCGTTGACCGTGCGCGTCCGGAATCGGAGCATCGATTGCACCATTCGGCGGTAGTGCGCTCCGGGAAAGGCGTTGTAGCTGACGTATCCGACACCGTTCTCGGCCAGCATTTCATTGCAGATCTCCAGGACGCGGTCGCGGACGAACTCGGGCACCCAAGAGAAAAGACCGTGGGCGACAATGTAATCGAAACGTCCGAATTCCGCGACGGACATATCGGCGACGTCCATCCGGCGGAAATCGAGATTTGTCAACCCGAGTTCGGCGGCGCCTTGCCGCGCGTCGTCGATGTGATTCTGCGCGAGATCGACGCCGATGAAGGTTGCCCCCGGCAAGTGATACGCGTGCGAGATCAGGTTCGACCCGTTGCCGCAACCAAGTTCGAGCACGCGGCACGTTTCGACTTCGGCAGGCGACATTCCGAATAGCGTCGCCACTGTCGCCAAACGGTCCGGATGGGTCTGCAGAAAGAACTTGCTCGGATACGGCAACGAATCGTATGAAAAGGTCTCGGACATATTTGTTTCAGATCGGATCGCGTCCGGTCGGTTCGGGCCCCTGGCCGCTCGGCCGAAAGACGTCGAGCAACAGCTTCCGTACGGCCGGATAGATCCACGGGTCTTCGGACGCGCGCGGGCCGGCGACGTTCAAGATCCGGCAACCGCTTCTCGCCAGCCAATTTCGTACGGCGAGCGCGGCGACATCGGATGCTGTTTCAAGAAGATCAACGTGCATCGAAGGACGCCCGATCTTGTCGGCAACGCGCCGGGTCAGCAGCGATCCGCCGGAAAGGCGGCCGAAAGAGATCAGCAGCGTCGCGTCCGAATCGCGTACGTTGAACGCCGTTCGTTCGGCGTATTCGACGGATCCGGTCTCGCTCAGACCGCCGTAATCATCGGGAATTCGTCCGTCTTCGGCGCGCCTGCCCTTCGGGACCCAGCCGCCGGTCGCTATTCCGAGGTCGCGCGCAAGATCGAGTGCGGCCCGGTCGGCGCCGGTCTGACCGCCGGAAATGATCTTCCGCACGCTCATCACTGTTCGAAGAGTTCGCTCAGCGTCTCAACGACCCGTGTTCTCGTCGGACCGTCGAGTTCGCCGATCTTCTGCGTCAGCCGCGAGGTTTCGACCGTCTGGATTTGATCGAGGACGACCGCGCGTTCGTTTCCGAGGAACTCGAACATGACGCGGGTCGGATATTTGCGGGTGACGCTCGAGACCGGAGCGACGATCACCGAGCCGAGATGTGCATTGAGCTCGTCCGGCGAGATAACGACGCAAGGACGCGTGTCCCGCGCGACCGGCGAGTCGTCCATATTCAGCAAATAGACGTCGAAGCGCTTCACCATCGCCAATTATCCCGCGTCGTCGTTGAAGATTCGCTTTCGATCAGAAGTTCGTCGTCGTTGTTTGCCGCCATTTGGCGAAATGCTTCGTTCCAACCCTGACGCGCCTGTTTAGAATGCTTGATCAGGATCCCGTCATCACGAACCTCAAGTTCGACCTCACCCGATAGTCCAGATTGTTCCAAGAGAATCTTCGGGATTCTGATGCCCTGGGAGTTGCCGATGGCGACGATATTCGTCTTCATATGCACAATGTAATTACGTTTGTCCGAATTGTCAACGGACACATTGTAATTACGGTGTAGCTACTCCGTTCGCCGCACGACCCGGGAAATCAGCCGATCCGTTCCAATCCGCCCATGAATGGCCGCAGAACCTCCGGAATCACTACCGAACCGTCGGCCTGCTGATAGTTCTCGAGAATCGCGATCCAAGTTCGGCCGACCGCCAGCCCCGAACCATTCAGCGTATGCGCGAATTCCGGCTTCGCGCCGCCGGCCCGGCGAAATCTGAGGTTCATCCGACGCGCCTGGAAATCGCCGCAGTTGGAACAACTCGAGATCTCGCGGTATGTGTTCTGCGACGGCATCCAAACTTCGATGTCGTACGTTTTTCTTGACCCGAAACCCATATCGCCGGTCGAAAGCACCACCGTCCGGTACGGAAGGCCCAGAAGTTGGAGCACCTTTTCAGCATTCGCGGTCAGCTTCTCGTGCTCTTCCTCAGATTGTTCGGGCAAAGTGATCTTCACCAACTCGACCTTTTCGAATTGGTGCTGGCGGATCAGTCCGCGCGTGTCGCGTCCGTAACTTCCCGCCTCGGACCGGAAACACGGCGTATAGGCCGTGAAATACTTCGGCAGGTCCTTTGCCTCGAGGATCTCGTCGGCGTGGTAGTTCGTGACGGGAACTTCGGCCGTCGGGATAAGGTAGAAATTCCGCGCGTCGGTTAGTTTGAAAAGGTCCTCTTCGAACTTCGGAAGCTGCGCCGTGCCGAAGAGCGCCGCGCTGTTGACCATGAACGGCGGAAGCGTTTCGGTGTAGCCGTGCTCGCGTGTGTGGAGATCGAGCATGAAGTTGACCAACGCCCGCTCAAGCCGCGCCCCTGCGCCGTTCAGGATCGCAAACCGTGATCCCGTTATCTTCACCGCCCGCTCGAGGTCCAGGATGCCTAGCGCTTCTCCGAGATCGACGTGATCCCTGACCTCGAAATCGAACCCGCGCGGCGTTCCCCAACGCCGGACCTCGACGTTCGCATTTTCATCCGCGCCGACGGGAACGTCATCTGCCTGGATATTCGGAAGATTCGCGAGCAGATCGCTCATCTTCGCTTCGAACGCCTTCCGGCTCTCGTCGAGCGCGGCCTGCCTCTCTTTGAAGCCGCCGACCTCGGCCTTTTTCGCTTCGGCCTCGTCGCGCTTCCCGGACTGCATCAGCGCGCCGATCTCTTTGCTCGCCGCGTTCCGCTGCGCATTGATCTGATCGGACTCGGCTATCACCCGCCGCCGTTCGGTGTCGAGCGCGGCAAAGTCATCCAAAAGATCGGTCGGAAAACCGCGGTCCTGAAACGACTTCCGGACCGATTCCAAATTCTCGCGTACAAAATTCAAGTCTAACATTACCTGATGATTGTAAATCGTTGGGAGCGATTTTGGAATTCGCACTCCGGGGCCGCGGGATTCCAGGGCCTCAGGATTCCAGATTCCACGATTCCAGGATTCCATGGCTACGAGGATTCCAGGATTCCAGGATTCC
>CAZARD010000120.1:9023-12864 GCA_964487505.1 uncultured Blastocatellaceae bacterium | reverse complement strand
GGAGACTGGAAACGCGACCTAACAAATCAGCGCGCCAGTCTTCGACTCTACTCAATTGTGGCAAATCGCGGGTTCAAAATCACGTGCCGCCGGCGTCGCGTGCATATGCAGGTCCGGGTCGGGTCGCAAATCGGGCCTGCCGGCAATGCGCAAACAGGCAACTCGTCAGACAATTCTCGACGTGATGAGCGCCTTCCGGGCCTGTCGCTTTGACGACGGGACCGCGTTCGCGAAATCTCGTTCCGGCCGGGGCGAGACCCGCATCAAAACTGCGAGGCATTGAACCTTCGGAAGCGCCGCGACCGCCGGACCGATACGGCGATCAGCGCGATCAACGCGGCTGCGATTCCGGTGCCGATCAGAAGACGGCGGGTCGATCGCGTCGAAACTTCAGGCACCGATTCGAAATCGCCTTGGAACGTGAAGGCCGCCCAGAATTGCGGCGAGCGATACTTCGGCTTGCCGCGCATCCGGAGCTGTGCCCGCCGGAGGGCCTCCGACGGCCTGGCGCCGGCGGCGATCGATGCATAGAAATCGGCCATCAGATCCTTCGTCGCGGAATCCTCGACCTTCCACAGGCTGGCGACCACCGATCGCGAGCCGGCGGAGAGAAATGCGTTGTTGAGACTCACAAGCCCCTCGCCGCGGAACTCCTTCCCGATCCCGGTACTGCACGCGCTGAGAACCACAAGGTCGGCATCGAGACGGAGCGAGTATATGTCCTGCAACCGGACCATCGGGTCCGACGGCGCTCCGGTTTCGTCGACTCCCGAAAGCGCGATCCCGGAAAGCTCGGGGCGGTTTTCATCAACGATCGCGTGAGTCGAGAAATGCAAGATCCGGAACATCGACAGGTCCGTCCCGATCAATGCTCCGCGATTCGCGGCGAATCCGGCCAGCGAACGCGTCGCGCCCGATGAGAACGATTCGCCGATCGATCTCGCCTCGGCCTCGGAAGCAGTAAGCCGGGCGAGGTCCCTCGCCCCCTCGGTAAAATGCGGGCGGGTTTCGCCGACGCGCGGGTCGTCAGCGCCGAAAACGGGATCGGCAAACACCAAGAGGCCGCCGGCCGATCGTTTCCGCGTTGCGTTGCGGTCCGCGATCGCGGCCAGAATCTGCGCCGAAGGCTGGTAGACGATCTCGGAATGAAAAAGCAGGGGAGCGTCATCGCCGGCATCGACGGGCAACGCTCCTACCGGGAAATAGTGGAGTTTGCCGTCGGGGATGACGATCAAACGGCGGTTCCGAAGGTCCTCCCGTACGCCCGCAAACAGCATCCGACCGAGTTCCGACGCCGCGGCCGCGTAGGCACGTTCGGATTCGGCCAGCCGCGCGTTGAAGGTCTCGGCCGTGTCGTCTGGGCGCGGCTCGCCGCTCGCCAACAGTCCTCGGAGCTCACTCACCTTCGCCTCGATCCGGGCCTTGGGCGGAAGCCTGTACGCCGAGAAGGAATCGGCGCCGACGATCCAAAGAAAACTCGTTTCGTCGCCGAGCGCGAACTCGACCAAAAGCGTGCCGTCCTTCAGGAAACGCTCGCGAAAGGCCGAGAGATCAAACTCCGCCGGATCTGAGACCGATGCCGCGAAGTGGTCGACTGCGCGCAGCTTCGCCCGCAGATCATCGGCCTCGGTCCGCAGGACGGCGATCTCGCGGTCGAGCGATTCGGTCTCTTCGGGCGCGCCGTTTTGAGCAAGCAGGTTGCTCAGCGTCTCGCTTTTGAGCGCCATCAGGCCGCGGATCTCGTGCAGCCGATCGGCGGTAGCGGGATCGGTAGCCGCGGCCGGATCGATATCGGACGACCGCAGTGTCTCCAAAAGGCTGCGGGCCCGGGACAACTCCGCGACAAGAAGCGCTTTCTCCGGCGCCTGCGGGTCGTGCCGTTCCGAGGCCATCAACAGATCGATGTTCAGTTCGTAGCGCTTGTAAACCGTTGCGAGGAAGTTCTGGCGCAGTCCGAGGTTAGAGGTGCCGCGGTACGCCGAATCGCTGAGAGCGATCGATTCGCGGATCGCCGCAAGTGCCCCGTCCAGATCGTTCCCGGCTTTCGCGATGCGTGCCCGGTGGAACTGGACCTCGGCGGCGTGCGAATTGTCCCGGACCCGCCGGTCTTCGGCAAGCGCGGCGTCGAAGTATTTTTTCGCGGTCTTGAGATCGCCTTTCTTTTCGTACGCTATGCCGAGCCCGGTGAGCGGTTTCGAAGGGACAAGGTTCATCGATCGGAGTGACGATTCTGCCCGTTTCAGCCTCTTTATGGCGAGGTCATAGGCGCCGTCCGAGATCGCGAATCCCGCGGCCTCGGAGTCGATGATCGCAAGGTAAAAAACGTCTCCGGTCTCTTTCGCCAGACGCTCGGCCCGCATCAGGTCCGCCTTCTGCTCTTCGCGCTTGCCGGTCGCGAAGCGAAGGGTCGCGAGACTGATCAGCGTTCCGATCTGACCGAGTTTCGAGTTCGCCGATTCAAATTGTCTGAGCGCCTGCATCCGGTACGACTCGCCGAGTTCGAGATCGCCGTATCGTTCGTAGATCGTCGCCAGCGAGTTGGCGTTCATTCCCCGACGGTAGTCGTCGAGCCCTTCGGGGAGCATCGACTCGGCGTTCTTGAATTGATTGAGCGCGTTGCGGTTCTCGTCGAGCTGGAGATAGACGAATCCGAGCCCGAAGTTGGCAAGCGCCGTTCCCCGTCGGTCATCGTTCGAGACGGCGATCTCAAGCGCGCGGCGCATCGTCTGCAAGGCCGTCAGAGGATCGTCGCGGCGGGCCTTTGCATATCCGAGCGAAAGCAAGGCGTTGCCGATCAGGGACGGGGCGCCGTTCCGCGTTGCGAATTCAAACGCGCGTTCATAGTTCCTGACCGCGTTGAGCCCGGTGCCGTAACCGAATTCAAATTCACCGGCGGCAAGGAATGCTTCGGCGAGCGCGCGGTCGTCGCCCGATGCCTGGGCCGCCGCGAGCGCCTTCGATGATTCGGTTTTGGCAGCCCGCGAGTCACCCTTCAAAACCGCGATCTGCGTCAACGCGGCATGGGCGCGCGCGACGGCCGCTTTCTCGTTCTCGGCCAAAGACAGACCGAGAGCGCGTTTGAGAATCTCCTCGGACCGGTCATACTCGGCAAACCAAACGTGAACATCGGCGGCGTTGATCAGACATTCGACCGCGGGATCGAGGTTGCCGGCTCTCAGCCAGGCTTCGGCTGCGGCGGAATAAGCCCTGATCGCGCCCCGCGCGGCTTCCGAGTTCCAACGGCGCTTGAGGTTGTCGGCCTCGATCTGCAATTTTGAGCGTGGTTGCTCGGGCTGGCCGGCAAGTCCGAGGCCGGCAAAAAAGATCGCCGAGAGGCAGACGCGGACCGCAAGAAGAACCGCGGTCCGCGCGCCCCGAGATATTCCGGCTGTCGTTCGGCGCGCCGGTTGTTCGTACGCGTCTCTGAACGGCGGGTCGCAGTGCCGAATTCCGACGACGTAATTTACTCCCGGATTGCGCATTGTAAGTATTCTGCCACGGATCTTACAAATCGCGCGAAGAACACGCGGGATATTCCAATAGAATCCGGCGCAATGCGCGGCGAAACGAAGTTGGGCCGATCCGGACGCCGAAAACGCCGGTTACTCTCGGGGTTCGGAGCCGTCTTTCGGTTCGTCCCACGGACCGATCGCGGCCGATGTTCTGAAGCCGCACACGTTCCAGTCCGAATCGAAATTCTTGATCACTCCGAACGAGGAGAACCCAACCGCGGGAGACGCGCCGCGATAAACCGGATTCGACGGCACGCGGTACGCCGGATTCGACGGCACGCGGTACGCCGGATTCGACGGCACGCGGTACACCGGATTCGACGGCACGC
>CAZARD010000120.1:0-8923 GCA_964487505.1 uncultured Blastocatellaceae bacterium | reverse complement strand
GCACGCGGTACGCCGGATTCGACGGCACGCGGTACACCGGATTCGACGGCACGCGGTACACCGGATTCGACGGCACGCGCGAACCGGTTTCGGCCGTCAAACGCAGTGCCGGACCGGACGGCAGCGTCGGAGACTGAACCAACGGCTCGACCAGGATCCGACCTTGGCGGCGCGTCACCTGACCGACGTAGAGTTCGAGGAACGCCAGCCAACGACGGCCGGCATCCGTCTGTCGGATGAAGCGGAGGCTTCGATATGAATCATCCGCCGTGCGAAGCGCGTCGACGGACCAAGGAAAGAACAGCGCGACGCCATTTGAGAATTGATATTCGGGTCCCGCAAAGCCGCTGGCGGCGATCGTCTCGCGGATCGCCCCGATGACCTCGTCGCAAGCGTTCACGATCCGATTCGCGGCCGGATCGTCGGTGAACTCCGAAAGTTCCGCCCTGAGCTGTCCGCAGAAATCTCCAAGGTCGACATTCTGTTCGAAAAGATAGGTCTGGCAGCCGATGTGGGCTTGCTGGACCGCCGATCTCAACGAGCCGTACAGCGGATGTCCGCGGTCCCCGAATACGCCGGTCAATCCCGACGCGAGATCGGCGAGACCGCGGTTGATCGATCCGAGACCGCGCAGGTTCCAGGCCGCGAGATCGATGCTCAGTCCTCCGATTCCGCGCTGGTGTTGCTCTTCAACCGTCGCGAGGACGAACTCGGATGCCGGCCGGGCCGTGTCCGGGTCGGATGCCGATGCCAGCAACTCGACGAGTTTCGCGTAATTCCAGCCGGCATTCGGTATCCGGCCCTCCGAAGCGATCAGGATCTCAGCGGCCGAGGCGAATTCCTCGGCCGTTTCGAGCATTCCCATCAAACAACTGTCGAATGCCAGGATCGACAGTTTTTGGCCGAGAATGACCTCGCATTCGCGCGCGGCGTCGGCCGGCGACAACTCGGGCCAGCCTTTGCGGCGCCTTAGGTCCTGCTCCGACCCGAAATCGGCCGCGAGTTCCGGGGCGGATTGGGTTATCCGGTCGAGGAGCCATCCGAGCCTCGAGATCGACATATGCCGCTCGGAGGTCTCATCGCGCAGCATGCCGAAATTCAGGAATCCGGCGCTGTGACCCGAAAGCACCAGCGCGTAACGATTCGCGCGGCGGCCATTTCCCGCGTGTTCGTCGCCCGCGCCGTTCACGCACCAGTCGATGAAGTTCACGACAGAATGCGCCTCGGACGAATCTTCGCGAAAACCGTTCGGCGCGGCGGGATAGAGGCGTTCCGAAATCGTCGCGGCCGGGTGAAACATCTCTTCGGCCGGGGCCGAAAGATCGATGTACATTGTCGGAACGTCCGGCGATACGCCGTCAAAATACGCCAGAACGTTCACGTTTCGATGTTTTGCCGCGGCTTCGCGAAGCGTCGCAACGGCGTGCGCCATATCGGCCGACAAATCGTTGTCGCCGGCCAAGTAGAACATTACGGTCCAATCCTTTTGGTGGTTCATATGAGCAAGTCTCCAGATTTTCGCGCGAAGGGAACTCCTTCGGTCAGATGATGAGCGTTTCGGGGGTTCAGAATGATGGCCGCGAGTCGGCCCTGGCTTTCCCGTGAGATTTTGACCGATATTATGCCAAAGGTCGTTTCGATCTCAAACCCATCACAGTTGAAATCGATTCGAACTGGCGGAAACCGGAAATCGCGTCGGAAAAAAAATTCCGAAGCGGTTTATCTCCCGCGGCGGATTATTCCGGCGGCCCCGAATCCTGTATAATTTTCGCGATCTATGCCGAAAAGAACCGACATCAAAAAGATCCTGATCATCGGGTCGGGGCCGATCGTCATCGGCCAGGCCTGCGAGTTCGATTATTCGGGGACCCAGGCCTGCCGCGCCCTTAAGCAGGAAGGATTCCAGGTCGTGCTCGTCAATTCGAACCCCGCGACGATCATGACCGACCCTGAGATCGCTGACAGAACGTACGTCGAACCGCTGACCGTCGAATCTCTGTGCGCGATCATCGAAAAAGAGCGTCCGGATGCCCTACTGCCGACCGTCGGCGGACAAACCGGGCTCAATCTTTCGGTCGCGTTGTTCGAAGAGGGCGTTTTGGAGCGCTTCGGGGTGAAACTCATCGGCGCGAACATCGAATCGATCAAGATCGGCGAGGACCGGGAGCTTTTCAAGAAGGCGATGGACGAGATCGGCGTGCCTTCGGCGAAGGGCGGTTTCGCGCACAGTTGGGAAGAAGCGAAGCGGATCGTCGAAGATACCGGTTATCCGGCGATCATCAGGCCGTCGTTCACGCTCGGCGGCACCGGCGGAGGCACGGCCTACAATCCCGAGGAATTCGAGGAGATCGTCGAACGCGGTCTCGCGGCATCGCCGATCTCGCAGGTTCTGATCGAGGAATCGATACTCGGCTGGAAGGAGTTCGAGCTTGAGGTGATGCGTGACCTGAACGACAACGTCGTCATCATCTGTTCGATCGAGAACTTCGATCCGATGGGCGTCCACACCGGCGATTCGATCACCGTCGCGCCGGCGCAGACGCTGACCGACGTCGAGTATCAGCGACTGCGGGACATGTCGATCGCCTGCATCCGCAGGGTCGGCGTCGAGACCGGCGGCTCAAACATACAGTTCGCAGTCAACCCTTCGAACGGCGAGGTGCGGATCATCGAAATGAACCCGCGCGTGTCGCGCTCGTCGGCGCTGGCCTCGAAGGCGACGGGGTTTCCGATCGCCAAGATCGCGGCGAAGCTTGCGGTCGGGTACACGCTCGACGAGATCCCGAACGACATCACGAAGAAGACGCCCGCGAGCTTCGAGCCGACGATCGACTACGTCGTCACGAAGATCCCGAAATGGGCGTTCGAGAAGTTTCCGGGAGCCGAGGACGTCCTCGGGACGCAGATGAAATCGGTCGGCGAGGTGATGGCGATCGGGCGGACGTTCAAGGAATCGCTGTTCAAGGGTCTCCGGTCGCTCGAGGCCGTCAAGCCCCTCCGGCTCGAAGGCGTCCCGGACCACGTGCTGCAGCGGAAGCTCGCGCGGCCGAACTCGCAGCGGTTCTCGTACCTGACCTATGCGCTCCGGAACGGTTATACGATCGAGGAGATCCATCGGCTGACGGCGATCGATCCTTGGTTCCTCGAACAACTGCAGGAGGTGATGCTTCTGCAGGCGCGGATCGACGGGCGGCCGCTCGCCGACGTTCCGAGCGATATCCTTCGGACGGCGAAGGAGTTCGCGCTTTCCGACCGGCGCGTTTCGTATCTCACAAAATCGACAGAGGAAGAGGTCCGAAAGCGGAGGAACGATCTGGCGATCGCTCCGGTTTACAAACGTGTCGACACGTGCGGAGCAGAGTTCGAATCGCACACGCCATACCTCTACTCGACCTACGAGGAGGAATGCGAGGCCGATCCGACCGATCGGCGGAAGATAATGATCCTCGGATCCGGTCCGAACCGCATCGGACAGGGGATCGAATTCGACTACTGCTGTTGTCACGCGAGTTTTGCGCTCCGCGACGCCGGGTTCGAAACGATAATGGTGAACTGCAATCCGGAGACGGTCTCGACGGATTACGATACTTCGGACAGGCTCTATTTCGAGCCGCTTACCTTCGAGGACGTGATGAACATCGTCGAGACGGAAGGGCCCGAGGGCGTCATCGTCCAGTTCGGCGGGCAGACGCCGCTCAATCTCGCCGACCGCCTGCATGCGGCCGGCGTCCCGATCATCGGAACGTCGCCCGATTCGATCGATCTCGCGGAGGACCGCAAGCGTTTCTCGGCGCTGCTCCAGAAGCTGAACATCCCGCAGCCGGCGAACGGCACCGCGGTGTCGGCCGACGAGGCGCGCGATATCGCGGCCAAGATCGGCTACCCGGTCGTGGTCCGGCCGAGTTTCGTTCTCGGCGGACGCGCGATGGCGATCGTTTACGACGAAGCGACGCTCGCCGAGTATATGCGGTCCGCAGTGGACGCTTCGCCCGAAAAACCGATCCTCATCGACAAGTTCCTCGAACGGGCGGTCGAGATCGACGTCGACGCGCTCGCGGACGAGACGGCGGTCGTCATCGCCGGGATTCAGGAGCATATCGAGGAGGCCGGAATCCATTCGGGCGATTCGTCGTCGGTGCTTCCGGCGCAGCGCATCCCGCCCGAGCATCTGGAGACGATCCGTCACTACACGGAGAGCCTGGCCCGGGCGCTGAAGGTCGTCGGTCTGATGAATCTCCAACTAGCCATCAAGGACGACCGCGTTTACGTCATCGAGGTCAACCCGCGGGCGTCGAGGACCGTCCCGTTCGTCGCCAAGGCGACGGGCGTCCCGTTGGCCAAGATCGCGTCGCTGGTGATGGCGGGACAACGAAAGCTGGCGGATTTCAACTTGCCTGAGGTCCTCGGCGTGCCCCGGGTCTTTGTAAAATCGCCCGTCTTTCCGTTCAAGAAATTCGCCGGCGTCGATCCGGTCCTCGGGCCGGAGATGCACTCGACCGGCGAGGTGATGGGGGTCGGCGACACTTTCGGCGAGGCTTACGGCAAGGCGATGGAAGGCGCCGGCACGGTGTTGCCGCTTTCGGGCAACGCTTTCATCTCGGTGAACGACGCGGACAAGGGGCCGGCCGTGGTCCTCGCGCGCCGACTGAAGAATCTCGGTTTCGGACTGATCGCGACCTACGGGACGTCGCGGCGCCTGCGCGAGGTGGGGCTCGAATGCGAGTCGGTCTTCAAGGTCAACGAAGGTCGGCCGAACATCGCCGACCTCATCAAGCAGGGCGAGATCTCGCTGATCATCAACACGCCGCTCGGGCAGACGTCTCACTACGACGAACAGGCGATCCGCAAGGCGGCGCTGCAGTTCAATGTTCCGTGCGTGACGACCATAACCGGCGCCGACGCGCTGACCGAAGCGATCGGCACGAAGAGATCGCAGGCCGCGATTTCGGTTCGGAGCCTTCAGGCGATACACGATCGGGCGCGTACGTCGACGGTGAACGTGTGAGGCGATAACTCGTCACATCTGACTTAATGATTGACATTATCCAGTATAACTCTGCATAATTGCGGTGTTATGGGGTTCGATGAATTTCATTCGGACGATCACGTCCTAAGTGAACTCGGCCGCCGGATAGCCGGCGCGCGCCTCGCGCTCAATTTGTCCCAGTCGGAGTTTGCCGGTGTCGCCGGCGTTTCAAAGAGCACGGTCGAGCGAGTCGAGAACGGCGAATCCGCCCAGATGACGAGCTTTGTGCGGATCGTGCGCGCGCTTGGGCTCATCGGACGACTTGACCTTCTCGTGCCGGAAACCGCGCCGAGCCCGATCGAGCTTCTCGAAAACATGGGACGCCGCAGACGCCGGGCGGGAAAAAAGCGGTCCGGCCGACCGGCGCCCGCCGGTTGGACCTGGGGTGACGACGAATGATAGCCGAGGTGCGCCTTTGGAACCGAAGGATCGGCGCGGTTTCGCTCGTTCAGCCCGGCGGTTTCGCCGATTTTGAATACGATCCGGATTTTGCCGCCAGCGGCATCGAGGTCTCGCCGCTCGCGATGCCGCTCGGCAGAAAAGTCTATTCGTTTCCGGAATTGCCGGTCGGAACGTTCCACGGACTGCCCGGCCTGCTCTCTGATTCCTTGCCCGACAGGTTCGGAGACGCGCTGATCGATGCGTGGCTCGCGGAACAGGGGCGCAGGCCCGAGAGCTTCACGGCCGTCGAACGCCTTTGTTACACGGGCGATCGAGGAATGGGCGCGCTTGAATTCGTTCCGGCGCTCGGCCCTGCTCAGGATGAAAGTCATCGTGTCGAGATCGATATGCTTGTCGAACTCGCGTCGCGCGTCCTCGATCGGCGCAGGTCGATCGCAGGATCGATCGGAGGCGCCGCTGAAGGCGGAGCCTTGAGGGAGATATTGCGTGTCGGGACTTCGGCCGGGGGCGCTCGGGCAAAGGCGGTCATCGCCTGGAATCCTGAAACCAACGAGGTCCGTTCTGGGCAGGTCAAGTCCGGCTCGGGGTTTGAATATTGGCTTTTGAAATTCGACGGAGTCTCGGGAAACCGGGACAAGGAACTCGAAGATCCGAAGGGATACGGGGCGATCGAATATGCATACTATTTGATGGCCGTTGCTGCCGGGATAGAGATGAGCCAATCCCGGCTTCTTGAAGAGAACGGCAGAAGGCATTTTATGACCCGAAGGTTCGATCGGACGGGAACCGGATCGAAAATTCACGCTCAAACGCTCGGCGCGCTCGGTCACTTTGACTTCAACAGCCCCGGAGCTTGCTCGTACGAGCAGGCGCTTCTCACGGCGCGGCGCCTTGGGTGCGGCCACCTTGAGATCGAACAGTTGTTTCGCCGTATGGTTTTCAACGTCGTCGCGCGGAATCAGGATGATCACGTCAAGAACATCGCTTTTCTTATGAGCCGTGAAGGGAATTGGTCCCTCGCGCCGGCATTCGATATGACATACAGCTACAATCCCGACGGGATTTGGACCTCCAAGCATCAAATGACGCTCAACCGCAAGCGTGACGATTTCCGCCTTTCCGACTTTGCCGAGTGCGGACGAAACGCGGCGCTAAAGAGGGGCCGCGCCCGTTCGATAGTCTCTGAAGTTACCGAGACGGTCGCAAATTGGCGTCATTTCGCGGCGTCCGCCGGACTGGACGAATCGACGGTCGAGAGCATCGCGGCCGCGCACCGTCTGAGTTTCGGTCCCTGATCCTCGCGTCAGAACTCGCACCTTTTTTTCCGTCAGCGGGGCATTTTCCCCAGCCGTCGGGACCGCGTCGTCGGTGAACAAAGCACTTGGACGCGGCACGGCGTTTGCGCACCCAACTCAGCAGGAGTTCGGTCGCGCGGTTCCACATCGGCGCCGCGGCGGTCGTCTCCGATGTCGGCATATGCCGATCGTTGGAGGTGAACGAAAATGAAAGCGCAAATGAAGAAGGAAGAACCGGTCAAGGCCGACGCGCCCGTCAAGCACGAGGTCAAAGCGGAAGCGCCCGTCAAACACGAGGTCAAAGCTGAAGCGCCGGCAAAGCACGTAGAAACGGTCAAGCCGGAGATCGCGAAGCACGCCGAAAAGGACGTCTGGGCGAACTGGATGAACCCGTTTCCGACGATGTGGCACTGGTTCGAGGAGATGCAACGGATGATGCCGGACTTTGGTCTGACGAACAGGCTCGCTCCGCGTTTCTATCCGCCCGATCTGTTCCGGCCGGCCGTCAACATGTTCCGTGAATTGCCGCTCTGGAACGATTTCGCGGATTTCGCGGCCCGCTGGGCGCCGCAGGTCGAGATGATGAGGCGCGACAACGACCTCATCGTCAGACTCGATCTTCCGGGCGTCAAGAAGGAAGATGTCAAGATCGATATCGAGGATCATCGGCTGATCATTCACGGCGAACGCAAGGACACGTTCGAGGACAAGCGTGAGGGGTTCTATCGCAGCGAACGCACCTATGGATCTTTCCATCGCGTGATCCCGCTGCCGGACGACGCCAAGGCGGAAAAGGCCGAGGCGTTCTTCGACAACGGCGTTCTCGAGATCAAGATGGAAATGCCGAAGGCGAAAGCAAAGGCGAAGAGGCTTGAGATCGCCGACAGGAAGTGAACACGTTTCGGTGATGATCGGAATAGGGACGCAGGCTTGATCGCCGGCGTCCCCTTTTTTCTGCCGGCAGGGAAGCCCGTCGGTTCAAAACGGGCGCGTTTCGGGTTATCTTTCTGTTGAGAGGTGGCGTCGAATGACTTGGATCTGTAAAAGCTGCAACACCGAGAACAAGGCGAAGTTCTGGTTCTGTGCCACTTGTGGAGCCCCGAGGCCGGCAGAGACCGCCGTCGCCGAACCCGCGCCGACCGAAAGGCCGCGAGCTGATCGCGAAGCTCCCGTGGCCGGTCAAGCCGCCGGACAAGGGCCGAACGCCGCCGGAACCCGACCGTCCGGCTCCGCGGCGACGGTATCCGAAGAAACCGGCTGGCGCTGTCACGAATGCTGGAAAATCAATCCGAATGACGCTCCCGCCTGTTCGGAGTGCGGGACCGGTCACGTCGCCAGCGATCGCGCGAACCTACGCGACAGGGTCTTTGGCGGCTTCGGGAGATTTGGCAAATGGCCCTTCGTCATTCTGTTCGTCGTCGCCGTGATCGGAGGCGTCGGCTGGTTGTACTACTATCTCAATCCGAAACACGGCGAAACGATCGACGCGCCCGCGGGTCTTGAAGCCGAGATCACGGCGAGCCTCGACGAGGTTTCGAAGCGCCTGCCCGAACAAACGGTCTTTTACAACTGCTATTCGACGACGGTCGGCGGCAAAAAGGAATCAGGCGGTTACGCCGTGCTCGTGAGGCTCGTTCCCAGATCATCGAACATCGCGAACCGCGCGCCGGAATCAGGCGCCGATCCCGACCGGTTCTGGCAGTTCATCGCGCATCGCGACGGGTACAAATGGAAGCTCGAGCGGTTTAGGATCGCGGGTTTCGACTCGGTCGCGGATCCCTGCAACAATCCGTGAAGGCGGGGGAATTCAAGATTCAATATCGAAGATTCAAGATTCAAGATTCAAGAATTTGGGATCCAGATTCCAAATTCCAGATTCCAGATTCCAAATTCCAGATTCAGGTTCTTTGAAAAAACCCGAGCTGCCGACCGTTCGTGTCCGGTTCGTGCTGCTTCGTGGATGGAAAACGCTGACATCCGCGAAGCGGCACCAAGGTGATACGAAGAATACTTCAGGTCACGATCTGGGGATTTCACTGGAATCCTGGAATCTGGAATCCAGATTCGGGAGCTTTGAATAACGTGGTCAAAGAACGGTCCGGTGATTTTTTCTTGATTTTTTTGAAGCCCGGCCGTTTTCTTTTCAAGGTTGATCCGTCTTTCGGACTTTGCGCCCTTTGCGCGAAAACATCATGACCGT
>CAZARD010000119.1:0-13211 GCA_964487505.1 uncultured Blastocatellaceae bacterium | reverse complement strand
CTCCCCTTACGCATAATCCCGGTTCATTCGATCGTCATCTTCGCGACGTCGAGTATCGAATACTTCCCGATCGATCCATCCTTGTGGATGATGGTCAGAGTCCCCTTGTCGACACTGACGCGAAGGATCTCGTTCATCGGCCGCTCGATCTTCGATCCGTCCTTGAAGATCACGATCAAACGGACCGACGCCAGAGGATCGGGTTCGGCCGGTTTGTCCTTCTTCGGATCGCTCTTGGCCGCGGTTTCAGGCTTCTTCGGTTCCGGATTCTTCGTCTTCGGGTTTGCCGGCGTTTTTGGCTTCGCCGGCGGACGGTCGGTCTTCCCGGCATCTGATCTCGGAAGATCGTCCGTCACGACAACCTCGGGCTTGCGAGTTTCGTTCTTCGGCGTCGTCGTCGGATTCTGCCTGGTATCGGGCTTCGTCGTCGTTTTGGGTGTCCTGTCCGCCTTGGCGACCGTCTCGGCGGGCTTCTCGACGTCCTTCTCGACCGGTTTCGGCGTTGGTTTCGGTTTGACCGCAACGATCGTTCCGACCGAATTCACCTTCACATCGGGATCGTCGGTGCGCTTCGAATCGTCGATTTTTGGATCGTCGGCCACGGCAACCTCTTTCGACGGCAGGAAACTCCCGGCGAACTTGATGCGATAGGTCGCCGGATCGTCGTTCGGGGTCCTGCCCTCGATCCGCAGGATCAGTTTCTGGGCCTGGCGAAGATAGACGACTCGTCCGGTCTCGTTGTCCGACGAATCGGAATAGACCACGATCTTGGTCAGCGGCCGCAATGTGTCGGCCGAGAACACATCGATATCGCCGTCGAAGTTCTTGGTCACGACATTGATGAAGATGTCGCCCTGATCGCCGTCGAATGTGTAAAAATGTGCCGTCAGCCGCGCATCGCCGAGGTCGCGCGCGCGAATCGTTCCGCTGATCTCGTTGGTCCGGACCGGCGTCGGAAAGCTCTGATTCGACGACTGTGCCGCGACCGCGGCAAAAAGGAGCGCGATCGGAAGGACGATCCGGAGAATCGCGGCCGATGCCGCACGGCAGATGATGGTCATTTTGATCGATCGAGTTCCTTTCGGAGATGCACGAGCCGCGACGTCACCTCGTATCCGAGCTTCAGATGCGCGTCGAGACTGAGGTCATTCCCTACCTCGGAGTCAGACGCCATCTCGACACAGCCCTGCCGGCGCGCCCACTCTTCGGCCGCCGAGACCAGTTCCCTGCCGACGCCGCGGCGACGAAGTTCCGGCTCGACATACCAGCCTTCGAGGTAGCCGACGTTGTCGGTCTCGCAGTCCTCGACGAAAGGCCTGATGCTCGCTTCAAGAAATCCGCCCAGACGGCCGTCGCCCGTGTCGGCAACGGCGACGAACTGAAAATCCGAATGCTCGTAGATGTCGAGCATTTCGGCCTTATGCTCGTCCTCGGACAACTCGTCCCAAAGCATCGTCCGCAGACGAAGCCACTCGGACAGGTCCGATTCCCTCAACGGTCGTACGATAAGTTCTTTTGGGGACACCGCGACGATTCTAGCAATGTTTGCGGGTTACGCCAAGCGTTTTCCGGAGACGCGTCAGATCTTGACGAGCGCCGGAAGGTCGGGAATCTCGTTGAGCCAAGCGGAGGTCATTTCCTTGAGTTCGTCGCGGCTGACGTAATCGTTGGTCGGCGGATACGCCGATTTGAATAGCAGCGTCGTCGGGATCCTTTCGAAGACCTTTTGCAGGATGATCAGTTCTGCGTTCGAGAGCGGCGGAACCGGCGATCCTTCGGCGAAGATCTTGAGCAACCTCTTTGCCGCGGTCGAGTATTCCGGATCGATGTCCTTCTTCGCGAAATGCGAGATCAGCTGAACTATATTCTCGCGCAGAAGCGAGAGGATCTTGCGGTAACTGGCGCGCGCCGCATCAATCGTTTCCTGCATCTTCTGCGGCAACCGCTCCCATTCGCGGATCTGGGCGAGATTGAACGAACAGGCGCAGAACGGATGCGTCTTGAGCATGTCGCGGACGCTGAATCGGCAATCGAGTTCGCGGAACTGGCGGCAGATCTCCTGCGCCTGCCGCCAAAAATGGTCCGGGAACACAGGCAATTTTGAAAGATTCTCGAACTCCCACCAATCGTCGCTTCGCATTATCTCGTCAAAACGCTCCTGAAGATGATGCGATTTCATCACCATATCGTGCTTGATCGCGAAATGTTCCGAGTAGCGGTTGTGGAACGATTGCCAGAAGTTCTCCATCTCGCGGTTCACAAGCTGGTTCGGATTGGCGACCGTTTCTTTGATAACGGCAAGAAGTTTCTCGCGGAAGAATTCGATCTTCTCGTCTTCGGTCGTTTCGCAGACCGACACGTATGACCAGATTTCCTCGCGCCGCTTGGTGCCGCTGATGAAATCTTCAAGGACAACCAGGTCCTGCGTCCGGGCGAAGAATTCTTCCTCGGAATCGGTAAAGGCATCGGCGATGCGCTGCAGTCCGTCGTCAAGCGTGATCGAACCGTCGATGATCGCGGCCGCGGCGCGCGCGACGCTTCCGAAGCTCTTTTCGGCCAATACCGAGAGGCGCCATATACGAGTGTTCAGAATCTCGTCCGGAAGTTCGTCGAAGCGTTCGAGAAGCCTCGCGTTCCGCCAGTCTTGAAGCCATGTCCCGAGGGCCTCGACCGCCGTCTTGCGGTCCGCCGGATCGTCGATCGAACGGATGCGATCATTGGTCGTTACGAGTTTGAGCCAGTTCGTTAGGCGTTCGACCGTGTACGCGACGCCGCTCGGACGCGCGATGCCCTCGATATCGTCCCAGATGATCTTCAGATCGAGCGATCGCCGGCTGATACGGTCGCCCTTGGTCGTGACGAACTCGATCTTTCGGTTCGCGACCAACGCCGCGAGAACAAGATGCTGTGCCTCGCGGACCAGGCCGACAGGCGGTTTTTTCAGCGTTCTGTAAACGGTCTTCAGCGAGACCGTCGCCTCGCCGGCATTCTCGACGAGTTTCAGGACGTCCTGCGCGATCGGCAGCGCGAGCACCGCTTCTTCGTTCTCGGGAACAAACTGCGATCCGCGCTCGGCGACGAGCCCGAGCGGGTATGCGAATATCTCAGCGAGGCGCTGGACCTCGGCGAGATTCTGACGGGCGCCGCTGAAAAGATCGTGAACGAGCGACGAAACCTCGGTCATCCCGAGCGTTTGCGCGAACCTCGGGTGACCGGGAAACTCGATCTCGAAAAGCGGCTCGAGCATTTCCGAGAAGACCTCGCTGAGATTTTGCGAATTGCGCGCATTCTCAGTGAAGTTGTAATCGAGGCCCTCGATCACTAGCTTTCCGTCTTCGAGAAAGATCCGTTTCCAGATCTTTTCGACCGCGCTGTTGTGCGAATGTCCGACCGCCCGGAGCTGGTCCCCGAAAGATTCCCGAAGGTTCTTGTCGGTGAGAAGCACGAAATACCGCTTGATGGTCTCGATCTCCTCGCTGACGAGCGGCGCGTGCTGCCAGTAGACCTGCGGAACGGATTCGTCGCCTGCTGGCATAACCAACGGTTCCTCGCCGGTTATGAAGACGATCCAATCGATGAAGTCCGCGACAAGAGGCATTTTCTCCCCGGCCGGAACCCCGACCTTCCAACAGATCCGGCCACGGCGCATCCCGCCGCGCCAGGTGATCTGCGAGTCGGTCCAGTTCGGATTGCTCGCGTGCGCATCGTCACTGAAAGTCCAATCGGCGTAGCGGTCGCGCGCCATCTTCTTCAGGATCTTCGGAATCACGCTGTCCGGAACGCTGGCGACAGCCGCTTCGAGGGCGTTGTTGAGATCGTCCGTGACGCTCACCCTGAGGCTGTATCGAACCTCGCGCCCGGCGTCTGCCCGGCGTTGGATCTGTTCGGGCAGGACCGCAACGAACCGTTCGAGCAGTTCCTCGACACTCTTTATGCTGGAGGATGGATTCGATTCGTCGAAGATCAACATCGCGGCGCCGATGTCTCCGGCCGTCGTGCCGTTACCGTCCAAGGACAGCAGCAGCAGGCCTTTGAGGATCAGCTTCGCCTGAAGGCGCTGCATAACGGGGATCTGAGCGACAACCTCGGTATTCAGCTTGTCGTATGCCGAAAAGGCATCCCGTAGGTCGTCCACCTTCCGCAGATCGCCTTCTGCACAATCGAACACCTCGTCGAGCGCGATAAGGGAGTTCGAAGGCCGGCCGAGAACGCGGTTTCCGGCCTCGGAAGCGAAGCCGAGCAACGCGAACTCGGGCGCGTAGAAGCGGATGTACGGCGCGACCTCGAGGATTATCGGATGGAGCGGATAAAGCGCGCTGAACCTCTGCTCGCTCCAACGGAAATGCGGCAAGATCCCGCGAAAGTACTCGTAGATCTCGTGGATCATCGGCTGCGTATGCCTCGATTTCGGGAATACGTGCGTGTCGACGATCCTGTAAAGATGTTCCTGGTCGAGATAATCGATGCTGAAAGTGCGCGAAATCGCGAGATTCACGCCGTCGGCTCCGGCAATATCATCGTCAAGCGCGACGCTGACGAAGACATTGAGCTTTCGGGCGAGTTCGGCGATCATCCCGAGCATCTCGCCGTCGTTCCTCGACACACGGCTCGGGCGTTCGAGCGCGGTGTCGATGATGAGCACGAACGGCGTTTCGCCCGCCTTCTCAGCCGAGATCTTCAGAAGTTCCCCGAGATCGGACGGAAGCGAACCGACCGGAACGTCGAAAGTCGCGGCGATCGCGGCGCGGATCTCGACCAACAGCGTTTCGCCGGTGCCCCGGCCGACGAAGGTCACGGGATATCGGCGGCGTTTCAGGCGTTGCGTGCTCAGGGCGACGTGTTGGTCGGAAATGCGTGAACGGAGTTCGGGCTGCGCCAGGATCGCGCCGAGCGTCGCAAGAAAATGGCTCTTGCCGACGCCTCGGTAGCCTGCAAGCGCGAGCGCGTGACCGCCTTCGGGATGGACGTCGGAAACCCGATCGAGCCATTTCGACATCATTTCGGCGGTGGTGTCAGTGAACTGGTAAGCGTGAAGCGTCTCGGCCGGATCTTTGAAGAAATCCTGCAGACTCTTGAAATTCCTGACCTCGACGAGATCCTTGACCTTTTCGTTGATCCGTTTCATTTTCAGATAATCACGGTGCGGCGCGTTTCCAGAAAGGTGCGGGGGCCGAAGAAACAATTCGGCACTAATAATCTAGCAGGTTTTGGTAATTTAGAAAACAGTTTTAACGCAGTTTTCCCGAATTTTTTTCCCGCTGGCTTCGCTTTTGCCAACTTTCACGCCTATCGCCGCATCAAAACGTTCATTGATTTCAATCCCGCGTGACGGTACAATCCGAAACTGCGGGAAGGAGAGATGATGATCGATAAGACGATTTTGCGAAAGCTTGGATCCCTGTTCGTTTTGGTGGCGTTCCTGTTTGGGGCGACCGCGTATTTTCCTTTGACGGCCAGCGCTCAGATCAAGGACGAGCCCGCCAAGAAGGACGGGACAAAGAGTACGAAACCGGCCCCGACCCCGGACACCAAAAAGCCTCTGTCGACGAGCGAAAACCCGGCGATGATCGGTAAACGGAACATAAACGGCGGCGGCGACAAATTCTGGGGATGGCTCGGCGGTTCGCAGGAGAAGGAAGTCCAGATCGGGCGGCAACTTGCGCTCGAGGTCGAGCAATCGGCGAAGATGATCGATGACGAGATGGTCACCGAGTATGTCAACCGAGTCGGCCAAAACATCGTCCTTCATTCGGACGCCAAGATACCGTTCACGATCAAGGTCATTGACAGCGACGAGGTCAACGCGTTCGCGCTTCCCGGCGGCTTCTTCTTCGTCAACAAGGGGTTGATCCTGGCCGCCGATAACGAGTCCGAACTGGCCGGTGTGATGGCGCACGAGATCGCGCACGTCGCGGCACGGCATGCGATGGAGAATGCCGGCAAAGGCCAGTTCATCGGCTACGGAATCCTCGCGGGCATCATTTTCACCGGCGGGATAGCGGGTACGATCCTGCAGAACACGGCGGGCATCGCGCAGGCGCTGGCATTCTTCAAGTTCAGCCGCGGCGCCGAGGAAGAAGCTGACAAACTCGGCGTGCAGTATATGTATGCCGCCGGTTACGACCCGACCGGAATGGCTTCGATGTTCGAGAAACTCGCCTCGCAGAACCGCAAGAAAGCGAGCACGCTCTCGAAGCTGTTCTCGACGCATCCGCAGTCGATCGAAAGGCGTGACGCGAGTTTGCAGCTCGTCGGCAGATTCCCTGAGAAGGAGGAGTACATCATAAGTACGTCCGAATTCCAGCGCGTAAAGGCGCATTTGATGCGGCTTTCGAATGTCCGCGCCGGCGTAACGATCGACGTCGACGACACGGAATCGAACAAACCGACGCTGAAACGCCGGCAGCCCGACGTCGATCAGACATCGACCCCGACGTCGAATCCGACCGACAAGCCGGACGGCCCTCCGCAACTCAAGAAGCGGACCGAGCCGACGCCGACCCCAACGCCGGATAACTGATTTCGTAACGTGGTTCTGGGTCTTGAGAATCGGACCTCTGATCGTCTGGTCAGAGGTCCGATTTTCTATTCCGGGATTCCACGTTCCAGGATTCCAGGTTCCGGGATTTCAGAATTCGAGGATTTCGGGATACCAGGAGCGAGGATCCCGGATTTCAGGATTTCGGACTTTTCAACGGGGGCCGCGCAGGCATACCGCGCTTGGATCTTGGAATTCTGAGACCTAAATTCGCGGCATACTGAGATCTGGAATCCTCGAATCCTGGAATCCAGGATTCCAACGAAATCCACGAATCGTTGCCTGAAGTACTCTTCGTGTCACCTTGGTGCTGCTTCGTGGATGTCAGCGTTTTTCATCCACGAAGCAGCACGAACCGGACACGAAGGGTCGGCGGCGCGGGTTTTTCAAAGGACTGGAATCTGGAATCTGGAATCTAGAGCAGCGTTCCCTTAATCCCGAGCGGCAAACTGAAGACAGCGCCGTTTGTTGCCACTAGCATATCGCCACGGCGGTTGAAACAGAGACCGACGACGCTTCTGCCTGCGACCAGGAGCTCGGCCTCCTCTCCGCCGGGCGTGATGCGAACGATTCCGCGGCGGGCGCCGAAACACGCGGCCACGTACAGATTACCATCGACGTCGAACGCTAGCCCCTGCGGCCGGCCGAGGCCCTTGAAGTACTTCGTGTCGAACCCGCCGGCATCGATCGCGTACACGGCGTCGAAACTCGAAAGCCCCGGTGCTGTCACGTAGAGCCGCCCGTCGATCCCGAATGCGAAATGATAGGCCGCGACCGACGGCTCCAGTTTCGCAAAGACTTCCGAATCGCCGAGATCCGAAACCCGGTAGACCGTCCCCGAGCGGTCGCCGACATACATCAGTCCGTCCGCGTCGAAGGCGAGGCCCGTCGCTGTCCCGAGTCCGGCCGCGACCGTCATTCCGACCTCATCACGCTCGATCCGAACGACTTCGCCGTCCGCGCGGTTCGTGACGAACATACGGCCCGCACTGTCGAAGGCGACCGCGGTCGGGTTTAATACCTCCGCCGTCATATCGGAGACAAAGCCGTCGTCGTCGACCCGGAAAAGCGTGACCGCAAGTTTCTGGCCGCGCGATCCTGATCGCGTCACGATCAACGAATCGTCCTTCGGATCGACCGCCGGATTGGCGACGATATGCATCTCGTCGATGATCTTCCTGCCGACCGTGATCGTCGCCGATGCGCTTGAATCGCCGTCGGAGAAGAGTTTTACGGACACGTCGCTCGTCTCGATCTCTTCCGGGACCTCGACGATAACGCGCCGCGCCGAAGCGGCGGTGACGCGCCCCCTGACGTCGTCAAACAGTACTCCGAAATCAGCGCCGGCAGCGATTCCGAAATCGGCGCAATCGATCACGATCTCGGCTCCCGGGATCGCGAATCTCGGGCTTATGGAAACGATCTCCCCTGCTTTGTTCATCATTTTGCTTTTCCTCGGTATCGTATAATTTCCACGGTTCAAAAACAAACATTCGCTTCCATTGGGTTTTGATTTCTGATGACCGCTGGGCTAAACTCTTTCGAAATCCGCAGCTGCCGGCGACGATAAACTGGCAAGCGAAGAAGAAAATGGAGAACGAAATGAAGCTTACGAAAATCGCAATTTTGATCGCCGCAATCGCGCTGGTTGCGCTGGCGTGCTCGAAGACCGAAACGAACACATCGACGCCGCATTCGAACTTGGCCAAGAGCACCCCGGCCAACACCGCTCCGTCGGCGACCGCGACCCCGGACGAACTGGCCGCGGCGAAGAAGATCTTCAGTGAGAAATGTGTCGGCTGCCACAAGGATAACGGCACGGGCGGCGAAAAGGACATCGACGGGGTCAAGATCAAGGTTCCCGACCTGACATCCGAGAAGATGAAGGCCGAACCCGATACGGAATTCGTCGATATCATTACGAACGGCGCCAAGGAAGACGGAATGCCGGCCTTCAAGGGAAAGATCTCGGATCAGGAGATCAAGGATCTCGTCAAACTGATCCGCAAGGAAATTCAGAAGAAGTAGGTGGAGATTGAAGATTCGAGATTCAAGATTCAAGATTTGAGATTCGAGTTTCAAGATTCAAGATTCGAGATTCAAGAAGATTCAAATTCAAGATTTTCGAGATTCGTGTTTCACGCAAAGTCCGCCAAGATCGCAAAGAGGCCGGGGACTCTCGAGTTCATTTACCGGCCTTTCGATCATCCGTCGTCGCCCCACTTCGACTAAGCGCATCGCGATCTTTGCGTCCTTTGCGTGAAACAATTACGAATCTTGAATCCTCTCCTTGAATATTGAATGCTATCCCTGAATCTTGAATGCTCTCCCTGATTCTTGAATCCTTTTCTTGATTCTTGAATCTTTGTCGAATACAACCTAGAATCTTAGTGCGTGTGCACCTGTAGCTCAGTTGGATAGAGTATCTGGCTTCGAACCAGAGGGTCGCAGGTTCGAGTCCTGCCGGGTGTACCAATTACTTTCCGCGAATTGCGGGCGCCGATCTGGGCGCCCGTTTTGCGTGTCCAGTCAATTGTCCATCAGATAACCGCTATATGGCGAGAATCACGCGATTCGCGATCAACGGGATTCGAAGTTCCCTGTGCTTGGTGGGCGGTTTCGAGGTCCTTTCCTGAGTTTTCAGGCCGCGTTAATCCGCTGTTATTAATCGGGGAAATCACGGCGGACATCCCGACGGCCTTCAGAGAACTCTAATGACCTGACTTGGCGGGAATTCCCGTTTAACGATGCGGGGACTCGCTTTTGCGCGTCAACAGGTTGCCGCCGCGGATCGCGTTCGGCGTATTGTTGGCCGGGTTGCCAGTCCGAGGAAGAACTGAGGTGAAAAACAAGATGGGTCTGAAAAGTAAGCTTGGTCGCTTGAACCTCGTCGGCGTATTGGTCCTGGGCGCATTGTTCAGTTTCACGGCGGTCGCGCAGGAAAATCCGTTGAATGCCCAGCAGTTGTCGAGTCTGATCGCCGGGCTCAAAGGCGCGTTGAGGGAGAACCTGGCAATGATCGCAACCGGTGAGAACAACTACAAGGCAATCACGCAAAGATGGGACACGCGCAAAGACCTGGGCGGAAAATCGAAGGCGCAGGTCATCGGTCTGCTCTATCAGGACGTGAAGGCCGAGGTCACGAATTCGGAAGTGCAATATCAGATCTCCCAGGTATTTTCGTTTTACAAGCGGATGCCCGACAGCCAGTTCTCTGACAAGAACAGCTTCACCGACCCGCGCGACGGGCAGGTCTACGGGATCAAGAAATTGGGAAATTTGACCTGGATGAAAGAGAATCTTCGTTTCGCGATACCGGATGATTCGTGGTGCTTTGATGACGACGACGCGAATTGCGCCAGCCTCGGTAGGCTTTACACGTTCGAAGCCGCACGGCAAGCGTGTCCCGAGGGTTGGCGGTTGCCGAACGATGTTGACTGGCTCGATCTCGAAAAGGCCTTGGGGCTCGCGGAGAACCAGTTGATGGTCGACGGTTACAACACTGCCCGCGGCAGAAATGAAGCGCAAAGGTTGAAGGCCGGCGGTAGTTCGGAGTTGGAATTCAAGATCTCGGGATTTGCGAGGATCGGCGACGGCGAACCGGAATTCGACGGAATCAGCGACGACCGGCCGCGCTCGTATTTCTGGACCGCGACGAGCCAAACGGTCAACGGCCAGACGGTGGCCGTCCGCCGGCGCATCGAAGCAAAAAGCGGCCACATCTTTCGCTTTCGCAATCCGACCGAAGGCTTCGCCATCTCCGTGAGGTGCGTGCAATAGCATCGGCGTCGGCGGAGCTTACCGTTCATAAGCAGGCCTATACGGGCGTCCGTTGCTTATTGAACAAAACGAAGGACGCCCCATATAGGAATTCACGGCTCGCGGCCCTCGTGCCCCCAAACAGCAGCTTCCGCGGGATTTTCACTCTTCCCGGTTACCAGTTTAAGTGCTTGGAGCCGGACTTTTGGAATCGGGAGACAGTAGTTTGTGCAAGAATACGTCGCCTTCATTCAGATACGATTGCTGCCTGTTCTGATCCTCGGTTTCGCGGGTCTTACGGTTGGTGAAATGCTTTTCCTGAAAAAGAAGGCCTGGCTTGACGAAAAACAATCCCGACGGTACCCGATTATTACCAACCTCGTGAATCTTCCGATCGCCTTTGTTTCTTATTTGTTCAGCACTTGGGTTCTATTTGCGGCTAGACCGATCGGTGTTGGGGCGGCGGAGTTCTATTTCCAAAAGGATAATCCGGTTTTCGCGGATTCGGTTGTAGTTCTCTTCCATGTTTTGGTTTTCGTCGTTCCTTTTCTGGTCTATTTGATGGCCTTCTTTTTTGTCAGACTGCTGACGACGGCAATGATGGTCGAGCCGCTGAATTTGACGTTGAGGTATCAACTGGCGCAAGCCGGATTGTCATCAGCGTTGCTGATGATCGTTTCCTTCCTATTTACGGCAGCGTTTTTCCTGAGAACGTGTTAATGATGGAATCGTTATGAAGAATGTCCTTGCAACGCTTTTTCTCTTCCTGTCTTGTCTGCCGGCAACCGCCCAGACCTTCGACAACTACCAAAAGTCGTATGTATTGAAGTCACTGACCGACGGCCGGATCGAATCGAGCCGGACCCACCGGTTGATACTGTGCGACCATCAGCCTTCGGGTCTCTATGTTCGCAAGGGTGAGAGGATCACGTTCAATGTCAGCAATCTGAGTCAGGATTACGATCTGTCGTCGATGATCGGTTTCAAGCCGATGTGGGGCAATCGCAACAATACGCAAGAAAACGGCCTGAGAAACGGCTCGAACACCGTGACCGCGACGCAGGATGGCATCCTGTCTTTTATCTTCGTCAAACGCGAAGGTTATGACACGAATCCGACGACGGTCAACGTCAAGGTGACGGGCGGCAAGGCGTTTCCTCTGTACAAGCTGAACCGGACGAATCCGGCGAATTGGCAGAACGACTTGCGGACGATGACCGATGCCAAGTTCGTGCAATTGGTTTCCGACAAGGTGCTGATCACGATTCCTTACAAAGACTATCTGAAACGACCGATCCCGAATATCCCGGCATCCTTCAAGACCATCCACCAGGTGATCGATTGGGAAGACGAACTGGCAGGATTCGACGACAGTTCGCAGGAGAATATGCGGACGAACAACCGGATCCATTATCTGATCGACCTTTATTCGACTCCAGAAGAAGCCGAATCATATTATATGTATGCCTCGGACTATATGATCGGGATGAAAAGGGACAACTACGCCGATCTGACCGAGACACTGAGCAATGCTTGGGGCATCTGGCACGAGACGGGACATACCCATCAGCAGGCATCTTGGACGTGGGGGTCGATCGGCGAGATCAGCGTCAACATCTTTTCGCTCTACGTCGAGGAAAAATTCGGCTTGCCGTCGCGGCTGAACATCCTCGAGGACGGCGAATCGGAAACGTCCTTTGCCAAGGCGCGGAAGTATATTGCCGACCCGAACAAGAACTATCTTGAAGAGAATGAGGATGACTACAACGAGTTGTTCTCAAAACTCGCGATGTTCCATCAGCTCAAGAGCGTTTACGGCTGGGATTCCATCAAGCTTTTGCACCAGCACTTCAGAAAGCAGCCGTTCGTTTACGACGAAGACGAATCGGACCAGGACAAGGCAAACAAGTTCGTCAACGCGATGTGCCTGATAACGAACAACAACCTGGTTCCCTTTTTTAGGAAATGGGGGCTGAACGTCGATTCCGCGACCGCGGCGTCGATCAGACGGCTCAATCTGCCGTTGCCGGCGACCGACCCGTCAAAGATCTTCCGATAGAAAGCCGGCCACCTGCGGATATCGCGGTCTACCCCCGCATCGTGCCATCCGCGAGAGGCAACTTGGTTGTGCTTCAAAGACGGCGCGATCAAGTTCAATCAACAGTGTTCTTGAAGCCCGAAACTCCGGGAATCGACCCATGATTCAACGCCTATCCGCGTCATCGGCGTCATCCGCGCGCTCGATCACGGCGGAAGCGGTTTTCTTGCCGCGACTTGCGCGGATGACACGGCTGAAACAAGTGGGAGATCCGCGTGTTTCCGCGTTGATGTTTGGCAGAAAAGCTGTCTTGTCGTTCTACTGCGGAATCTTCGGATCAAAGAACCGCGCGGCCCGTTTTATGCGGACCGCGCGGTTCTATGTTTATTGCGGCCGCAGTTAGCTCTGCATCGACGCCAAGAATTCGGCGTTCGATTTGGTCTTGCCGAGCCGCTCGAGTACGACCTCCATCTGCTCGACCGGCGAGAGCGGGTTGAGCACGCGGCGCATGACCCAGATCCTCGCCAGGTCTTCCTTGCTGATAAGGAGTTCTTCCTTGCGGGTTCCCGACCGCTGCAGATCGATCGACGGGAACAGACGTTTGTCCGACAGCCGGCGGTCGAGATGGATCTCGGAGTTGCCGGTTCCCTTGAACTCTTCGAAAATGACGTCGTCCATACGCGATCCCGTGTCGATCAGCGCGGTCGCGATGATCGTCAGGCTTCCGCCCTCTTCGATGTTCCGCGCGGCGCCGAAAAAGCGTTTCGGGCGCTGCAGCGCGTTCGAGTCGATACCGCCCGAGAGGATCTTGCCCGACGGCGGCACGACCGCATTGTGGGCGCGCGCGAGGCGCGTGATCGAATCGAGCAGGATGAC
>CAZARD010000118.1:0-13336 GCA_964487505.1 uncultured Blastocatellaceae bacterium | reverse complement strand
CTACTAAACTATTATCGCATTTCCGTGGTTCTTTGTGTCGAATCTGACCCCAATTTTCGCGCCCGGAGCGTAACTTATCGGATCCCGGCGTTGCTCATCGGTGAGCCGTTCCGACGATTCGAAATCGACGCCGTTTATGGTGTAAATGAAATAGACGATTTCCTCGCCGGCGGGAGTCGTCTCGCAGTCGATGACGGTTCCTTCGGTAAGCCTGCCGAAGCGCAGGAGGTGAGCGCGGCGTTCCTCCGCGGTCGGAGCCTTTCGCCGCCGAAATCGATCAAACAGTCCCATTTCAGTCCATCACAAGCGGTGGTTTGTTATACTTCGAGCGCAGGTTATTGATCGCCGAAAGAACCGCAGGTCGCTTGATGATACGGGCCTCGAGCGGCCGCTTGCCCGGAATGTCCAGCATGATCAGTCCGAGGAGGATCGTGAGCACGCCCTGGCCCGGAACTCCGGGAAGCGAGAGAACGATCCCGAGCAGTATCAGGAAGACCCCGAAAAGGTTCTTCGCGATGACGACGCCCCAACGGACGATCCACGAACTGTTCGGCAGGAAATCCCTTTGATAATGCGTGCTGAAATAATTCTCCGGGATCTTGACCATCACGATCGCGATGGCAGCGAAACTTAAAGCCAGCGACAAGAGAAACAGACCGACCCCAAGCAGCACCTTGTTCAGCGTCAGCCCGGCCCAGAGCTCGTTTAACCACTCCATAATTCCCCTACCCTTTTTCGTCAAGCTTCCGGAACTCTTTCCAAGTGAAGAACATCCGGTGCACAAATGTCCAGATCGAACCGACCGCGAGCACCCAGAGCACCTGCGGCATGCGGTTGAAAAGGTAAAAGTCCGAATTCCAGTCCCAGGTCGACAGAGCGCCAATAATGAACAGCACGATCCTTTCGGGACGCTGCAGGAATCCGACATTTGCCTTGACCCCGAATGCCTCCGCGCGCGCCGTCGTGTAGCTCACCATCACCGATCCGATCCAACCGACCCCGGCGAGGAAAACATTGAGGATCGAATGCTGCGGCGTGTTTCCGGCATAGAAGACCATTATGCCGAGAAAGCAGACCATATCCGAAACGCGGTCGAGCGACGAATCCAGAAAACCGCCGAAACGCGTAACGTTTCCGGTCAAACGCGCGACGTTGCCGTCGAGCATATCGAAAAGGTTCGCGACGAGCAGGACGATCCCGGCCCAGAAGAATTCCCCGATTCCGAAGAGCACGCCGCACGCGACGTTGATCATCACGCCGATCGTCGTCAGGATGTTCGGATGGACGCCGGCAGACGCGATCTTCCGGACCATCCAGTTGATGATCTTCATCGCTCCCCGCCCTATGCTTGCGCCAAACACTTTCGATTTATGATTCTAGATCTTGGGTTTAGTCCTCGTGAATCGTCGTCAGCCGGTAGATCTCGAAATTTCGAAACCCGGTCGGCGTCTTGACCTTGATCTCGTCGCCCTCTTCCTTGCCCATCAGCGCCTGGCCGATCGGCGATACGGTCGAGATCCGCCCGTTCTCGGGATCGCTCTCTTCAGATGTCACGAGCCGATACGTGACCTTCTCGTCCTTGTCGAGATCGTACAAAACGACGGTCGAACCATACGCGACACGATCCGTCGGGATCTTCGACAGATCGATCGACTCGACCTCGCTCAAACGCTGCCTGAGCTGCATTATACGCGCCGTGACCACCGACTGCCGCTCGAGCGCCGCCTTGTATTCTGCGTTCTCGCGCAGATCGCCGTACTCCCGCGCCTTTTGGATCTCCTTCGGGAGCTTGAAGTGGAGTTCGTCCTCAAGATCGTTAAGCTCCGCCTGCAATTTTTGTCTGACTGCTTCCATAACCCGCCCTGTCGATATGGGAACTTGGATTTGGGATTTGGGACATTAGCCCGTGCCATTCGTCCGTCAAATCCGCGATCTCGGCCCTTTCTTAAATACTCAAAGTTTTGCTTCGTTCGGCGCGGCGAACGAGATACCGATATCGCGGGCTGTTCGAACCAATTGGCCGTCGACGCTGACCCGCTTGATGTTCGCGATCGCGTCGGCAAGCGGAACCGTCGTCACCGTTCCCGCCTGGAGAGCGACCATCTTGCCCGTTTGGCCGTTGAGCAGCGCGCGAACGGCACAGGCCCCGAAATTCGTCCCGAGCATCCGGTCGAACGCGTTCGGACTGCCTCCGCGCTGAAGATGTCCGAGCACGACGCAGCGCGATTCCTTGCCCGTTTCGGCCTCGATCCGGCGCCGCAAATGGCTGCCGACGCCGCCGAGCCGCAGAGCTTCCTTGTCGAGATATATCGGCGCCGTTCCAACCTCGACCGCGCCCTCTGCAACGACGACGACCGTGAACCGCGAGCCGCTTTTCTCCCGAGCCCGGATTTTTTCTGCGATCGAATCGAACGAAAACGGGATCTCGGGAACGAGGATCACGTCAGCGCTGCCGGCCAGCCCGGCGTGAAGCGCGATCCAGCCCGTATTGCGCCCCATCACTTCAAGGATCATTACGCGATCGTGCGATGCCGCCGTCGTGTGCAGTCGGTCCAGCGCTTCGGTCGCGATATCGATCGCGGTCATAAAACCGAATGTAAGCTCGGTCGCAGAAAGGTCGTTGTCGATCGTCTTCGGGACGCCGATCACGGGAAATCCGTGCTCGTGAAAATGTTCCGCAATCGCCAGCGTTCCCTCGCCGCCTATCACGATCAACGCCTCGATCTCGAGCTTGTGAAGATTCTCGATCGCCTCGTTGATCGGCAGTTCGGGGATCACGACCTTGCCGTCGATGATCTTCATAAAACTGCCCTTGTTCCGCGTTCCGAGTATGGTACCGCCGCGCGGCAGGATTCCGCTGACCGCCTTCGTTCCGAGTTTGATCACCTTCGGCTCACCGAGGATTCCTTCAAAGCTGTCCTCGATCCCGATGCATTTCATTCCGAATTCGCCGTGAGCCGTTCTGACGACCGCGCGAATGACCGCATTGAGTCCGGGCGCATCCCCGCCGCCGGTCAGAATTCCGATTTGTTTGTACATAAAAAAACGTGATTCGATGGCACGAAGTAGGTATTTTACATTATGACCCTCGAAACTCTAAAACCTCTAACCAAATCGGGATGTTACATCCTTGGAAAACTTTGCTTGACAATGCCGCGACGTGCGCCGATAAAGGAAATGCGTGGAGAACGAGATCAGATTCCGTGAAGCCGTTCGTTTCTGGGCCCGACTCGGAGTCGTTTCGTTCGGAGGCCCGGCCGGACAGATCGCGATAATGCAGAAGGAATTGGTCGATGAACGGAAATGGATCGATCACGACGATTTTCTTCACGCGCTGAACTTCTGCATGTTGTTGCCAGGACCTGAAGCTCAGCAGCTTGCGACGTACATCGGTTGGAAACTACACGGATATCGCGGCGGGATCGCCGCCGGAACGCTGTTCATCCTGCCGTCGGTCCTGATCCTGCTTCTCCTCTCATACGTTTACGTCGCCTTCGGATCGATACCGCACGTCGATGCCGTACTCGACGGATTCAAGGCGGTGGTCGTGGCGATCGTCATCGACGCCGTCATACGCCTCGGCGGGAGATCGCTCAAGACCTACCGCCACGCGGCGATCGCCTCGGCGGCATTCGCCCTGATCTTCCTGTTCAATGTCCCGTTTCCGCTCATCGTTCTCGGGGCCGCGGCATCGGGCTTGCTTTTGTTGCGGAACTCGAATCCGGCGGCATCGAAGAAATCCGAACCGGCGCGACCGGCGCGACCGGCGCGACCGGCGCTCGCGATCATCGCCGTTTGCGCATTGCTCTGGATCGCGCCGGCGGCGTTCCTGCTTCTGACCCATGGAGCCGGGAGCCGTGCCGCCGAAGTTTATTTGTTCTTCTCGAAGGCGGCCTTCGTGACCTTCGGCGGTGCTTATGCGGTGCTTGCGTACGTCAACCAAGCGGCGGTCGCATCCGGATGGATCACTTCGGCGCAAGCCATCGACGGACTCGCGCTTGCCGAAACGACGCCGGGCCCGCTGATCATGGTGTTGCAGTTCATCGGCTTCGTCGCCGGCTGGAATGCTTCGGGCAGCTTTGCGGTCGCGGTCGTTTGCGGTCTCGCGGCGACGTGGGCGACATTCCTCCCGTCGTTCCTTTTCATTTTCGCCGGCGCGCCGCACGTCGAGCGTCTCAGATCGAACCGTATGCTGACGGCGGCCCTCGGAGGCGTGTCGGCGGCCGTCGTCGGCGTTATTCTCAATCTCGCGATAGTCTTCGGCGATGCCGTCGCCAGACCCGACGGACATTTCAGCGCTTTCACTATAACCCTCGCGGCTGCCGCGTTTATCGGACTGAGAACGGGAAAGGTGAACGTTCTTGCGATCATTCTCGCGGGCGGCGCCTGCGGGTTGGCGAAATACTTCGCGGTCGGGTAAAGTCGATCCTTATGAAGAAAGCCGTCGTCACTTCGAAAGGCGCGCGCCGAATCCGCGGCGGTCATCTCTGGATCTACAAAAGCGATGTACGAAACGTGTCGGCCGCCGGCGGCGATATCGTGAAGGTCGTCGATGAGTCTGGGAATCTCGTCGGCAAGGCCTTTTACAGCGATTCGTCGGAGATCGCGCTTCGTTTTCTCACGACGAACGATGAGGATTTCGATGAGGATTTCTGGCGCCGTCGGATCCTGGCCGCCGCTGCGCGGCGTTCGACCCCGGGAGCGAACGCGCGGCGGATCGTTCATTCCGAAGCCGATCTCTTGCCGTCGGTGATCATCGACGATTACAACGGCGTTTTCGTGATCCAGACATTATCGCAAGGCTCGGAAAGGCTTAAGGAAAATTTCGTCAGGATCGTCGGGGATGAATTCGCTCCCGTCGCGGTTGTCGAGCGCAACGACGCAAAGGTCAGGCTCCGCGAGAACCTGCCACTCACCAGCGGCGTCTGCTTCGGTTCGGTCCCCGAAGATCATCTCATCGAGCAGGATGGCATCCGTTTCGCCGTCGATCCGCTTGACGGGCAGAAGACCGGATCGTTCCTCGACCAACGCGAGAATCACTTTGCGGCGCGCCGTTTCGCTTTCGGTCGCGCGCTTGACTGCTTCACGTTCAACGGCGGTTTCGCGACGAACATCGCGGGCGTTTGCGACACGGTGACGGCGATCGACATCTCGGCCGATGCGATCTCGCTCGCGCGCTCGAACGCGGAGATCAACGGGATCCGGAACATCGGCTTTGAGATCGCGAACGTCTTCGATCGCCTGCGCGACCTCGAAAAGGCCGGCGAGCGGTTCGACACCGTCGTGCTCGACCCGCCGGCGTTCGTCAAGACAAAGGCGGCCCTCCGATCGGCCGCCCGCGGCTACAAGGAGATTAATCTGCGAGCGCTGAAGCTACTGAATCCCGGCGGCGTCCTCATCACGTGCAGCTGCTCGTTCCATTTCTCGGAGGAACTGCTGCTCGAAACCGTCGAATCCGCCGCGCGCGACGCGAAGCGGCGGATCCATCTCCTCGAAAAGCGAACTCAGTCTTCCGACCACCCGATCCTGCTGGGCGTGCCGGAAACGTATTATCTGAAGTGCCTGATCTTGAGAGCCGTTGAGTAGAACTCAGTTCTTCAGCTTGTCGGCCTCGACTTCGTAACCGAGCAGTTTCGGTTCATCATTGACCATCAGAAAGGTGAATTTCTCCTTGCCGGGTCCGTTCTCAAACTCGGTGTTGTAATTCAATTCGACAACGGATCCGATACCGACCGTCCTGACACCCCACGAACCGAGACTCTTCGATTTCATCTTCCCGAGCCGGCCGTTGATATGGCGGAGCATCGCCACGAAATCGCTTTGCGGGGCCGCATCCTTGAACTCCTTTGAGCCGCCGCTGTATATGTCGTCGAACTGGCCGTCGTTGAATTGCTGATGAAACCGTTCGACGGCCTTTTCGCTCGACGCGGTTCCGCCGAAGAGCGAAGAACATCCGAGCCCGACAGCGAGTATTGACAGCGCGACTATCAGCAAGGCCGCACGGTTATTTATTGCTTTTTTCATTATTTTGGTGCTACGAGTTTCTGGGCTTCCGTCATCGCCTCGATCGCTTTGAGAACCTGCGGATCGAACTCGATGAAGACCTGCGATCCGGCCTCCGACGAATAGCTCGCCGTCGCCAGCTCCTGCCGAAGACGCATCCGCGCGTATTCGGACTGCGACATAATGTTCGCGACGGTCAGGCCGTTCTTTTCGTCTTCGACTGCAAATGCCCGGAACGCTTCGAAAAGCCGGTCGTTGATCGTCAGGTCATTTCCCGCGATCACCGGCGCGAACGTCTGTTTTCCGCGCTTGTATTCCTCGAATCCCCGCACGGAGCCCGAAACCAGCTGGCGCGCGAAGAAGAACGCCGCTTCGTTGATCCTTCCGCGAAGCGCGTTGAACGCGAGCGGGGCCGCCTTGACGTCGGGTTCGATGCCGCGGCCGCCGTACAGGACGCGTCCGTCCGGTGCCGTCACGGGGCTTCCGACCGGCTTTGGTTTCGAATCGTCGCTCGCCTCGCCCTCGCCGCTGTGCGTGTAATACTCGTAGATCGACCCGTTCGAATAATCGCGCTGCAGCGAACGGCCCAAAGGCGTGTAGTAACGGGCGGTCGTCAGCGTCAGGCCGGTCCCGAACGGAAGTTGGAAGATCCGCTGGACAAGTCCCTTGCCGAAACTATCGCTGCCGACGATGATTCCCCGCCGATAATCCTGGACGGCGCCGGCGACGATCTCCGATGCCGACGCGGAACCGCCGTTGATCATCACGACAAGCGGGAAATTCTGGACCTTGCCGCCTTCCGTGTCGAGCTCCTGCGTTTTCGCGTATCGCGAACGTCCCTTGACCGTGACGACCGTCTTGTTTTCCGGAACGAATTGGCTGACGACCTTGATCGCCTGCGGCAAGAGCCCGCCCGGATTGTTTCGGAGGTCGAGGATCAGGCTCTTCATCCCCTGTTTCGTCAGGTTTCCGATCGCCTCTTCGAGTTCATCGGCGGTCGTTTCCTGGAAACCGCCGCTCAGCCCGACGTAGCCGACGCCGTCGCGGAGCAAAAAGTAGTTCCTGATCGACGGCAAAGGAACGCCGCCGCGGACGATCGTGAACTCAAGCGGTTTTTCGACGCCCGCACGTTCGACCTTGACGTTGACGCTCGTCCCTTCGATTCCGCGGACGTTCTTTGAAACCTCGGAACTCGTCCATTCCTTCGCGTCCTTGCCGTCAACCTCGAGAAATCGGTCGCCGTACCGCAATCCGGCCTTGTCGGCCGGCGTGTTCGGGATTATCGACTGGATGTAAACCCCATCCCGATGCTGAAGAATCGAGACGCCGATCCCGAAGAACTGCGAGGACTGGTCCTCAAAAAGCTTGCGAAACTCGTCGGCCGTGAAGAACGCGGAATGCGGATCGAGCGACCAAAGCATCGATTGGATCGATTTTTCCGATACTTGCTCGTGGTCGACCTTTCCGACGTAATTCGCATCGATGACGTCGAGCGCCTCTTTGTAATCGGCCGAGATCGAAGCCGAGGTCAATTCGGTGTCGGCCGTCGATCGCCGGAAATCGCCGACGAAACCGCCGATCGCCGCGCTGACCGCGATCAACAGAAGTATTCCGAGAATCGTGTTCTTGCTCATCAAAACGCTCCAGTCTCGAGGAAACTATACCATAACGCGCCGAACGGGCGCATTCGCGGCCTTCGCGGGACCGGCCCGCAGAGTTAAACGCAAATCGACCGTAAGTCGTTTCAAATCAAGCCCCTTTTTTCCAGCGGAAGGCTCAACGGATTTACTTTTCCGGGCACAGAATTTAACATCTACTTTTGCGGATGAAACCCGAAATCTCTATCGTAATCCCGGCATTCGAGGAACAGGACCGACTCCATGATTCAGCGCGGACGATTCTACGCTACATCGTCGAAGCGGATCTTTCGGCCGAACTGATCATCGTCGATGATGGTTCGGACGATTCGACCGCGGAGGTCGGCCGCGCCGCCTGCGCCGAGTTTCCCGATATCCCTTCGCAGGTGATCCGATACGAACCGAACCGCGGGAAGGGTTTCGCGGTCACGACGGGACTGCTCGCCGCATCAGGTTCGATCGCGATCTTCAGCGATGCGGATCTGTCGACGCCGATCTCTGAACTCCCGAAACTCGTCGATCCGATCCGCGCCGGGGAGTTCGATGTAACCTTTGGATCGCGCGCCCTCGACCGGAGTCTGATAGGCACGCATCAGCCGTGGCGCCGCGAGCAGGGCGGCAAAGTATTCAACCTGATCGTCAGGACGCTCACCGGACTTCCTTTCTGGGACACGCAATGCGGTTTCAAGGCCTTCAGAATGGAAAAGTTCCGGCCGTTGCTCGAAAAGATGACGATCGAGCGGTTCGGCTTCGACGTTGAATTCCTCTATGTCGCGCAACTCAAGGGATTGCGGCTCAAAGAGATCGCCGTCCGTTGGGATCACGACGAACGGACGAAGGTGAACGTCGTTCGCGACAGCCGCCGGATGTTCAATGAGGTGCGCGAGATTCGGCGGAACGCCCGCCGACGAGCATACGACTCGTAGCGGCCGGTCGCGATTCCAAATTCCAGATTCCAGGATTCCATGCCGAGTTCGCGAACTGGAATCATGGAATCTGGAATCATGGAATCTGGAATCGATCCGTATGATGGGGGACTGAATGATTCGCCTTAATGTAAACATCGACCACGTCGCGACTATCCGCGAAGCCCGCAAGACCATCGAGCCGAGCATCATCACCGCCGCGGTGATCTGCGAGCAAGCCGGCGCGAACGGCATCACGGTCCATCTTCGCGGCGACCGCCGGCACATCCAGGACCGCGACATCGAACTGCTGCGCGATGTGGTCACGACCTATCTCAACGTCGAGATGGCGGCCACCGAAGAGATGATCGAGATCGCGCTCAGAACCCGGCCGGACGCCGTTTCGCTGGTGCCCGAGAATCCAAACGAGGTCACGACCGAGGGCGGATTGAACGTGACAGCCAACTTCGAAATCATCAATTCGGCTATCGGACGGATGCGCGACGCGGGCATTTTCGTGTCCATTTTCGTCGACCCCGACCGCGAGCAGATCGAGGCGGCCAAACGGGCCGGAGCCCAGCAGGTCGAGCTCTGTACGGCCGAATACGCGGAGCTCACATTGAGTTCGCGAGCGGCGCACGGCGAAGGTCTCGCCCGCGCCTCGGCCGAGATCAAACGGCTCGACCAGGCGGCAAGCTTCGCCGCCGGACTCGGCCTGATCGTCGCCGCCGGTCACGGCCTGACGTACCGCAACATCGGCCCGTTGGCGAAGATCGACGAGATAACCGAATTCAACATCGGCCACAACATCATTTCCAGATCCGTTTTTGTCGGACTGAACCAAGCTGTGCGAGAGATGATCGCGGCGATTCGCGGGTGAAGAAGTCAGGTGAGCCGCTGTTACGGTAAATTCTCAAGATCATCAATGTCCTTCGGACGACCGCTTGCGAGTTTGTTCTTCTTGAGGTTGGGAAGGTCGATTATTTTCACGTTGGTGCCATCGATCTCCGACTCGACTCGCGAGGCGTAGCAATCGGCAAAGTCAACCCCGTCGATCGCGGTGATAACCTCAAGTTTGTACGGCGGCACTCCCATTCGCACGATGCTTTTATGACGCGTGAACAATTCGACTGTGAGTTCGTCGGAAACGAACCCAAACTGATTGAGAGTTGCGACTACTTTTGTTGCATTTTCAAACGATCGCGCAACCCAAACATCGAGATCCCCGGTCGGTCTCGGGTAACCGTGGAACCCCACGGCGTAACCTCCGACCAAGAGGTACTCGACCTTATTCTCCTCCAATAACTTCAAGAACTCTTTGAAGTCGCGATACAGTCGGATCGTCGTAGCCATATGCAGTTTGCCGCAGCAATTCGAGGGCTTCTAGCCGCTCAAGCGGCGTTCGGGAGTGCCAATACTCGCGGTCAGATCGGTCGGCTTCGTCAAATGTTGAAAAGATCTCAAGCTTCGCCCGATTGATTCGCTGTTCGTCGGATTCCATTTTTCCATTGTACCACCGGCAAGCCATCGCTCGATTACCAAATCCGCCGAATTCCCGCTACAATGTCTTCGACTTAATACGCCAACAAAACTCATGAATTTTGGTTTCATAATCGATAACCGGAAATGCATCGGCTGCCACGCGTGTACCGTCGCGTGCAAGTCCGAGCATCAGGTTCCGGTCGGCGTCAATCGTACGTGGGTCAAATACATTGAAAAGGGCGAGTTTCCCGATACGCGGCGGCTGTTTTCGGTGATGCGCTGCAACCACTGCGCGGACGCGCCGTGCGTCGAGATCTGTCCGGTGACCGCGCTCTACACCCGCGAGGACGGGATCGTCGACTTCGACAACCGGCGCTGCATCGGTTGCAAGGCGTGCACCCAGGCGTGTCCGTACGACGCGCTGTTCATGGAGCCCGACAATCATACCGCGTCGAAGTGCAATTACTGCACGCACCGGGTCGATATCGGTCTCGAACCGGCCTGTGTCGTCGTTTGCCCCGAACACGCGATCATCAGCGGGGACATGGACAATCCCGAAACCGAGATCTCGAAACTGCTGGCCCGCGAGACTGTTTCGGTGCGAAAGCCGGAAAAAGGGACCGACCCGAAACTCTTCTACATCGACGGCGACCGTGTTTCGCTCAATCCGACCGCGACGACCGTGGAGGACGACTATATGTGGTCGAGCCAGGCGACGGGCGTCGGCCATTTCGCAAAATTCGCCGAGGAAAGGATCGCCGGCTCGCCGGTGGTCGCGGACGAACTGGGCAGATCGGGGTTTGTTCAGATCGAGGGCCGCAAGGCGCGGCGCGTTTACGATGCGCCGAACAAGGGCGTGCTTTGGGGCTGGGAGGTCTCGGCGTACGTTTTGACCAAGGCGATCGCGACCGGCGCGTTCATTCTGCCGGTCATCGCTTCGTATTTCATGTTCGTGCCGCCCGAGATAAAGCGGATCAGCGCGGCGATCGCGTTCCTTTTCCTCTGCGTCACGGGCGTGCTCCTGATCCTCGATCTCGGCCGTCCCGACCGCTTTCTCAACGTTCTCTTCCGGCCGCAGTGGCGCTCTTGGCTGTCGCGCGGAGCATATTTCATAACGGTCTACGGCGGTTTGCTGACCGGCTGGCTGGTTGCCGACTGGTTCGGCTACGAGAAGGTCGTCTCATATCTTGAACCGTTTGGGATCGTGTTCGCGGTTCTGACCGCGGTCTACACGGCATTTCTGTTCGCGCAGGCGAAGGGCCGCGACTTCTGGCAGTCGCCGATGCTCGGGCTTCATATGATCCTCCACGCGCTGATGGCGGGTTTCGGCGTCTTGCTTCTGATCACGTTCGCGATGCCGGCGACGGTCGGGGTGATGATGGCACTCGGTTTCCTTACGATCGCGGCCGTCGTGTTTCATCTGATCACGCTGGCGATCGAACTGACGACGACGCACTCGACCGCCGACGCGCACGCGACGGTCAAATCGATCGTCAAAGGCGAATTCGCGCGCAAGTTCTGGATCGGAATGATCGCAGTCGGCAACATCCTGCCGGTCGTAATGATCCTGACCGGCCAGCCGATACTGTACGCGCTCGCCGGAGTTTTCACCCTGATCGGACTCTGGTTCGCCGAGGACATCTGGGTGAAAGCGCCGCAGCGAATTCCGCTGAGTTAGTTCAATCCGTAAGAGTTACGCGTTTACGCGTGACGACTGTAGCGACCGCAACGCCGTTGGTTCGGAAGTTCCTTTTAGCCCTTTATGCACAGACACAATCCTACTTTGATCGAAGCAATCGCCGAGAAGCTCGGATTGATCGAGAATCTCCACGTCTACGACTCCGATGAGATCCCGCATCTGAATGAGCCTGGCGACCTGACAAATTATCCCCCGCCGGAGAAGTGGGACGATTGGACGGAATACGAAGCGACCAGCGGACACAGGCGCGAGAAAAAGAACTATATGATCGTGCCGACGACCTGCTTCAACTGCGAGGCGGGCTGCGGATTGCTTTCCTACATCGAAAAGGATTCGATGAAGATCCGCAAGTTCGAGGGGAATCCGTATCATCCCGGCTCGCGCGGCCGCAACTGCGCGAAAGGGCCGGCGACGATCAACCAGATCAACGACATCGAACGCATCCTCTACCCGATGAAGCGCACGGGAAAGCGCGGCGAGGGCAAATGGGAGCGCGTTTCGTGGGATCAAGCGCTCGACGACATCGCGGCGCGCATCAGAAAGGCGCTGCAGGAAGACGCCCGCAACGAGGTCGTCTATCACGTCGGCCGTCCGGGCCACGAAGGCTTCATGGACCGAATTCTCCAATCGTGGGGCGTAGACGGCCATAACTCGCACACGAACATCTGCTCGGCCGGAGCGCGGCTTGGGTACGCGCTCTGGCAGAACTATGACCGGCCCTCGCCCGACCACGCGAACGCGCAGTTCATCCTGCTGATCTCGTCGCATCTCGAAGCCGGCCATTATTTCAACCCGCACGCGCAGCGGATCATCGAAGGCTTGATGAACGGCGCGAAGATGGCGGTCATGGACCCGCGGCTTTCGAACACGGCATCGATGGCCGATTACTGGATGCCGACGCATCCCGGCTCCGAGGCCGCCGTGCTGCTCGCGATGGCCAAGATCATCCTCGACGAGGGGCTGTACAATCGCGAGTACATCGAAACGTGGGTAAATTGGCGGGAGTCGCTCGCGGAACTGCGAGCGGCCAGAGACAATTCCAAGGATTCCACCTCCGCGCAAGGCGCGGATTCCACGGATTCCAGTTCTGACGCTGGCGTGGAATCTTTGGAATCTTTGGAATCGGCACGGAGTGCCGGGACGGAATTGAGGTTCGAAGACTTCATTGCCGCGCTCAAGGACTTCTACAAGGACTACACTCCCGAGTTCGCCGAGCAGGAATCGGGCGTCAAGGCCGAAGTGATCAGAGAGGTCGCGATCAAGGCCGGACAGGCCGGACCGCGCCTTTCGACGCACAACTGGCGGGCGGCCGGAGCCGGAAATCTCGGCGGATGGGCGGTCGCGCGGTGCCTGCATTTCCTGAACGTCCTCACGGGATCGGTCGGAACCGTCGGCGGCACGTCGCCGTCGGCGTGGGGCAAATTCAAACCCGCCGGATTCTCAAAACCGCCGGCGCAGAAATTCTGGAACGAACTCCACTTCCCGCTCGAATATCCGCTGTCGCATTACGAAATGAGTTTCCTGCTGCCGCATTTTCTCAAAGAAGGCCGCGGAAAATTACAGGTCTATTTCACGCGTGTCTTCAATCCGGTCTGGACGTATCCCGACGG
>CAZARD010000117.1:10266-13667 GCA_964487505.1 uncultured Blastocatellaceae bacterium | reverse complement strand
TGCGGAACCCCGCACGCAGTGAGGGGGCCCGATCGCGGTAGCGATCGATCCGCGGAGATCGGCCGACTCAGCACGGCGATGGGATCCCTTCCGTTGAACCCGAGCTTGTCCGACTCGGTGATCGGCTCGCGCTGCGAGCCGGCCCCCTTACTTCGTGCGGGGTTCTGCATTAGGGGCGTTTTGCGATCACCATCGCGTGTTCGCCGTTGTCGTCGAGGACTTCGGTCCGGACAAGACTCGAACCGGTCAGTTCATTCAGGTAAGACAGTGGAATTAGAACCAGGATCTGATCGGTCTTGTTCTTGTCCATTTCCTCCACGACCTCGGTGACTCCGAACAGTTTTCTTTGCTTTCCGTCCGGCAATCGCACGAGCCGACCGGCGCCGTAAAATTCCAGAGAGTGCGAGATCGTATGAAGATTGACGATCTTCTCGGTCTTGTAACCGCGTTCGTTGGCGATCATCACCAGGTGCCAGACCGTTTCTTCGCGGATGAAATCGGCAACAACGAAGCGCGCCAGCCCGGCTGACGTGACCATCGTGACGATCGCGACCGCGACGACCGCCTTACGTCTCAGATCCGAAACGCGCGCGAAGCGGACGACGGCGAATGACGTCAGTATCAGACCCGCCGGAAGCGCCGGCAGGACGTAGCCGGGCAATTTCGATCCCGAAAAGCTGAAAAAGACCAGTATGACCAGCATCCAGGCGAAAGCGAATACCGCCAGCGGACTGAGCGGCTCGCCCGATCCGTCGCGCCCCGTGATGCGCTTCAAAGCGCGCCAAACGGTCGCGAAGAAGAACGGCATCCACGGCAGCGTCAAAAGCGGAAATACCACCCAAAAGAACCAGAAAGGCTGCGGATGAAGGTACTTGTTAGATGTGTATCTCTGGAAATGATGCTGAATAATGAACTCATCGACGAATTTCCAACCGTTGACGCGGTACATCGGCAGGTACCAAGCAGATGCAACTAGACAGCAGAGCAACGTTCCCCAAACGAACGCGAAGATGAGTTTGGCCGGCGGCATCCGGCGGCTGAGTACGAAATAAGAAGCGACGATCGCGTACGGAAAGAGAATACCGACAAGGCCCTTCGCGATCAGCGCGACGCCCGCGAACGCGAAAAACAGCGCCAGAAACTTCGTGCCGCCGCTCTTTGCTTCACGATATCGGTGATCCCATATGAAAAAGCTGACCATCGAGGCGGTGATCGGGAACGTCAACGTGATGTCAAAACTCGCGCCGCGCGAAAACGCGATCAAACCAAGCGCCGAAGCCCCGACGACCGCCACTCGGCCAGCGAAATCCTCGCCCTCCGATTCCCGCACCTCGCGACCTGCCAGCCAAAGAAAGAAGACGGTCCCGAGTCCGAAAAGCGCCGGCCCCAGCCGCGCGGCGAATTCCGACACGCCGAAGATGTTGTAAGCGGCGATCTGCATCCAATACAGCAGAGCCGGTTTTTCGAACCAATCGAAACCGCCGAGCGTCGGCGTCACCCAATCGCCGCGTTCGAACATCTCGCGGGCCACTTGCGAATATCGCGGCTCGTCAGGACCGAGCAAAGGAATCCCTATCCCGGTCAGGTAAACCGCCATCGTCAGCACCGCGAATCCGAGCGCCAGATACAGGTTTTTCCGATTCGGAGAGTCTTTTGTCATTTCGTTGAACTTAATAGAGAATGTAGTTACTACTGAAATAAATTTTGTTATCAAATGCAAGCTTCAGACTCAGATTCAAGGATCCGGACGGCCGTCATCGGCGTCGGATCGCTCGGCCAGCACCACGCCCGCAATTACGCGGAACTTGCCCGTGAGGGATTTGGGACTTTTGCCGGCGTTTGCGATTCGAATCCCGCCCAAGCAAACTCGATCGCCGAGAAGAACGTTTGCGCCGCATTTGAGGATTGGCGCGAGCTTATCGGCAAGGTCGACGCCGTTTCGATCGTCACGCCGACCGAGACCCATTGCGACGTCGCCTGCGCGTTTCTTGACGCCGGAACGAACGTGTTGGTCGAAAAGCCGATCGCGCGGACGCTCGCCGAGGCCGACCGGATGATCGCCGCGGCCGAGCGATCCGGAGCGAAACTGATGGTCGGACATCTCGAACGTTTCAATCCGGCGATGGTAGCGTTGCGGCCGCACGTCACGAGTCCGCTATATTTTGAGATCCATCGCGTTTCGCCGTTTCCCAACCGCTCGCTCGATGTCGATGTCGTTCTCGACGTGATGATCCACGATCTTGACGCGATCCAATGGCTCGTTGAGTCGGAGATCTCAGAGATCCACGCCGTCGGGATCCCGGTGATCTCGGACAAGGTAGATGCCGCAAATGCGCGGATCGAGTTCGCGAACGGCGCGGTCGCGAACATCACGGCTTCCCGGATCGGGACCGAAAAGATCCGCAAGACGCGTTTCTATCAGACGAATTCGTACGTCGTGCTCGATTACGCGACGAAGTTCGCGTCACTGACCAGCCTCGCGCCGAACGCGATCCATCCGCTTTTGGGGATCTCGATAAACAAGCTCGAGATCGAGGACATCGAACCGTTGCGGGCCGAGATCTCGGCCTTCCTGAACAGCGTCGCGAATGATACGCCGCCGCCCGTCAGCGCTTTGGAAGGTCGGCGCGCACTGGCCCTCGCGCTCGGCGTACTCGAGAAGATCGAGATCCACCGCAACCGTCTCAACGTTTGAAACCGCTGGCTGAAATCTCCGGATATCTCGAGTCGCGCATCGCGGCCGGCGACTTTCCGTCCGCGGTCTACCTCGCGGCCGAGCGCGGCGAGATCGCAACGCTCGGCGCGGTCGGAAATGCGGTCGTCGAGCCGGAGACGATCGCTGCCGGCGTCGAAACGATATACGACCTCGCGAGCCTGACAAAGGTCCTCGTGACGACATTGATCGTCGCCCGGATGATCGAACGCGGGACGCTCGCGCTTGACGACCCGATCGGTCGGCATATCGACGAGTTCAGAGACGCTGCCGGACGCTACGTGACGATCCGCGAGCTTTTGACGCATAGCTCGGGCTTTCGAAACTGGCTTCCGTTCTATCTGATTACCGACCGGCGCGACGATATCCCGGCCGTGATCGCGGCCGGGCCGTCGACGCATCCGCGCGGCTCGAAGGTCGTTTACAGCGATCTCAATTTTCTGCTTCTGACGTTTCTGATAGAACGGACGTTCGGCAGCCGGATCGCGAAGGTCGCGGCCGACGAGATTTTCCGGCCGCTCGGATTGCGCGAAACGTTCTTCAACCCGCCGGCCGGTCTCAGACCGAGGATCGCGGCGAGCGAACTCGGAAACGCATACGAAAAGATGACCTGCGTCGATCTCGGTTACGATGTCGGCGCGCATCCCGAAGCGTTCCGCGAATCGGTGATCTGGGGCGAGGTTCACGA
>CAZARD010000117.1:0-10166 GCA_964487505.1 uncultured Blastocatellaceae bacterium | reverse complement strand
TCGAGCCCGGGTCCGAGCGGATCTTCGTACTTCTGACCAACCGCACGCATTACCATCCGCTTCCATTCGTGATCATCAATCCGGCGAGACGGCGATTTCACGAGTTCGCGACCGAATTTCTGAACCGGCGCTGAACCGCAAAAGATCAAAAAAACGGACATCCAAAAATCTCGCTTCGCAATCCAAATTTCACAATTCCGGCAAAAGCCGGAGTTCCGGAGCGACAAACGATGATGAGATCTGTTTTGGCGATTTTGTTTGCGGGGATGATGGTGTCGGCGGTCGGCGCGCAGTCGGGTTCGAACTCGCGCCCGCGCGTCGTGACGCAGGTCCCGCCGACGATAAAGGGCGACACTACGGCCCAGGCCGAAAAGCGAGCTCCTGTGCTTCAGGGCCAAACGAAGATCGAGCCGCAACCGACCGAGTCGCCCGTCGTTTCGGTGGATGACGACGAGGAGATCCGCGTCGAGACGAACCTCGTGACGATGCCGGTCTCGGTCCTCGACCGTGACGGACGGTTCATCTCGGGACTCACGGAACGCGATTTTCAGATCTTCGAGAACGGCGTCCAGCAAAAGGTCGAATACTTTCAATCGGTCGAACAGCCGTTCACGGTCATTCTGATGATCGATGTCAGTCCTTCGACGAAATTCAAGATCGAAGAGATTCAGGATGCGGCGATCGCGTTCGTCAATCAACTCCGCCGAGACGACAAGGTGATGGTCATCGCATTCGACGACAAGGTGCAGGTCCTGAGCCCGATCACCGGCGACCGCCGCGTGCTCCAGAACGCGATCCGCCAGGCGAATTTCGGTGACGGCACGAGCCTTTACGAAGCCGTCGATCACGTTCTGAACCAGCAACTTCCGCGGATCAGCGGCCGCAAAGCGGTGGTGCTTTTCACGGACGGCGTCGACACGACGTCAAAACGCGCAAACTATCAGGGCACGATCCGCGAATCCGAAGAGTCGGAAGCGCTCTTTTATCCGATTCGCTACGACACGATGGCCGATATGAACGGCGGCTATACCGGCGGCGGCCCGACGACCAGACGTCAGCCGTCCGGAGGCGGCATCGGGAGCATTATCGGGATCATACTCGGCGGCGGGAACGTCAGGATCGGCGGCGGCCGCGGCAGCGCCGGGTCGAGCAGCGCCGAATACGAGACGGGCAAAAGATACTTGGCCGAACTCGCGCGAACTTCGGGCGGTCGTAATTTCGAAGCCCGCAACGATCTGAGCGCCGCCTTCTCGGGAATCGCCGAAGAACTGCGCCGGCAGTACTCGCTCGGATACTATCCGGAGAACACGGGAAAGCGCGGTGACAGGCGTCAGATCCGCGTCCGCGTGATGCGCCCGAACCTAGTCGTGCGTGCAAAGACGAGCTATATCGTAAAATAAGAACAGACGATCGTCGATCGTGCTCCCGGTCGCGTAGCGACAAAACGAACTTAGCCGTGGGTTTCAACCCACGGGAATCGGGGATGCCGATTGCGTCGCGTCAGCGACGATTGAGTCAGGCGTCGCTCGCGCGACGCCATGTCCAAACGCGCGATATTCTCGAAACCGACCACGATCTCGTCGGGGAAAGCCATCCTCCAAAGTTCCTCGAGGTCATTTGGCAAAATCACCCGCCGTTCTCATCCGCCGAAATCGATTCAGCGTGTCGGCCTAGTCCTTTTTCTCCTGTTTCTTGTCCGCGGTTTTCACGGAATAACTGGTCCGTGCCTTGACGGCAACGCCCGGCCGGTCGACCTTTACCTTGATCTTGTGTTTCACTCCGGGGGCCGAGTTCTCGTCCGGATAAAAGGCTATGCTGTAATACTCGCGAAGTTCGCTGGCGATCTTCGAAAAGGCGTCGGCGAGATTGAGCGTCGTCGCGGCCGGATAAAGACGGCCGCCCGTCCGGTTGGCCAGTTCGTTCAGATACTCATCGGCCTGCCGGTATTCTTCGGCCGTCGTACCCTTGTCGTCCATCGTTCCGACGCCGCCGGTCGGCAACGGAAAAGGCAGCGGATTGTTGTCGCGGCCCGGGATCGGACTCGGCATCGTCGGCGGGACGATGACGGTCTTGCGCTTCATCGCCTGAACCTCGTTGAACGTGTCGTACTGGATCGGGTAGATGAGCGCGTCGAGTTCGAGCGCGTCAACAAGGTTCGAAAAGCCGCCCGCCCGCTGGCTTGAAGTATCGACGCCGTCCGAGAAAAGCACGATCGCTTTGCGGCCGTCGATCTTCGCGAGACGCTTGAATACGAGGTCCATCGCATCGTACAAACTGGTCCCGTACGAGATCTTCGTCTGCCGGATGGCCGTCTGCAGTTTCCGTCGGTCGTTGGTCGCTTCGCTGTTGACGAAAACCTCGGCGTCGAACGAAACGACCATCACGCGGTCCGCAGGACGAAGCTGATTGATGAACGCGAGCGCCGCCGTCTGGATCTCTTCGGCCTTGAACTTCGCCGAATAGCTCATATCGAGGACCAAAGCGACAGTGAACGGCTCCTGTTCATTCGAAAAATAAGCGATATCCCGCGGCGTGTTGTCTTCGAGAACGGTGAAATTCTCTTTCGTCAGTCCGCCGACGAACCGTCCGCTCCGGTCAAGGACTTTGACCGGTATCGTGACGATCTCGGTCGAGACCGTGATGACCCCGGGCTCGATCTCGGCGTTCGGATCGGCTTGTACCGGCGTCGGGGTTGGCGTCGGGGTCGGGGTTGGGACGCGCTGGTTCGTCTTCTTTGTCGTGTCCGAAGTTGTCGGAGTTACGCGGCGCGACTGCGACGGCGTCGAAGCCGTAGCGAAACACAGGATCGCAGCGATCGCGAGAAACGTTGATCTCATAGAATCCTCTTGAGGCAGGATGTTTGATGCACGGATCGTCGGTGAAGGATGCAAACGGGTCAAATGAATGACGCCGGGAACCCGCGCCCCGGCGTCATCGGATGAAGGCAACGCACTACTTCTTGTCGGACGAAGACGCGAGGTTTTCTTCGATCGCGGCCTTGTCGGGCATCATCTCCCAGTCTTCAATGAGCTGATTGTCGACGACCGACTCGATCTGCGCCTCGATCGCATCCGGCACGTTCGAGAAGAAGTCGAAGCCGGTCAACGATTCAACATAGTCCACGCTGACGCGATACGTTCGCCAATCGCTGACCACGCTGTTCGTGTTCGGCATCCAGACGGCGATCAGGCGCGTTGCGCTCGTGACGCGCGAGACGTCGTTCGTTCCGGCCGGCAAAACCATGATGACCTTCCACGTGTATGCCGGAACCGCGACCTTGCCGTTCGCAACAAACCCGCTCGTCCCCTGTCCGCCCGAAATGACGTAGAGTTCATTGCCGGAATTTGCGAGCGTCCGGCTGTAACTTTCGAGATTTGCCCAGGTCTGCTGATTGTTTGTCGGCGCCTGTGGAATCATGTTCGTCATCAGGAACGTCGATGAGTTGTCGGCCACGGTCTTCGTCCGGTCGGCGGAAGGACACATATGTCCGCGATCATACCCGGATCCGGAATAATCGGTTGCCTGGACCTGATACCAGCCGGCCGGAAGCGTCGTATCGGCCCTGAAGTCATCCTGGCGCGGCGTTGATCCGAACCAAGAAGTATCGAGATGCCAAGAAACCCAGTTTGGACGACCGTTGTCGCGGTGGTAGGAAAGCACGTATTGTGACTTTTCCATCAGATAGTTCGTCGGCTGAAGTACGTTCGTCGCCGCGTTCGAGGGATTTCCCATAGTGAGATGAACACTGTTCGACGTTGGAGGCGGAGTCGGCGTCGGTGTCAGCGTCGGAGTCGGCGTCGGCGCGGCGTAGTCGTTTATCGTGACACTGTCGATATTGATCCTGTTCGTTCCACCCGATATCTTCCGGATCTCGAATCTGATCGCGGAAGCATTGTTGACGGTGAACGTCGCCGTCGTCAACGAGGTTGAGCTGGTCGTGACCGTCGTCCCGACCTTTGTCCACGACGAGCCGTTGTTTGTCGAGCTCCACAACTCCCAAGTACTGTTTCCGTCCGTGCCGTATTTCGCGTGTTGAACCGAAACCGTTCCGGCGCTTGACGCGTTGAAGTTCATTCGGATCTTGCCAACGTTGCGAACCCGGGCTGAATAGGATCCTGTCTTTCGGTCACTCGTGGTATTCCCGGTCAGCGCATCGTCGAGATACCAACTTCCCGATCCCAGCGTGATGTTTCCCGCCGCATACGCAGTTTTCCCACCGGCTTCGAACCCCTCGACAAAGACCGTTGCCGCTTCAGAGCCGACTTGGACAAATCCGGCGGCTATCCACAGAACCGCGAACACGGCTACCGCCGCGATGACTCTTCTTTTCACGTGTTTCTCCTTCTTCGTTGTTTTTCTGACCCAGAATCACCAGATCGGTGATGCTGTTTGAAATCCGAGTCGCGGTCGGGGGAATTTCCGCAACAAAAAACGGTCGCGACTACACGACCGTTCCGTCCTTGATGTATGCGTTCTTGGGAACGATGATGATGCCTTCGCGAATGAAATAGCTTCCGCCGATTCCGTCGGCCGTTTCGACGCCGTCCCTGTTGATCAACTGGACGTTGCTTCCGATCCGCGCGTTCTTGTCGATTATCGCGCGCCTGACAATCGTTCCCTTCCCGATCCCGATATGTGGAATACCGCGGGCGAAGTTGTGTTCCATCACGTCGATCGACTCATAGTAATCCGAACCCATCACGATCGAGTTCTCGATACGGGTTCCGAAGTCGATCCGGGAACGGAGTCCGATGATCGAATTTCTTGCATAAACACCGCTCAGGATGCAGCCTTCGCTGATCATCGAATTGTCGATGTCGCAATTATGTACCTTTGACGGCGGAAGATAGCGCGAACGCGTGTAGATCGGCGCGTCGGTATTGAAGAAATTGAATTTCGGAAGCGGCGACGCGAGATCGAGATTCGCGTCGTAAAAGGCCTTTATCGTCCCGATGTCTTCCCAATAGTTCTCGAAGAAATGGGCCTGGACATTCAGACGCTTGATCGATTCGGGGATGATCTCCTTTCCAAAGTCGAAGCGCGACGTGTCTTCATTGAGAAGCTCGATGAGCCTTTCGTATTTGAAGATGTAGATGCCCATCGACGCCAGAAACGGCCGCGCGGCGGCTTGGCTCTCGCTGAGCCCGAAACGGGTCGTGTCGACGCGCATCGACTCGAGCGCTTCGCCTTTCGGTTTCTCCTTGAACTCGACGATCTTCCCGTCAGAATCCGTCTTGAGAAGTCCGAATCCTTCGGCTTCGTCGATCCGGCACGGGATCACCGAGATCGTGACATCGGCGTTCGTTTCGTTATGCCGTTCGAGGAACTTCCGGTAGTCCATCCGATAAAGATGGTCGCCCGAAAGGATTAGCACCGTATCGACTCGAAAATCGCGAATATGCGGGATCATCTGCCGGACGGCGTCGGCCGTGCCCTGGAACCAATCGGGGCTGTCCTTTCTTTGTTCGGCGGCGAGAACTTCGACAAATCCGGTCGAGAACGACGAGAATCGGTAGGTCCGCGATATATGCCGGTTCAGCGAAGCCGAGTTGAATTGCGTGAGTACGAAAATCTGCGTGATACCGGAGTTGATGCAGTTCGAGACCGGTACATCGATCAACCGATATTTGCCGCCAAGCGGCACGGCCGGCTTTGCACGGTCTTTCGTCAGCGGGTATAGCCTGGTTCCGGCGCCGCCGCCGAGAATCACGGAAACGACGTTATCGTATTGCGACATAGCGTTTATCTATCGGTAATGATTGGATTTCCGGCAACTTCAGTCTCTACAATAGCCGTTCTCAAAGGTCAATTTCAAGCTTTTGGGCAGAACTTTGACTTTTTACGGAAAAGCGTGATAATTTGCCATTCGCCCGTTTCGAAACGGGTCGGCTCTTTCAAGACTAAAACGCTTCCAAATCAGGGTAAGCCGAGTGAAATGCTCGCACGGTCGCGCCACTGTGAAGTGATTTTGGATTTTGGATTTCGATTTTGGATCGTGAACGGTCCAATTTCGATGATCCGGGGTCCGAGATCGCGAGTCAGAAAACCTGCCGGAAGTTTTTTAGCCGAAACGGTCTCGCGTAAAGACGGTTGGCTCAAGAAACGCATCGATTTTCCGCTCCTTTCGGAACGAAAAGCCCTGCCCGGATTCTGTCATTTCGCCGCTCGCGCAATGAGACCGGACGGGGTTTTTGTTTTATGAAGTTCCTTCTATCGATGACCGTCGCGCTCTTGTTTTCAGCTTGCGGCGGCATCGCGAGCAACAAGAACGCGCCTATCGGCACGGCGCCCGGGAATACCGGCCGGGCCGTCCGCGACGACCTGGGGAAATCGGTCGATCTTCCGGAGAACGTGACGCGCGCGGTTTCGCTCGCGCCGAATCTGACCGAGATCGTTTTCGCCGTCGGCGCCGGTGACCGGCTCGTCGGCGTCACCAGTTTCTGCGACTACCCGGGAGAGGCCGCCCCGATCGCGAAGGTCGGCGACACCTTGAAGCCCAACATCGAAGCGATCATCGCGCTGAAACCCGACGTCGTATTCGTGTCGACCGCATCGCAGCTCGAGGTCTTCACAAAAACACTTAACGATCAGAAGATCGCGGTCTTCGTCACGAACCCGGATTCGCTTGAAGGAATCCTGACAAGTATCGAAAAGATCGGGGCCGTTTTCAAATCACCGAGGTCCGGCGAACTCCTCAACGAAATGCGGCAACGCATCGCGTCTGTCGAATCGAAAACGTCAGGATCGAAGCGGCCCCGGGTCCTGGTTCAACTCGACCGATCGCTGTTCACGATCGGCCGCGATTCATATCTTACCGATCTGATAAAACGCGCCGGCGGAACATCGGCGACGGCCGATCTCGAAAAAGCTTACGCGCAGTTGAGCAGGGAAGCGGCCCTTTCGCTGGCACCCGACGTGATCATCCTTTCCGACAGTTCCGACAACAAAGAACCGGCCGATGTGCTTGCGAATTCGCCCGCGGTGAAGAACGGGAGAATTTACCGCATCAACGCCGACGTGATGTCGCGGCCCGGTCCGCGGGTAGTTGACGCATTGGAGCAGATCGCCGCGGCGCTTCATCCGGAGAGTTTCAAGAAGTGACGATCTCTTTGCCGAAGAATCAACCCCGTGCGCGCCGGTTCGGCGCAGCGATCGTGGTGCTTCTTGGGGCCGCGCTTGCGGCGGCGGTCTATTTCGGCAGCGAGCGGCTCGACTTTCTCGATCTCGGCACGACGCACTCGGCGATCCTCTTTGAGATTCGATTGCCTCGCGTCCTGCTCGGAGCGACCGTCGGCGCGAGCCTCGCGGTCGCCGGCGCGGGCCTGCAGGCGCTGTTGCGAAATCCGCTTGCCGAGCCGTATCTGCTTGGCGTCTCGAATGGGGCAGCGCTCGGAACGATGCTCGCGTTCGTTCTTTTCGCGGACTTCGAGTTCGCAAAGCCTATGATGGCTTTTGCCGGCGCGGCGCTGGCGACGGTCGCGGTTTACCAGATGGCGCGTTCGCGGGCCGGGATGAACGTCGAGCGGCTGGTGCTTTCGGGCGTAATCGTGACGACTTTCCTGTCGTCGGTGATCGTCCTGCTGACATCGTTGCTCGACGCGACGCGCTTGAGATCGTTCACGTTCTGGCTTCTCGGAGATCTTTCGCAGGCCACGAGGACGGGATTTTACGTGACGCTCGCCGTCGCGGTCGGAGGCACGATCGCGCTTGCGACGCAGGCGCGGGCGCTGAACCTGATGATGATCGGCGAGCGCGACGCGTTCGATTTCGGAGTCGAGGTTTCGCGCGTCCGTCTGGCGGTTTTCGCGACCGCCGCGGCGCTGGTCGGCGTTTCGGTCGCGGCGAGCGGTTCGGTCGGATACGTCGGACTGATCGTCCCGCACCTGATCAGAATGGCGGTCGGGAGCGACAACCGTTACGTGATACCGTTCTCGGCCGTCGCCGGCGCGGTCTTCGTCGTCTGCGCCGACACCGTCGCGCGAACCGTGATCGCCCCGCGCGAACTTCCGGTCGGCGCGATCACGGCCCTGATCGGCGCGCCGTTGTTCATATATCTGTTGCGGAAGAACTGAAGCGATTTTGGATTTTGGATTTTAGATTTTCGATTTTGGATTTCTTTGACGAGGTGATGAGCATTTGGAGTTTGGAATCTTGGAATATGGAATCTGGAATCAGGTCCCTTGAAAAGCCCGAGCCACGAACCGTTCGTGTCCGGTTCGTGCTGCTTCGTGGATGAAAAACGCTGACATCCACGAAACAGCACCATAGTGACACGAAGAACACTTCAGGCCACGATTCGTGGATTTCGTTGGAATCCTGAAATGTGGAGTCCAGATTCCAGGATTCCAAGATTCCGGTAGCCTTGGCAAGATTTCAGCGTACGGAGCGCGCGACGCATCGATAGCACCGCGTGGAGCGGAACGTGGTGTGTCGGGCCCGGTTCTGGCCGGAACGTGTAGAACACGCGTCTCCGGTCCGCTGGGCAGAAGACGCGTGTTACACACGCTCGTTGATCGTATTGGAAATCCCACACCAGGCTCGGCTGCGCCTTCGCCTGGTGCTATCGACACGACGCGCGCTCCGCACGCTTAGCAGGTGAAATCTAAGCTCAGACGGGTTACTCCGACAGGCTCCTGGAATCTGGAATCTGGAATCCCTTGAATTTGAATGCTAACGGTCAATGACATTTCGGTTTCTTACGCGAACGCGCCTGTGGTTTCGGGTGTGTCGTTCGAGCTTGTTCCGGGAAAGATCATCGCACTCGCGGGCGCGAACGGAGCCGGGAAGACGACGCTTCTCCGATCTCTGAACGGAACTTTGCCTCTCGCGGCGGGATCGATCTCACTCGCCGGCCGGCCGATCGGAGCCCACTCGCGGCGCGAACTTGCGCGGATGATGACCGTCGTCGCGCAAGAGAACGAAACGCGTTTCCCGATTACGGTGCTCGAGTTCGTCCTCGCCGGCCGATTCGCGCACGGGTCGGCGTTCGGGTGGGAATCCGATTCCGACCTCGGTGTCGCGCGCACCGCGCTCGAGCTTTGCGACCTTGAGGATTACGAGGACCGCGTGATGAACCGGCTGTCGGGCGGCGAACGCCAACGCGTCGTGCTGGCGCGGGCGCTCGCGACCGAGGCCCGGTTCCTGCTTCTTGATGAACCGACGGCCAATCTGGACCTCTCGCATCAGGCGATGATGTTCCGACTCGTGCGCGAACGTTGCCGGACGTGCGAGTCGGCGGCGATCATCATCACGCACGATCTCAATCTCGCATCCGAGTTCGCCGACGAGCTGATCCTGCTCGATGGCGGCCGGATCGTGGCGAAAGGCACTGCGGGCGAGGTTCTGACGCGCGAGAACATCCGAAGGGTTTTCAACGTCGATGTCCTGCTCGATAAGAATCCGGCGAGCCGGAACGTCAGGGTAACGACGATTTACTAGTTCGGCACGGCCGAGCTTAGGAAGCAAACGAAACGCAGGAAGCCCGGTGAAATTCCGGCGCTGCCCACGCAACGGTGAATTGATTCCGGATCGGCGATTTGGGGTCTGGCCTCTCTTTTGTGAAGTGTCCACGACAAAGAATCGAAGATCCGGGATCGAAAAGTCCGGAACTCCGTTTCGTTTGTATTGGCTGTCGACCAATTTCCGCGCTGGGCGGAAAGGGAGGATTTCGTGAAACATCTTACTACTGTTTTTCTGGCGCTGACTTTTTGCGCCGCGATCTCTGCGCAAGATCGAACTTCGATCTCCGGGATCGTCTTTCTTGACGGCAAGCCTGCGGCCGATTCGCTCGTTGAATTGAGTTCGATCTTGAATCCGAACTTGAAGCTTTCAACCCGAACCGATAAGGACGGTCTCTATCGATTTGATGGTATCGGGCCTGGAACCTATCGAATCTGGGCGGAAAAGCGCGCGCCGGCAGTACGTCCCGACCTCGACGGGATCGCGCTCGGCGGCGCGTTAGCCGAAGTAACCCTCAAACCGGGTGAAATCAAGAGGATCGATCTCAAACTCACGCCCAAGGTTTTCAGTAGCGCTCATATTGAGCCGATACGCGCCTACGTGACGATCGCGGCTGATTCACAGCAGTTCGAGGATCAGGTCTCGAAAAGCGTCAACATCATCGGCGCTCAGGAGATGCGCGACCGCGCGGATTTTTCGCTCGTCGA
>CAZARD010000116.1:0-13735 GCA_964487505.1 uncultured Blastocatellaceae bacterium | reverse complement strand
CCGTATCGCACCAACGCCCGCTTTATCTCGTCGATCGAAGGTGTAGATTTAACGTCCCGGGCAACGTAGTCCCACGTCGCCGCCTTCAGACGAAACGGTGAATCGCAGGCCCACGTTCCGGAATCGAACTCGTCATAATCGGTCGGACCGCCGAGCGGCAGACCTTCGTCGACAAAGAACGAAAATGCTTCTCCGTGCCAGTTCTCATCGCAGTGTTTGGTCTTGTCCGGAACCATACACGCGATCAGTTGCTGAACGCTTGCGCGGGGTCGTTCGCGAATCTCGGGCTCGCCCGACCGGATCGCGGCCAGGCGCCGCGCGGTCTGCATCGCTTCGACCGATGCGAACGCCCAGCAACTGTCGCATTTGAATCCCTGGAAGACCGCGGGTTCGGGCGTCAGGCCGAAGTTGCGCCAGTCGAACTCGGGCCGCTTTGCGGCTGCCAGACCCTGAAAACGAAGCCTGATCTCGGCCTCCCGGCGATCGGCGTCGGTCGCGTTCGGGTTGGCCGCGAGCCATTGCTCCCACTTCGCTTCGGCGTCCCGCTCATAGGCCGCAAGCACCGAATCGTTTCGGGCCCGGATCTCGGCCGATCGCTTCGATTCGCCGTACGGTATCGGTCGGCCGAAGTTCTTGAGCAGCGTATCGACGTCGTCGAATCCCTTGCGCTTTCCGAGGAAAGGCAAGAGTTTGGCGAACCAGGGCTTTGAACCGTACGGCGCGCCGTTCGGGCCGATCGCACGGGGCGCGAGCCGGAACTCGTAAGAGCGCGCGACCGACATCTTCTGTGCCTGACAGCCGGCACGCTGTTCCTGCTGGAACTTGTCGAGCGGCACAGTTTCCGGGACCTGCCCGAGGCCGATCCCGGACTGCAGCATCAGAAGGATTGTTGCGACCGTTCGATTCATTGCGACCTCAGCCGTCAGTTGCAAGTCTTGCTAGTGATAAAGCAGGTCGTGCAGGTTTCCTTGGCGTCGATGCATATGCCGCCGCAGGGGATCGATCCCGGCGGGCAACCGCCGCCTTTTCCGACGGTCATCTGATTGTCGACCTTCTTGACGCACTCGATCTTCTTGACGATCTTCTCGATGTCTTTCCGGATCTTTTTCGTCGTCGCCCAGCCGACAAGCTTCAGGGTCCCGTCATTGAACGTGATGTTCATATGCTTGACCTCTTCCGGGTATTTTTCCTTGACCTTCTGCCAGGCTTCGTAGATCACGTCGTTGGCCGGTTTGGTCGCGCAATCGGTTTGTGCGTAGGTCGCCGCGCCAAGGGCAGCGACGGCAACCGCGCTGGCAACCGCATATTTTAGAAAACGCTTGAACATATTTGACTTCTCCTTATTTTGAACTCGTCAGCATCGAAAGCAGGCTGAACCGCGACTGCTTGCCGAAATAGATCGCGGAAGCGTCGGGGGCCCACGCGAGGCTTGAAAAAAAGAGTCTTGAATCGTTGTTCGCCGTAACCTGTCTTTGCGTGCCTGACGGCAGCGGCATCGTCCAGAGATTGTCGCGCCCGTCGCGATGCGCCGCGAACGCGAGCATCTTTCCGTCCGGCGACGGCAGGACATTGTACAGGTAAGATTCCGACAGTCTCACGATCTCTTTCGTTACCCCGCTTTTGACATTTATCGAGACGATCGAAACCTCCGTCGCGAGCGTCGAGATGCTCGATCCCTCGATTCCCGCCGCGAGCAGTTCGTCCGGCGAGATCCATCCCAGCAAACGCAAAAACGTCCTTCGTCGGGTCAACTCGCGGGTCTCTTTTGTTTCGAGGTCCGTGACCGAGATCGAATATCCCGTATTTTCGGGGCCGCTGTGACGGACCGAAAACGCGATCGACCTGCCGTCGGCAGACCAGATCGGCGACTTGACCGACGATTTCGGATCGGGATTCGCGGTCAGTTGGGCCGCTTCGGATCCGTCAGCGGAGACCGTCCAGATATTGCTCTGGCCTGAACGGTCCGAGATGTATGCGATCCGGCGGCTGTCGGGCGACCATACGAAATAGGTCGCTTGAAGGCGATTGTAGGGAAGCACGCCGAAGTCGAGCGTGATCAGGCCTCCTTCAGCGATCACCCTGGAAGCGCCGCCCGATGCTCCGATCGTCTCGATCCGAGGACTCGTTCCGGTAACGCGCATGAACGCGATCTGCTGCCCGTCGGGCGACCAGACCGGAAGGAACCCTTCGGCGACCAGTTCGGCCGGCGGGTTTCCGGTTCCCGGACGGGCGATCATGATGCGGCCGTTGAAGATCCGATTGCCTTGGCTGAGATTCTTGATCGATTGGTAAGCGATGCTTTTGCCGTCCGATGAAATGCTCGGCCAGAGTTCGGAATCGATGTTCGACGCGAGCGTGAATTCCTTGCCGTCCTTGAGATTGACGCCCCAGACGTCGGATTCTTCTTTGGCCGAGCCGAAAAGGATCTGAGAGCCGTCGCCGGAAACATCGACGACGAGGCTGTCGCGTTCGCCGGATCCGACCTGGACCGGCGCCGATCCGGAAACGTCGGCAACAAAGACCTGCAGCGCGTCGCCCGACTTGCGGCTGAAGTAGATCCGGCGTCCGTCCGGATCCCAAACGGTGCCGCGCATATCCTCGGCGCTTTCGACAAGCACTTTCGGCGTGCCGCCGGCGATCGGCGCGGTCCACAGGCGGTATGTGGTTTCATCCTGGGTGATGTAGGATGCCTGCTTCTCGTCGGCCGAAATGCCGATCCACTTGGCGTCGATCCCGTTGGCCCGGAAATTGGTGACCGGCTTCGACTCGCCCCCGCCGGCATCGACCGCGAAGAGTTCGCGGTTCGATTCGAAATAGATCTTGTTGGATGCCGACCAGCGTCTGATTTGCGCGCCCGCGTTGTCGAAACTCGCGACCAGCGACGGCGATCCGCCGAGCGCCGGTATCTTCCAGATCCCGATGTCCGCCGTCCTTTGCGAGACGTATGCGATCTCGTCCCCGGAAGGCGACCAAACCGGATTCTTGTTAGTGAACTCGTCCTTTGTGACGCGGATCGGATCTCCGCTCGAGGTCTGTTTGACCCAGATCTGCTGCGTTCCGCCGCTCGTCGACGTGTAAGCGATCTTCCTGCCGTCGGGCGCGAATGCCCCGATGCTGTAGACCTCGTTCGGCGAACTCGCCCAACTGACGATCTCGTTGGATTTCATCGGCGCGCCGCCGACCGGCAGACGGTTCCGCAGGACGAACCAATAGATCCCGCCGCCGATGACGGCGATCACGAGCACCAACCCGAGGAAATGCACGAGCGAGAAACGGCGTTTGAGGACGATGCTCGACGTTTCCTCGACCGTCGCCCGAACGCGCCCCGATTCGGTGTTTCCGGCCGACGAAGCGCTTATCTCGATGGAACGGCGGACTCCGTTCAGTTCGTCAAGCATTTCCGCGACGCTTTGGAATCGCTTTTCGCGCTCCTTTCGAAGCGCCGTCAGGACGACGCGTTCGAGTTCCGGAATCAGGCCGGGAACCGCGTCGGCGAGCGGCGGCGGCTCGTCCTTCAAGATCGAGCCGATGGTGTCGATGTTCGTCGCGCCTCTGAACGGCGGAGTGCCGGCGATCATCTCGTAAAGCACGACCCCGAGACTGAAGATATCGCTCCGGTTATCGACCTTCTGGCCGCGCGCCTGTTCGGGCGACATATACTGCGGCGTGCCGATGATCAGTCCGGGTGCCGTCGCGGCCTCGACGCGCGTTTCCGCCTCGCTGTCGGCGCCGAAGGTTCCGGGATCGAGCTTGGCGATGCCGAAGTCGAGGATCTTGACGATCCCGTCAGTGCGGATCATCACGTTGTCGGGCTTGATGTCGCGGTGTACGATGCCGGCCTCGTGCGCGGCCGCGAGCGCGGAGCAGATCTGCGTCCCGATCGCGAGCGTCTCGTCGACGGTGAGCGCCTCGCGCTTCTGGCGTTGCTTCAGCGTTTCGCCGCGCACGAATTCGGTGACGATGTAAAAGGTCTCGTGGAATTCGCCGATCTCGTGCACCGTAAGGATGTTCGGATGATTGAGCGCCGAAGCCGATCTCGCTTCGCGAAAGAACCGCTCGCGTCGCCCGCGGTCGCCGGCGAACTCGGAACCGAGGAATTTGACCGCAACCTTTCTTTCGAGTTTCCGGTCATCGGCGAGATAGACCGTGCCCATCCCGCCCTCGCCGATCAGGGACAAGATCCGGTACTGATTGATCTCGGCACCGATCAGGCTGTCGGACTTGACTTCGGGCTGCGCGACCTTCAATGCGCTGTTGATCAAGGACCGCGGCGAAGTATCTATGAAACTGTCGAAGCCGCCGTCGGACGCAAGCAGGGAGGATACCTCGCGCCGGAGCGATTCGTCATCGCCACAGCTTTCCTCGATGAACGACTCGCGCGCTTCGGGCTCAAGCTCGATGGCGGCGTGGAAGATCCGTTCTATTCGCTTCAGTCGTTCAGCGTCCATCGGGGGTGATTGCGGAAATTGTCCTTTTTGCTCCGATCCGTCAGTCGTTGTCTGAAAGTTCCCGTCTCAGCCAGGTACGGGCAAAACGCCAATCGCGTTTAACAGTCTCGGGCGACATCTTCAGAACGTCGGCTATCTCTTCGGCGGTCAGTCCGCCAAAGAACTTCATTTCAACGACCTGGACTTTGCGGGCGTCGAGCTTTTCAAGGCGTTCAAGCGCGGCATTGAGCGCGATAACCTCGCCCGAAACGTCGGCCGAGATCACGGCCGTTTCGTCGAGCGTCACCTGGCGGGCGTTGCCGCCACGTTTCTGGCTCTGCTTAGCGCGCGCGTGGTCAACGAGGATGTGCCGCATCGCCCGAGAGGCGACACCAAAGAAATGCGCCCGGTTCTGCCACACCTTTTCGTTGTTCTCGATCAGCTTAAGGTAGGCCTCGTGGATGAGATCGGTCGTCTGGTATGTATGCTCGGAATTCTGGCCCCGCATCAGACGCCTTGCGATCCGGTGAAGCTCGTCGTAGACGACGGGCATAAGTCGGTCGAGCGCGCTCGTCTCTCCCTGGCTCCAGCTCTGCAGAAGTTCAGTTATTTGAACCGAATTCGAACTCATCAATTCATCGGGGAGAAAAACCGCAAAATCTTGTTGGAAGATCGCTGTAAACGGATAATACTACGAACTTTAAAACATTCATAGTTCGGCGCGGCTGCTTGAGACGGGCAATTGAAAAGAATAGAATCTGTCGAAGTTATGAAAGCCGATCTTGTCGTCCACAGCGCGCAGCTTGTGACTTGCGCCTCGAACGGGATTCCGCGCAAGGGCGCGGCGATGGCCGACCCCGGTCTGATCTCGGACGGGGCCGTCGCGATCGCCGGCGGGACGATCCTGGCTGTCGGCCGAACGCCGCAGATCCTCGCGGCTTACGAAGCCGATGAAACGCTCGACGCGGACGGCAAAACGGTCTCGCCGGGTTTCGTGGAATGCCATACGCACATCATTTTCGCGGGCGACCGGCTGGACGAGTTCGAACTCAAACTCAAGGGTGCCGATTATCTCGAGATTCTCAGATCAGGCGGCGGAATCCTGTCGACGGTGCGCCGGACGCGCGCGGCCTCGCCAGACGAGTTGGTCGAGGCGACGCGCCGGCGTCTCGACAAGATGCTCGGGCTCGGCGTCACGACGTGCGAGATCAAGACCGGTTACGGACTCGACTCGGCGAGCGAGTTCAAGATGCTCGATGTTCTGTTCGCTCTCGACGCGACGCACGCCGTCGATCTCGTGCCGACATTCCTCGCCGCGCACGCCGTTCCGAAGGATGATTTCCGGACCGCGAACCCCGATCTCGCCGATGAGGAGATCGGCGGGCTTTACACCGACGCGATCTGCGATGAGATGCTGCCCCGCCTGGCGGCGTTGCGCGACGGGCGCGAGCCGTTCTTTGTCGACGTCTTTTGCGAGCGGAACGCCTTCGATCTCGCCCAGTCTGAACGTATCCTGCGAACGGCGAAAGGGCTAGGATTCGGACTCAAGGCGCACGTCGACGAGTTCACAAACCTCGGAGGCAGTCGTCTTTCGATCGCGCTCGGGGCGACCTCGATCGATCACCTTGACGCCATATCGGACGAAGAGATCGCGCTTCTCGCCGCATCGGAAACGATCGGCGTCGTCACGCCGACGGTCAACTTCAATCTCGGTTCGCGCGAATTCGCGCCGGCGCGAAAGCTGATCGACGGCGGATGCGCGATCGCGTTGTCGACCGACTACAATCCGGGCAGCGCGCCTTGCCCGAGTTTGCCGAACGCGATGGCGATCGGTTGCCGCTACCAGCGCATACTCCCGTCCGAGGCGTTCGTCGCGGCAACGATCAACGCGGCGTTCGCGGTCGGGCTCGGGCACCGGACCGGCTCGATCGAAAGCGGAAAATGGGCCGACCTGATCGTCTTCGATACCAAGGATTATCGCGAGGTCGCGTACGAGTTCGGCGGCAACCCGATCGATGCGGTCTTCAAGCGCGGCAAGCAGGTCGTCTGAGAGACCGCGCTATTCTGGATTCTGGATTTTCGATTTTCGATCTTGGATTGATCATAAGCCCTCGTACTGGGCGTGTGCGCCCTCTGCGAGGGCTAATCCAAAATCCAAAATCCAGAATATCCAAAATCCAAAATCGAAAATCCAATATCCGCGAACTACGCGTTCGCTGACTTCTCAGAACCGTATCTTCCGCCCGCCGTTGAAGATCCGGCATTCTGTGTGCGTGAAGATCCCGGCAAAAAGGCGAAACGACAGCCTCGGATTCGGCGCGTGTTTCCGCAACTCCCCACGTGTGATAAATTCTCAAGTAATGAACTCGATAGTTATTGACGGCAAAAGCCTTACATTCGACCAGGTGATCGAGGTCGCGTACGGCGAGGCCCGGATCGAACTCGCCCAAACGGCGCGTGAGGCGGTTGACCGCGCGGCGGCGGCCGTCGACAAACTGCTCGCGCGCGGCGAGGTTGCTTATGGCATCACGACCGGATTCGGCGCGCTCAAGGACAAGATCATCCCGCTCGACCAGGTCGAGACCCTTCAGAGGAACATCGTTCTGAGCCACGCCGTCGGCGTCGGGAACACGTTCGATGTGCCGACGACCCGGGCCATAATGCTGATCCGGGCGAATACCTTGGCGCGCGGCTTTTCCGGAATCAGGCGCGAAACGCTCGAACTCGTGCTCGAACTTCTGAACCGGCGCGTGCATCCGTTGATCCCGGAAAAAGGATCGCTCGGCGCATCGGGGGACCTTGCGCCGCTCGCGCATTTCGCGGCCGTGCTGATCGGTGAGGGCGAGGCCGAGTTCAACGGCGAGACGATGCCCGCGCGCGACGCCCTGCGCAGGGCAGGGCTCGGACCGGTCGTCCTCAAGGCAAAGGAGGGTTTGGCGCTGACGAACGGGACGACGGTGATGACTGCCGTCGGTGTCGTGCAGACGCACCGCGCGCAGAAGTTAGCGGATCTCGCCGAGGTCGCCGGCTGCCTGTCGCTCGAGGCGCTCGGCGGAACCGACGCGGCGTTCGACGAGCGGATCCACGCGCTGCGGCCGCATCCGCGGCAGATCCGTTGCGCAGAGAACCTCCGGCGCATACTCGCGGGGAGCGAGTTCGTCCGCGAAAAGGACCCGCGGAACATCCAGGACGCGTACACGTTGCGTTGCATGCCGCAGGTCTATGGCGCGGTGCGCGACGCGATCGATTATGTCGAATGGGTGATGAGCAACGAACTCAACGCGGTGACCGACAATCCGCTGATCTTTTTTGACGCCGACGGCGAGCCCGAGATCGTATCGGGCGGGAACTTTCACGGCGAGCCGCTCGCGCTGTCGATGGATTACCTCGCGCTTGCCTTGACCGAGATCGGAAATATGTCCGAGCGGCGGATAATGCGCCTCGTCGACGCCGATTCGAACGGTCACGTGCTGCCGCCGTTCCTCGCGCCCGAAAGCGGTCTGAATTCCGGATTCATGCTCGTCCAGTACACGGCAGCGGCGCTCGCGAGCGAGAACAAGGTGCTCGCGCATCCGGCGAGCGCCGACACCATCCCGTCGTCGGCGAACGTCGAGGACCACGTTTCGATGGGCGTCACGGCCGCGCTTAAGTTGCGCGACGTCGCCGCGAACCTCGAGGAGATCCTCGGACTCGAACTCTTTTCGGCGGCCCAAGGGATCGATCTGCGGCGACGGGTGATCGGGGACGAGCGAAGACTCGGATTGGGGACGGCTGGAATCTACGGGAAGATCCGTGCCGCGGTGCCTTTTATCGCGAGCGATACGCTGATGTACCCGCATCTTGCCGAGGTGCGGAAGATCGTCCGCGCCGCGATGGAATAACTTCAGGGCGGAGAGATGATCGCCGGGCAAAGGTTGGCGCTTGCGGCGGCCGGGAACTAAACTGAAGGAAGTGAGATCAAGCAAAGTGAATTTTGGGACGGCAGCGCGCATCGCGACCGCGGCGGCGCTCTTGTTGTTTGCCTCGGTTTCGGCCGCCGCCGATTCGATCGAGATCTTCGGCAACAACGTCGCGGGGCTTTCACCGCTAGCGGTCTTCGGCTTGCTCGCCGCGGCGACTATCCTCAGCGAGGACCTGACCGCGATCTCGGCCGGCGTCCTCGCCAGCCAGGGGACGATCAGCTTGCCGACCGCCGTGGCAGCCTCAGCCTTCGGCATCCTGGTCGGTGACATCTTTCTTTTCGCCGCGGGACGATACGCCGGCCGGCCGGCGCTGGGACTTCCGCTGGTCAGGTTCTTCGTCACCGAGAACTCGTTCGACCGGAGCTCGCAATGGTTGGAGCGACACGGGATGTGGGCCGTCTTCATCAGCCGATTCGTGTTTGGTCTGCGGCTGCCGCTTTGTTTCGCGGCCGGTGTGCTTCGGACATCGTTCTGGCGCTTCTCGTTCTTCTTCGCGCTCGCGCTTGCGATCTGGACGCCGATGATCGTCGGTGCGAGCTATTTTCTGGGCGAGCGGGTTGTCGCCAATGTGCTCTTCGACCAAAAGCTTTGGCTCGGTGTGATCCTTGCGGGCGTTGTTGTTTTCTTTGCGGTCCGGCTCGTGAAAAAGCTTGCGGCGCGAGGCTGACGGGTCCTCGTCCCGCCTGATCCGCAGGCCGGTTTCGGCGCTTCAACCCAAACTGCGCGTTAGGATTTCCATCGCGGATTCTTGACGGGTTTCGGACTGGCTGACGTTGCGCCCTTTGCGGACTTCCTGTGGGAAAATGCCCTTTTCGCGAGTGGATGCCGGTTTCTCGCGCGAAGCCCGCAATGCTCGCAACGGCGACAATCATAAAGATTCGCCTCTATTTCTTAATCCCGCTTCAGTTTTCCGATCTATGTGCGTCATTTTTATCGCATGGCAGATGCGCGCCGACCAACCGCTGATCCTGATCGCCAACCGCGACGAGTTCTACGACCGGCCGACGGCGGCGGCGACGCGTTGGTACGATTCGCCCACGATCACTGCCGGGCGCGACCTTGTCCGCGGAGGAACCTGGCTCGGCATCACCGATTCCGGACGGTTCGCGGCCGTCACGAACTACCGCGATCCGTCGGCTCCCGCCGGCAGGCGCTCGCGCGGCGATCTTGTCCGGGACTTCCTCGCAGGCTCGATGTCGTCGGCCGAGTTCCTCGCAGCTGTCGACCGCGATTCGCACGAATTCTCGGGGTTCAATCTTCTCGTCGGCGAATCGCCGGGCGCCCTTTGGTACTACTCGAACCGAGAACGCCGGCCGCGGAAACTCTTGCCGGGAATTTACGGCCTCAGCAATCACCTCCTGGATACGCCTTGGCCAAAGGTCAGGCGCGGCAAGACCGTGTTCGCGGCGCTCGTCGCCGATCATCTGACGAAGGCGGACAACTATTTCGAACTCCTCGGCGACAAAACACTCGCGCCGGACGACGAACTTCCCGAAACCGGGATCGGTTACGAGCGCGAAAAGCTGCTATCATCCATCTTCATCGAGACGCCGATCTACGGCACGCGTTCATCGACCATCGTCACGACCGACAGGACCGGTCGCCTTTCGTTGACCGAACGGACATTTGTATAATTGAAAATGATGAAAACCAAATCGTTCCTTTTGACGGCATTGATCGCGATCGCGGCGGTCGCGGCGTCGGCGCAGCCGGCCGATATCCAAACCGTTCTCGCGCAGAAGCTCGCGCTTCAGAACAAAACCGTGCTTGACAAGGGCCGGCGCGTGACGAAGACCGGCATCGCGTTGAGCGAGATATGCGACCTGACCGATCCGGTCGAAGAGCGCGTCTTTCGCGAATACGGCGCCATCTGGATCGGAAAGAACGACGCTTTCGCGGCGTTCAAGCAGGCGATAAACGGGGATTCGATCCGGTTCATTGCGCACTGCATGTTCGAGAACGAGAAGGAACTGGCGCTTTATCAGTCGAACGTCGCGAGCAAGTCCCTGAATATCGGCGGCACGACGATCGAACTTCAGACGGCGGCAATGGACGCGCTGGTCGAGGCGCGCCGCGAGGCCGCAACGCGCGGGCTCGCGATCACGCCGCGCGGCGGTTCGACGGCGGCGAAACGCACCTTTGAGGACACGCTCCGGTTATGGAACTCGCGTTTCCTACCGGGTCTCGATCACTGGACCGGACGCGGTCGAATCTCTGCAAGGGACGCCGCCGCGGCGCGCCAGATGTCGATCCGGCCGCAGGTGGAGCGCGTGCTCGAATGGGAATCGAAGGGGATCTGGTTCAGCAAGGACCTTTCCAAGTCGATCCTTTATTCGGTCGCCGCGCCCGGCGCCTCGCAGCACGTTTTCATGCTCGCGCTTGACGTCGAGCAGTACTCGAACCCGCAGGTGCGGGCGATCCTGGCCAAACACGGCTGGTTTCAGACCGTGAAGAGCGATATGCCGCATTTCACCTATCTTGGAGTCGAAGAAAAAGAACTGCCCTCGCTCGGACTTCAGTCGGTGACCGTCGGTGGCCAGAAGTTCTGGATTCCGCGGATGTAGCGTTTGATGGCGAAAAGCGCCGGTTCGGAGTAAGATAAGGCCGTCAGAGAATTCCATCGGAGGATTCGCAGATGAACTGTCCGAAATGCCTTTCGTACAACGAGGTCGGCAATGCGTTCTGCGTCAATTGCGGCGAAACGTTCGGAAGCTCCGACGAGGCGGCGCCGACCGTCATCCGGCCGATCGTGCCTGTGCCGGTGATCCCGCCGGACCCGAACCCAAGTCTCCCGACCGTTTTTCACGGACAATTCGAACAGTCGCTGCCTCCGCAGGCGCAGCCGCCCGTCTATCCGACCTCGCCCGGGATGCCGAGCGCGCCGCAGATCTATCCGACGTCGCCGGGGATCCCGTCGCAGGGCCAGCAGATCTACTTTCAGACGTCGCCGGGGCAGCCGAACGCGCAGCCTTCGTTCGCGGCCTTTCAGCAGCAGCTGCCTTATGCGGCACAGGCGGCGCCGCCGAAAAGCCGCCTCGGCCTCGCGATCGGTATCGTTGGGGTCGCCCTCGTCTTTCTTGCCGCGGCGGCCGGACTCGCCGTTTATTATTTCGGTTTCAAGCCGACATCGTCGACGGAGTCGTTCCCGACGACGAACGGGTTCTTTCTGCAGAGTGCCGACAAGACGAAGTTGACCGACATCAAGAAGCGCGAATTCAAGGATCTTGCGGCGGCACGCGACGATATCGGCGACGATTCGTCGCTTCCGCTTTCCGATTCGAAGCCGAGCCTGATACTCAACGGCGGTTCGAAGGAAGTTCCGGTCGGCGATCTGCGGTTGATCGAGGTCGGCTCGATCAAGGACGACGGCAACCTGAAGCATCTCGAATACCGTACGTCCGCGATCGAGGGGAAGAACGATATGAAGCGGATCTCGTTCGACAACGAGCTTGCGCCCGGAAAATATGCCTTTGCGGTCTTCGACGGTCCGTTCGAGACCGGGAAGCACACGCTTTGGCCATTCGAGGTGCGTGGCGGAAGCAAGAAGGACAACGGAGATCTCGCGAAGACCCTGACGATCGCACGCAAGTCTAAGACGACGAGCACGCCGTCGGGCGAAAAGTCTCCGGACCCGACGCAGACGGTGGAACCGCCGAAGAATGCTTCGGTCGCCTACTGCCAGATCTCGAACGTCGTGTTGCGTTCCGGACCGACGCAGGCGTCGAGCAAGATCGGTTCGATCAGAAGCGGTCAGAAGCTTTACGTCATCGAGTATTCGGGGGCCTACGAGCAGTTCGTGACCAAGGACGGCCGTGTGCTGAACTCGAACTACGCGCACGTCCAGACCGAGTCAGGCAAGCGCGGCTGGGTCTATGCCGCGTTCCTGAAGTGAATAGTATGCTAACAAGATCAAGATCCGTCGTCGTTTCGGCCATCGCGGCCGTCGTCCTGACCGGATGCATCTCCGCCGATCAGGTGCCGAGCAAGTCGGGCGGTTCTCCGACGGCGTCCCCGTCGAAGACCGATACCTCGAAGACCGAGCCGAAAAGCTCCCAAACCAACGAGATGAAGCAGAACACGACCACCGACAAAGGGGGCGGCGGATTCCAGTCGAATTTGCCGCCTGGGTTCAATCAGCCAATTGACGATGTCGGCAGGCGGATGATCCGCGAGTACGGCGCGATGTTCGTCGCGCGCGGCGTGACGCCGCCTTCGAAGATCGCGTTCGCCAACGAGTCAGAGGTCTCGTCGTTCCAGTCCGGCGTCGCGAGTTCGACCGAGAATATCGGCGGTATCCAGATCCAACTTCAGACGGCTGCGATGAACGCGCTCAAGGAAGCGATCAGCGCGGCCCGCTCGAAAGGCCTCGATATCCGACCGCGTAACGCGGATTCGGCGCGGCGCGGCTATTCGGAGACGGTTGACAATTGGAAGAGCCGGGTCGATCCGGGACTGACGCATTGGGTATCGAAAGGCCGATTGCCGAATGCCGAGGCCGATCGGATCAGAGGACTTTCGCCGCTGGATCAGGTTCCGGAAATATTCAAGCTCGAGGCCCAGGGTATGTATTTCTCGAAGGACCTGTCGAAATCGATCATCTACTCGGTCGCACCGCCCGGGATGTCGCAGCATATCTCGATGCTCGCGCTCGATGTCGAGCAACACGACAACGCCTCGGTCCGCGCTGTCCTCGCCGATTTCGGCTGGTTTCAGACCGTTCAGTCCGATCTTCCGCATTTCACGTATTTGGGCGCGAAGGCCTCGGAACTGAAAGGACTCGGATTGAAGAGAGTATCGAGCGGCGGCCGGGAGTTCTGGGTCCCGGATATTTGACCCGGCTTGCAGAACCCCGCACGAAGTAAGGGGGGCGCTCGCGGGAGCGATCGCTTCGAGGCCGTTCGGGTTCTACGTTCGCCTAACTCAGCAATGCGGAACCCCGCACGAAGTAAGGGGGCCGATCGCGGGAGCGATCGCCGGCGTGGTCCCCATTTGCTATTTGCGATCGATCTGAGACCTATCGCGCCGCTGTTTGCCCTCCGAACTCGGTTCCCATTCGCAGTCGGGAAGGTTGCTTGCGCCCGCGAACTTCTGATCGGACTCGACTCAGCGGAACAACGCCAGCTTGGCGTGGAAACCAAGCTGGCCCGTGCCCGCGCTCAGGCGGGCGCAAGCAACCCTTCCCGACTGTAATTGTGAAATCAACTTGAGTTGGCCCCAACGGCCGGCGACCGGACGGCCCCGACGCCAAACGCGTTCAGCCGTCCTTTTGCATTTTCAAACGCCGCCCGTCTGAACCGCGCCCGGCAGTCAGAACCGGAAGCGCCGTCAGAACCGGGAGCGGTAGCG
>CAZARD010000115.1:0-13782 GCA_964487505.1 uncultured Blastocatellaceae bacterium | reverse complement strand
GTAGTTGCAGACCGGGCAGATGTTGACGTCCTCGCGGATCAGAAAACCGATCCAGAACAGCGGAAAGAAAGCCAGCAGCAGCACGCCGAAAACGATCCAGCCGCCGGTCGAGATCCGGCGCTCGCGCCGCGGAAGCAGCCGCGAACTGCAACGCGGGCAATGGTAGCCCGCCGCCATTTGCTGTTGCTGCTGCGGTTGCAGCCGCAGATCCGGCTGGGTCGACATCGCGCCGCCAGCGCGGAATTGCGGCCCGGCACCGAGCGCCTTCGTCGGGTCGGTCGAGAATTCGTCGGTCTTCCACGAATAAGGCCGCGGCGGCGCTTCTTCATAGTTCGGTTGCGGATAGGCCTGCGGCATAGGCGGCGGATAATTCGGCACGGCCGGGGCCGGCGGAGCCGTGAAATTGAGTCCGCAGAAGCGGCAAAAATTGCTCGCCTGGTCGTTCGTCTGTCCGCATTTCGGGCACTGGATCATAGCTTTGTTGGGTTACGCATCCGCAAACAAAAAGTTCGCGTCAGAATCGGATCTTTTCGCCCGAACGGATCGCGGCATAGACCGATTCGACGAGTTCCACCGACTTGAAACCGTCGAGCGCAGAGACGACCGGCGGCTTACCCTCGATGATCGAATCGATGAATGCGCGGTCTTCCTGAAGATAGCCCCATTTCTCGAACTTCTCCAGCATATGGCAAGCGTATTCGGAAACGTCTTGCGTCCGGTGATCGAAACCGCGCGAATCGAAAAGCCGCTCCATCTCTTCGGTCAGGATCGTCCGGTGATGGCAGAACACTTCGATCCGCTCGAACGGGAAATGCCAGCTCGCGTCGGAACTCGATGCGAAAGTGCAATGGAAGCCGTTCTTGAACTTGAAGATGATGGAGAACTCGTCGAGTTCGGGATATTCGTGCTGCGATCCGTATGCGACGAGTTCTTCGATCTCACCGAACTGGAACCGCATCATGTCGAAAAGATGGATCGTCGTTTCATAAAGGAACCCGCCGGTGACCTCGGTGTCGCCCGTCCAGACCGGATTCTTGAGTTCTCCGCGGTTCATCTTGATATGGGCCGAGTGCGGAGTATCGCCCGAGACGAGTTCCCTGAGTTTTGCGTAAACCGGAGCGAAACGGCGATTATGCCCGACCTGAAACACCTTGTCCGTCGATTCCGCCGTCCGCAGCAGTTCGCGGGCCGCGTCGATCCCGATCGCGAACGGCTTTTCACAGAAAACGTGCTTGCCTTCGGCGACCGCGTGCGCGGCGATCTCCGGATGCGTCCGGTTCGGCGTGCAGACAAGAACGGCGTCGCAATTGGCCAGCAACTCCTCCCGTGAGCCGCAAACCAACCCGCCTATCGCCTTTGCGGTCCGTTCGGCCCGCTCCGGCTTGATATCAAAAAGCGCCGAAACTTCCGCCCGCGAGTCCTGCGAGTAAATCTGCCCGTGGACGTTCCCTATGTATCCCGTTCCAATGATTCCTATGCGTATCTTGTTCATACTCAGTTGTCAGTGAGCCGTTCAGCGGCGGGCCACTGCCCGCCGGGCTGTGAGCAGTGAGCCGTTCAGCGGCGGGCCACTGCCCGCCGGGCCGTGAGCAGTAAGCAGTGACGAGCGATACGCCGCCGAACTGCCAATTGTCCATTGTCCATTATCCACTGTCCATTTGCCCTTCCGCCCTGCACTTTGCACTGTCCCCTACCAGCTTCCGCCGGCGGCCGAGTTTTCCAGCCCCAAGACGTCGATCGTCGCTCGCCGGGCACGGCGCGCGACCTCGAACGGGTCCTGGTCCCAGTACTCGGGCCGGAAGATCTCGATCGAGACCATTCGGTCGTAGCCGATCCGGTCGAAGCGTGATTTGATCTCCTTGATCGGCAGGATTCCCTCGCCCGGATAAAGCCGGTGCGCGTCGGTCAGGGCCTCCTTCGGCAGATCTTCCGCGTCGTTGATATGAAAAATGAATAGCTTCTCGGGGTCGAGCCGATCGATCGCCTCGAATGTCGAATTGCCGGCATAAAAATGGAACGTATCGAGGACATTGCCGATGCTTTTGCGCCCGACCGTCTCGACGATCTCGCTGCAAAGGTCGAGCGTTTGGACCGAGCAATCGGCCTGGCCCAGGAATTCGAACGCCAGCGACACGCCGTGCGGCTCCGCGATGTCGGCGAGTTCGTTCAGGACGCGGACCGATTCGACGATGATCTGTTCCCGAGTCGCGCCGGCCGGAAGTTTGCCGGGGACGACGACGATGTAGGGACAACCCAGCTGCCCTGCGATCGTTGATAATTCCTCGCATTCCGCCTTGATCTTTGCATAATCTTCCGGCGTTCTGAACGTGATATGCTCGATCGAATTGATCGACCATGGCCTGAGCCCGCCATCGGAAAGAAGCGTCGCGAGATCCGCGACCGTACGTTCGTTCAGGAAACGGCGGAGTTTCGCCGCCCAGAGTTCGATCAACTCGAAGCCGACTTCGGACGCGGCGCGAATATCGGTCCCAAGGTCCGCCTTCATCGTTGTCGCGCCGTTAAGTGCAATTTTCATCTTCAACTCCAAACAAAGGTAAATTTCGAATAGTTTACCACGAAGAAATGAAGTCATCGAACGGCCCGATCGGCGGCGAAAAGCGCGCGCTGGGCAATTAATCAGCCAACTCAAAATTTTTTTTCGATTTTTTGATAGAAATCTGTAAGATTTCGGCCAAAAAAATCATACGTAATCGATACCCTTCTATTTAGTCGGAGAGATCATAGGAATATCACCCAAACGGAAGTAGCTAACTCATACCCTACCAACAAATAGAGAAGGCGGCCACTCAGAAATGGCCGCCTTCTTCCCTCTTTTTTGCCGCTCTATTTTGCGATGATCCCAGAACAAGCGATAGGAATCAGCCCACGAATTCCCGCCGATCTTCGCAAATCCTCTTCTTATCGCTCATTGATCCGTAACGGCGGAACGCAACCGACTTGGGAAACCAAATGCGAACGACGACTTCCAACAGGCGATCCCGAATGAACTGTCTGATTCGTGACGATTCGCGGGCATATTCCTCTATTGCTTATCCGGGATGATCGGTTTCGTCTTGTCGCCTGCCCTGAACGCGAGATCGTACTTCTTTCCGCCGATCCTTGCGACGACGATGTTCGACTGCTCCGCGAAGTAATCAAAGAAGATCGTGTTCTGAAGAGTCAGTTTGGCCGGATTGCCGTCATAGCCGGCTTCAAGGTAGACGAACAGCACATCGTTCTCAAACTCCTTGCCGACCCACGAGAGTTTGAGATCAACGTTCTCGTTTCCGCGCAAAATGAAGTTCTCCGAGAGGTATTTGAAAAGTTCGGCCTCCGCTTCAGGCGTCTTTTCCGGGTCGACCTGTTTTTTCAGACGCCGCTCAAGCATCGGCACGACGTCGTGAACGAACAGCCGAATGCTGATCTCGAGGTTTTTGTCTTCCGCCCGATAGTCGATCCGTGTCAGACTCGTATGGTATTTGTGTCCGTGCGCCGGTATTGCAGCCATCAGCAGAAACCAAAAAAGAAGAACGGATCTTCGCATCAGTTTGACCTCGACCCGCTGAACGTCGTCGTTCCCTGAGGCGCCGAAATATTGCCGGTGACCGAAGTTCCGTTGACCGTTCCGACGAACGAAAGTTCGATCGGGTTTGTCGTCTTGATCGTCAACAATCCGTTCTCGTACCTTCCGCTCGAGATCTGAAACGCGCCCTGTCCGGATTCGATCGTGCCCGTGACCTCCGATCCGTTCTGTTGCAGATTGAGCGTAAAGGGGATCATCTGACCTCCGGCATCGACGACGACCGACCAACGACCCGAGACCGATCCCGCTGGCTGATTCGTCGCCGCACGCTGATTCGGCACCGGTTGCAGATTCGATCTTTGGCCGGCCTTGAAGACCTGGAAACGCGTCGGCACGAAACGCCGCGGGAAGAAATTGTTGTCGAGGTCTGCGTCGGCCGTTTCAAGGTTCGGATCGAGCACAATCGCTTTCGCCTCTTTTCGGGTAACGATCAGCTTCGAAGCCTCGTAATTGTTGTACCGCCAGATCTCTGCCGGGATGCGGATCTCCTCGCTCGTTCCGTCCAGATACTCGACCTTGAAGATCAGGGGCATCACGAGTCCGCCGATGTTCTTGAGATCGACGACGTAGAAATGGTAGTCGCCGGCGAGAAGCTCGCGCTCTTTGTCGTCGAGGCTCGCGACGAATGATTCGTAGGCCTGCCGGTCCTTGTCCGTCACCTTGAACTGGTCGAAATCGTTGTAGAAATCGCGCAGCGACGGGTACTGATCGATGCGCTTCGGAAGCGGTTCGTTGCGTTGCGAGGCAAGCGTCCGAGGCTGATTGTTCGCCTGTCTGCGAGCGAGGTCCTTCTCGATCTCCGGATTTCCGGTGTTCATCTTGTACAGCCGGACGTTCTCGATCGAAATATCGACGTGATCGGTCGAATAGAACCAGCCGCGCCAGAACCAGTCGAGGTCGGTCCCGCTGGCGTCCTCCATCGTGCGGAAAAAGTCCGCCGGCTCGGGCCGCTTGAACTGCCAACGCCGCGCGTATTCCTTGAAGGCGAAATCAAAAAGCTCGCGACCGAGCACCGTCTCGCGAAGAATGTTGAGCGCGGTCGCCGGTTTTGCATAGGCGTTGTTTCCGAACTGCAGCAGCGAGTCGCTCTGGACCATTATCGGCACCTGGTTCTCGCTGACCATGTAATCGGTGATGAACTGCGGTTCGCCGCGCCGCGAAGGATAGTTCTTCTCCCATTCCTGCTCGGCGAGATACTGCGTGAACGTGTTCAGCCCTTCGTCCATCCAGGTCCAGTCGCGCTCGTCGGTGTTGATCACCATCGGAAAATAGTTGTGACCGACCTCGTGGATGATGACCGAGATCAACCCGTATTTCGTCTGCGCCGAATACGATCCGTCGGGCAGCGGCCGCGGCCCGTTGAAGCAGATCATCGGATACTCCATCCCTCCGACCGGGCCGTTGACCGAGATCGCGATCGGATACGGATACTTGAAGGTATACCGCGAATAAACGTTCAGTGTATGGATGATGGCGTGAGTCGAGTACTTTTCCCAAAGCGGATTGCCCTCGGTCGGATAGTACGACATCGCCGTCACCTTGTTGCCCTCGACGTTATGGCCCTGCGCGTCCCAAATGAACTTGCGCGACGACGCGAACGCGAAATCCCGAACGTTGTCGGCCTTGAATATCCACGTCTTCTTGCCCGCCGGTTTGCTCGATTCGTTCGCTTTCGCTTCGTCGTTGGTGACGATCTTGACCGGCTCCTTCGCGGTTTCGGCCTGCTTCAAGCGGACCGTCCATTCGGATTTGAGAACCTGCTGGCCGTTCTGCAGAACTCCCGTCGCGGCGACGACGTGATCGTCAGGCGCGGTGATCCGGACAAGGTAATCGCCGAATTCGAGCGTGAACTCGCCGGCGCCGAGATACTGATGCGTCTGCCAACCCTGATAATCGGTGTAGGCCGCCATCCGCGGGAACCACTGAGCGATCTCGTAGATGTAGTTTCCGTCGCGTGCGAAGTACTCGTATCCGGTTCGGCCGCCGAAGATCCGCTGGTTGTTGATATTGTAGTTCCAGGCGACGTTGAAGACGAAGGAACCGCCCGGCGCGAGCGGAGCCGGGAGATCGATCCGCATCATCGTCCGGTTGAGCGTGTGCCTCAACGGTTTCCCGGTCGCATCGCTGACCTCAGTAACATTCACGCGGCCGTCGTAATCGCGCGCCGCGATCTGTTCGACGACCGAGATCGGGAGCCCGTTTCCGCCGAAATTGGGAGCGGCCTGCGTCTTCTGCGCGTCTGAATCCTTGGCAAACAGATTCTGGTCAATCTGCAGCCAGAGATAGGTCAGCGTATCGGGCGACGCGTTTTTGTAGGTCACCGTCTCGCGCCCGACAATCCGCTGCTTGGTGTCGTCGAGTTCGACGTCGATCACATAATCGGCCCGGTTCTGCCAGTACTTGTGGCCGGGAGCACCCGATCCGGTGCGATATTCGTTCGGCGTCGGAAGATCTTCGTCGAGCTGTTTGAATTTATCTGAAGGCTTTGATTTTGACTGTCCGAGTGCGAAGACGGCGGCAAAACAAATAATAAAAAGTGCGCTGAATCTGAATTTTCTCACTGTCTGCTCCAATGGATACGTCGATCCGGAATTCACCGATTCTCTGCCCAAACCCTCTGAAATGCAAGCCGCGTTCGATTCCGGTCCGTCTCGACGGCCACATACGCGGCAACCCGCCGGATTGTCTCGGCGTCAAAAAATCGGTTAAGCTGAATGCTGCCGCACACCGCAAATCCGAAATTTATGAAAAAACCGTTGATCCTGTTGTTGTTTCTCTTCGTCTTCCCGCTCTTCGCGATGGCGCAGTCCGATGCGGCGCTCCGCGCGACAATGGAAAAGGATGCGGCGAGCCGTGATCCTCAAGGCCGGCTTCTTTCGCTCGCGGCCGACGAACATCTCGCGCGCGCCGACGTCTATATGGCCAACCGATTGTTCCCGCAGGCGCGCGAGCACTGGAAGAAGTTTATGGAGAACTTCCCGACCGATCCCGGAATGGCGCGGGCGATATTCGGCACGGCGCGGTCTTTGATGTGGGAACGGAAGTATCAGGACGCGATCAATTGGTTCGACAAGCTGGCGCCGGATCATCTGGACACGAAAGAAGCCCGCGAGGGGCTGGCCTTCAAGGCCGCGTGCTATGTTCGGCTCAGCAGACCGAACGACGCGTTCCGATTTTACGAACAATACACGGTGATGTATCCGACGGGCGAAAAGATCGAATCAGCCTATTTGAACATCATCGACGCGCTCCGCGAGGCCGGACGCTTCACCGAGGCGAACGCGTGGGTCGACAAGGCCCGAACCCGTTTTGCAGGGCTCCCGGTCGAATCGAACGCGCTGCACGGCCGCCTGCGGATGGAGATGTTCCGCCAGAACTGGAACGACGCAGTGAAGGCCGCCGACGATCTCTTGCTGCTCAACCGTTTCAGCGGATCGATGGTCAGTCTCGACGAAACACGTTTTCTCCGAGGCTTCGCGCTCGAAAAGGCGGGACGCCGCGCCGAAGCGATCACCGCTTACCGGGCGATCCCCGACTCGATCTCGTCGTACTATGGCGGACTTGCGGCCGAACGGCTTGAGAAACTCGATCCCGGAAATCAGATCCGGAAGACGGTCAGCGCGACGCCGAAGATGTATTCGGACTTTCCGGTTCCGTACCGCACGGATCTGCTCAGGGCCGCGCGGGTCCGGCGCGTCGATCCCCGATTCCTGCTGGCGATCATGAAGCAGGAAAGCAGTTTCCGGCCGAACGCGAAGTCGCCGGCAGCCGCGCGCGGATTGCTTCAGCTCGTCTACGATACCGCGATCAGATACAGCAAGACGGCCGGATACGCGGCGCTCAAGCCCGACGATCTTTATGATCCGGCGACGAACATCGCGATCGGCAGCCTGTATGTCGCTGAATTGAGGAACGAGTTTGGCGGAATGTACGAGGCGATTGCCGCCAGCTACAACGGCGGAGAGGACAACGCGCTCCGGTGGCTGGCGCGCACGAAACCCAGAGAGGCCGCGATCTTCGCCTCGGAAGTTGGATTCGCCGAGACAAAACTCTACGTCGTCAAGGTAATGAGCAACTATCGCGTCTACCGCGAACTATATACCGAAGAACTGACTCGGAAATGAACGGGATTTTCGATTTTGGATTTTCGATTTTGGATTGTTCGGATGCAAAAGGCGTGGATCATTTTAGAGCGATCGCAGAATCCGTTCGCGTGGCCGTCAATCAAATAGCCTGGATTCGAGCAATCCAAAATCGACAATCGAAAATCGAAGCCGTTCTCATTCCGTCCACGTGTCGACGCCCTCGCGTTCGACGTGATAGCCCGTTTTCTCAAGATGCGCGACGACCTCGTTGCCGTGCGAATCGTCGCGGACTTCGAGCAGCGCCTCGATCCCGACGTATCCGAGCGGCGCGAGCCACATAGCGCGACGATGGTAGACCTCGATGACGTTCGCGCCTGTTTCCGCGATCGAACGTGTCAGGCCGGCAAGCATACCGGGCCGGTCCGCGACCAGAACCTTCAGCATCATATATCGGCCCTGGCGCACGAGAACCTGCTCGAGGACGCGCGTCAGAAGATTCGCGTCGATGTTGCCGCCGCAGAGCACGGTGCAGACCACGTCGTCGGCTTTGACCTTGATCTTTCCGGCGAGAAGCGCGGCCGTTCCCGCCGCGCCGGCGCCTTCGACGACGAGCCGGTTGTTGGTCACCGAGTGATGTATCGCCCGCGCGATCTCCTCTTCGGTCACTTCGACCACCTCATCGACATATTCCCTGATTATCGGCAGCGTAAGTTCTCCCGGCCGTTTGACCGCGATGCCGTCGGCGATCGTCGGCAGGGCTTTGAACTCCACCGGCTTTCCGGCCGCGAGCGATTGTTTTACGGCGCCGCAATGCGCCGCTTGGACGCCGACGACGCGGACGTTCGGCAGAAGGTTCTTGACCGCGAGCGCGATGCCCGAGATGATCCCGCCGCCGCCGATCGGAACGACGACGAGCGTCGATTGCGGAAGGTCCTCGACTATTTCCCATCCGATCGTCCCTTGTCCGGCGATGATGTTGTAATCTTCGAACGCGTGGACGTAAGTGTAACCCTTTTCCTTTTGAAGCTCTTTCGAGTATGCAACGGCTTCGTCGAAGCTTCCGCCCCTGAGAATGACCTCCGCCCCCTGGGCCTTGGTCGCCGTGACCTTCGTCAGGGGCGCCGCCTCCGGGAGCACGATCGTTGCTTTGATCCCGTGCAGCCGCGCCGCCATCGCAACGCCCTGCGCGTGGTTTCCGGCCGATGCCGCGATCACGCCGCGTTCCTTTTCTTTCGCGGTCAGCCGCGAGATCTTGTTGTACGCGCCGCGCATCTTGAACGATCCGGACCGCTGCAGACACTCGGCTTTGAGGAACGCCTTGGCGCCGATCTCGAGCGACAGCTTTTCGTCAGAGAGTATCGGGGTCGGGATGATGATCCCGTTCAGTATCTTCCGCGCTTCCTGGATATCGGTTAATTTGACGGTCATAGGATTTTGAGATTATACGCCAAAGGGCGTCCGGACGGTAGATGGCGGGCATTTTCGATTTGCGATTTTCGATTTGCGATTTGCGATTTGCGACCTTCGCGGATTTCGATCCCGCGATTTGGGGATTCCGTAAGACGAGACGATTTCGATTCTTGGTCATCCAAATTCGGGCAGTTAGCCACAATGCTTCGGGCCGCGAATCGCAAATTGCAAATCGCAAATCGCAAATGAAAAAAGCGCGTTTTTGCGCTATATTTGTCTAAACAGGAGGCACTTATGCAAATCGGACTTGGATTGGGATTCATCTTCCTGGCGTTCGTTGGAATCGCCCTTCTCGTGATCGCGGCAAAGACGATAAAGATCGTGCCGCAGTCGAGCGTTTTGCTTATCGAGCGACTCGGCAAGTTTCATCGGCTCGCGACCAGCGGACTGAACATCATCGTTCCGTTCTTCGAGTCGCCCCGTTCGGTCTATTGGACCAATTTCCGACCCGGAATGAGCTCGATCGACCTGCGCGAACAGTACATCGACCTTCCGCCGCAGTCGGTGATCACGCGCGACAACGTGATGGTCAACGTCGACTCGGTCGTCTATTGGCAGATCACGGACCCGATCAAGGGAACGTACGAGGTCAACGATCTGGTAGGGAGCATCGTTCAGCTGACATTCACCGGAATGCGTTCGGTTATCGGCAAGTTGGACCTTGACCATACGCTTTCGTCGCGCGATCAGATCAACAACGAACTTCGGATGATACTTGACGAAGCCACCGACAAATGGGGCGTCAAGGTGACGCGCGTCGATATCAAGAACATTTCGCCGCCGGAAGATGTCCGCATCACGATGGAGAAGCAGATGACCGCCGAACGCAACCGCCGTGCGCTCATCTTGCAGGCCGAAGGCGACCGGCAAGCGGCGATCACCCGGGCCGAGGGCGAGAAGCAGGCGGCGATCACGCGGTCGGAAGGCTTGAAAGAGTCGGCGATCCTCGAGGCCGAGGGCGCGGCCCAGGCGCGTTTGCGCTCGGCGAATGCCGAAGCGCAGGCGATCGCGCAGATCTCGCAGACGATCGGCAATTCGGAACAGACGGCACAGTATCTGATCACGGCGCGCTACATCGAATCGCTTCGCGATATGTCGCGGTCGCAGAACTCGAAGGTCATCTTTATGCCGGTCGAAACGAGTTCGATGCTTTCGAGCATCGGCGCGTTCAAGGAGGTCTTTGCCGAGACCGGCGAGAAACGCGAGCAGCTTCCCGCGACGCCGAAATCGCCGCGCGAACTGAACAGATAGGACCCGTACATAATGAAGAAGAAACTTGTGATCTTGGGCGGCGTCGTGATCTTGCTCGGCGCCATCGCCGGAGGCGCGGCGTACAAGTTGTATTGGAATCCCTATATTCCGCCGGTCGACGGCTCGTTCTATGACTTCAAGGTCAAGACGATCGACGGCCAGGAGCAGAAGCTCGACGCATACAAGGGCAAGGTCGTACTGGTCGTCAACACCGCGAGCAAGTGCGGCTACACGCCGCAGTACGAGGGTCTCCAGAAGCTGTACGATCTTTACAAGGACCAGGGATTCGTAATCCTCGGTTTCCCGGCGAACAACTTCATGAACCAGGAACCGGGGACCGATCAGGAGATCAAAGAGTTCTGCTCTTTGAACTACAAGGTGACGTTCCCGATGTTCTCGAAGATCTCGGTTCGCGGTGACGACGAGCACCCGCTTTATCGTTGGCTGACCGGGAATCCGAAGTTCAACGGGAACATCATGTGGAATTTCGAGAAGTTCCTGATCGACCGCAACGGAACGGTCATCGACCGGTTCGGAACCCGCACGACGCCGTCCGACCCGAAGGTAGTCGCCGAGATCGAAAAAGCGCTCAGCCACAAGTAAGGGCCCGCTTCGCAGAAAAAAGAAGCCCGCGATCGAATTCGCGGGCTCATCTCATCTTACGGTCGTTCTTCAAGACATCGGCGGGAACGCGATCCGTTCGATCACGCGATAGGTCGATCCGTTCTGTCCGAGCCGGCTCTCCACGATCGAAAGCGACTTGACCTCGAAATCGTCGCTGTCGAATTCCCTTCTCAGATGCTCAGCTGCAAGCGGCGCCCCGCGCTCGGGTTCGCGAACGCGCGCGATCGTGAGATGCGGCCGATGATCGCGTTGTTCGCGAGGGAATCCGACGGTTGCGCACGCTTCGTCGACCGCGCGGGCCAGGTACGTGAGTTCTTCCGTCGCGCCGGCGACGCCGAGCCAGAGAACACGGGGACGATTCGCGTTCGGGAAGACGCCCGTGCCGCGGACCGAGATATCGAACGGCCCGAATTCAGCAGCAACTGTCCGCAGCCGCTCCGCCAAGTCATCAAGTCGTCCCTCGTCGGTATCGCCGAGAAATTTCAACGTCAGGTGCATTTTTTCCGGTCTTTCCCAGCCGGCGCGCACGTCCGGGAACTCCGATCTGATCTCCCGCGCGTAATCGGCCGCCTTGGTTCTTGCTTCGGCCGAGATGTCGACCGCGATGAAGATTCGTTTCATAAGAAAAGTTCTCCCTAGTAACAATTTAGCGCAACTAAGGCCAAGACGCGCGGCGCGTTAACGCGCTGCAAAATCTTTCTGTTAGAATCAAGCTCGAAATGAGTTTCGCAAAGATCGTTCTGGCATTGTTCATCATTTTGGCCGCGGCCGTCGGCGGCGTTTCATATTGGCTGTACAGCGCGATAAACGCGCCGGTCGCGCATTCGCGTACGAACGATTTCATCGATATCCCGAAAGGCACGAACCCGAATGAGATCATCAACAAGCTCGCCGCCGAGGGAATCATCGCGAACCCGACCGCGACGAAGATCTTTCTCAGGACTTTCGGCGACCCTTCGAAGCTGAAGGCCGGCGACTACCAGTTCAATTCGCCGATCACCGCGCTCCAGGTCCTGAAAGAACTCGAAAAAGGCGAGGAGCGGACGATCAAGCTTACGATCCCGGAAGGCTGGACGCGCTTCGACATCGCAAAGCGGCTCGCCGAGAAGTTCCCGACCGAACCGCCGACCGACGAAAAGGCCGTGCTCGCACTGATGGACGATGTCTCGCTGATCAAGGACTTCGACCCGACGGCGAAGAACCTCGAGGGCTACCTTTATCCGAGCACGTACAGTTTTCCGATCGGCACGCCGCCCAAGGACGCGATCAAACGGATGGTCGACCAGTTCCGCCGTGCCTGGAAGCCGGAATGGAACGACCGCGCGCGGGCTCTCGGTCGGACGCCGCACGAGATCGTGACGATCGCGTCGCTCATCGAAACCGAATCGAAGTTCGACGCCGAACGACAGATCGTCGCGTCGGTCATCTACAATCGCCTCGGCAAGGGAATGGCGCTCGGCATCGACCAGACCGCGGTTTACATCGCGAAGATGGAGAACCGCTGGGATGGGACGATCCACAAAAGCGACCTCGAATCGACATCGCCTTACAATACACGGAAATTCGCGGGCATCCCGCCGGGGCCGATCGCCAGCGTTTCGGAATCGTCGCTCGAGGCGGCGCTCAACCCGAAACAGACCGACTATATTTTTTATGTGCTGAACGTCGAGAAGAACGACGGCTCGCATCATTTCTACGCGTCGGCCGCTGAGTTCGAGCGCGGAAAGGCGGCGTACCAAGCGTGGCTTGAGGAGCAAAGACGCACCCGATAAACCGCGTGCCGTCAATTTTCAACTTTCAACTTTCAATTATTATTTATTCGATTTCCGCCTTTAGTCATAAGTGATGATCAAACTGCTCGCATTGGATCTTGACGGCACGCTGCTCGATTCCCGCGGGCGGGTCCCGGCGGCGAACAAGGAAGCCATTCGGCGCGCCGAAGAGAAGGGCGTACTTGTAACGATCGCGACCGGCCGCAGGTTCCGGGATGCCAGGCCGGTGGCGCTGGAGATCGGATTCAACGCGCCGATCGTGACCCACAACGGAGCGCTCCTCAAATTCGCCGACTCGCTCGAGACCGTCGATTTTTCATTGATCGATGAATCGACGGTGCGTGAGATCCTGCGCGTCGGCCGCGAGTTCGGCGGCGACGCGCTCGTCTCGGCCGACCCTGACGGCAAGGGCACCTTGCTTTACGACGTCATATCCGCCGAGAACATACCGCTCCAGAAGTACATCGCCTGGTCGAGGCTCCTGCATGGCGACGAAGCCGAAGACGCGATCCACCATGTCGTGCGGATCGAGGACGAACTCGCGGCGACCCGTGTCATTCACGTCTCGTTCTCAGGCCACTGCGCGTCGATGTACGATCTTCAACGGGTGCTTGAGGACGAACTCGGCGAGACGGTCAATATCCTCGCGACGATCTATCCGCATCTCGACTTCACGCTTCTCGACATCCTGCCGCCGCAAGCCTCGAAAGCGAGCGGTCTGAACAAACTCGCGATGGGGCACGGCTTCTCGCACGAGGAGATCATGGTCTGCGGGGACAACTTCAACGACCTGGAAATGCTCGAATACGCCGGAACGTCCGTCGTGATGGCGAACGCCGCCGCCGAATTGCGTGACCGCGAGGAGTTCTTCGTGACCGCAAGCAACGACGACCACGGCGTAGCCGAGGCGATCGAGCGGTTCATCCTGACGCAGTGATGGGGAACCCCGATGCAGAACCCCGCACGAAGTAAGGGGGCCCGATCGCGGGAGCGATCG
>CAZARD010000114.1:0-13931 GCA_964487505.1 uncultured Blastocatellaceae bacterium | reverse complement strand
CGCTCGGCGGGCACGGCCTCGGCCGCCGAGTAACTCATACCCTGTTTGTATTCTTGATCCATACTAACCCCCGTTTGTTCGGTTTTGGATGAATTATACACGAATCCATTTCGGCGTGAGAGAAAACCCGCGAATCACGAGATCGGGCGCGAGAATCGATTGGTGGTCGTTCGCGGGAGACTGGCTGCCCGAAGGGCCGAATCCGGCGCCGTATCAGAGTTCGGGCGCTGCGCGGACTTTGGGACAAAGTGTCTTCGGACGATTAGCGTGGAGTTGCCGGAAACGGCAATCTAATAAGAAAACAGGCGGCTTTCCTCAAAGCCGCCTGTTACTTTTATCAAGTATTTATGTTTCGGTTCGTTCCGTTCTGGCCGCCGAACCTGCGGAGCGCCGGGATGTGTTAAGCAAACCGTGATCCTACCGACAATCGCTTTGGCTTCGACTTCCGTCAAACGGCCGTCCCGTTCTTATGATACCTTTTCGGAAAAATCTCACCGGCCATTACCGGCTCGATCCGTCCGGCGGTGTTTCGACTGATGTTTCGATCATATCTATCACCTCCTGAATTACATCATATCGAAACAGCGTCTTTCCGGTCAACGATTTTTTTGCGATTTTCTTGCGCTGGGTCGTTGTTCATTGACACGTACAACGAACTTGTACAACAAAAACGTTGCACAACAAAACTGTTGTCATTTGGAATTCAATATGGCTGGAACAAAGATCGCGTCGGGTCGCCGGTTCGGGGAAGTGAATCCTCCGATCGTGGAAAATTCGTCGCGTTCGCCCTCTACGAGGGTTGATCCGAAATCCACATCCCGGACTTAGGTCGAAAATTGAAAACGATCTGCAAGTCGCCCAGCTAGAAATGTCCACTTATGGATGTAGTCCAATACTCAGCCCAAATCACGCGTTAGGATTTCCAACGCGGATTCGTGACGAATTTCGGATTGGCTGACGTTGCGCCCTTTGCGGACTTTGCGTGGGAAAATGCCTTTTGGCGAGTGGATGCCGGTTCCTCGCGCAAAGCCCGCAACGACCGCAACGGCGACAATCATAAAGCTTAGCCTCTATTGCGTAATCCCGGTTTACTGGACACGACTGATCCAAAATCCCAAATCCCAAATCCCAAATCCGAAATCCGAAATCCCAAATGGAGTCACGCCCGGATAACCCGCATTATCTCGCCGGGGGCGCTTTCGTTGCCTTTTGAATCGACGGCGCGGACAAAATAGAAGTACACCTCGCCCGATTCGACGCCTTCGTCCTTGAACTGCGCGGACTTGAGCGGCTCGGTGTTTCGGCGCTCCCAGCGTTCGAGCGGGACATTCTCATCGGCAGACCGATAGATGTTGTAGCCGACAAAATCGACCAGCGGATTCTGATCGTGTTTGTTGCCGGCGTGATCGGTAAAGGCGACCTTTGGCGAGATCGGGGCTGTTTCGCGGCCGTCCGAATCGACCCGCGTCAGTTTGTAGAAATAGCGTTCCCCAAGGCCGGCGGCCGGATCGTCGAATTGTCCTTCCGAGATCGGCTCGTCCGTGATTCGTTCCCACAACGCAAACGGCAGGTGCTCGTTCGCCGAGCGATAAACGTGGTAGCCGACCCATTGGCGGTCGACCTTCTGGAGCAATTTCTTCTTGAGCTTGTTCTTGAGCCGCTGTTTCATCGATCCTCAATCGGTGCCGTCTTTCAGCAGCGAATAATGCTCCGCGACCACCACCCAGGCATTGTTCCGGAACGCGTAAATCCGCGTGTAACGCATCCAAACGGTTTCGCCGTCGGAACCTCCGGGCTTGTATTCGAGCCGCGCGGTGACGACAGCGGTCTTGTCGAAAATGCGGATCTTCTCCTGATCGGTCTCATTTACGCGATCGCCAGATCCTTTTGACCCATCGTAATAGGTCAGGATCTGCGACCGTGAAGTTTCGATCCCGGCGGCGTTGATCCCCTCAAAGTCGTCGGCGTAGATTCGTTCAAGCGCCTTGGTATCGCTTTTTCGTCGCGCTTTCGAAATGTCTTTCTCGGCCTTTTCGACCGCCTCCGTCGCGGCGGCGGTCCACGAGTCCTGACCAAAACCGACGGTGAACGACGCGATCAAGAACGCGGCAACAACGAGTATCTTCTTCAACATAAGCTCCCAATACTACTCGCGCGAACAGGTCAACTCAAAGCGAGCGGGCCGGATCGGTGCGAACTGCAAAATAAGGGACGGCCCGCTGCGAGCCGTCCCGATCAGATCGATGAAGCGGTATCACTTCGCCATCGCCTTCGTGTTGTCGGCATCCTCGGGCCGCGACGGCGCGAGACCGAGATCGTGCTGGCGCCAGAGATTCGAAACCAGCAGTTCGCGGATGAACGCCATTTCTTTCGGCAGACGATCGTAAAGCTTGAAGAACAGATCGTCGTGCATCGCGATCTCCTTAAGCCAGATGTCGCGGTCGAGGTTCATCACCTTTTCGAATTCCTCCGGGCCGAAATTCTCCATTCCGCGCCAGTCGAGATGTTCGTAGCGCGGCTGCCAGCCGAGCGGCGTTTCAACCCCGCGCGACGTGCCGCGGGCGCGCTCGACGACCCATTTCAGGACGCGCATGTTCTCGCCGTAACCCGGCCAGGCGAACTTTCCGTTCTCGTCCTTGCGGAACCAGTTGACAGAGAAGATCCGCGGCGGTTCGGGGATCGAGCGGCCGAAATCGAGCCAGTGCGAGAAATAGTCGCCCATGTGATAGCCGGCGAACGGCAGCATCGCGAACGGATCGCGACGAACCTCGCCGATGTTGCCGAACGCGGCGGCGGTCATTTCCGATCCCATCGTCGCCGCCATATAGACGCCGAACGCCCAGTTGAACGATTGCAGGACAAGCGGGACGACGGAATTTCGGCGGCCTCCGAAAATGAACGCCGAGACCGGCACGCCTTTCGGATCGTTGAAATTCTCATCCACCACCGGGCATTGCGTGATCGGGGCCGTGAACCGCGCATTCGGATGCGCCGCCGGCTTTCCTGCCTCGGGCGTCCAGTCGTTGCCCTGCCAGTCGATGGCGTGCGCCGGCGGGGCGCCGTCCATTCCTTCCCACCAAACATCGCCGTCATCGGTCAGCGCGACGTTCGTGAAGATCGTGTTCTCACGGATCGAATCCATCGCATTCGGATTCGTACTGTAGTTCGTTCCGGGAGCGACGCCGAAGAACCCGTTCTCCGGATTGATCGCCCGCAACAGGCCGTCGTCGTCCGGCTTGATCCAGGCAATGTCATCGCCGACCGTCGTCACCTTCCAACCCTCTTCCTGAAACGGCTTCGGCGGGATGAGCATCGCGAAATTCGTTTTGCCGCAGGCCGACGGGAACGCGGCGCAGACATAGTCCTTCTGTCCGTCCGGCGATTGGACCCCGACGATCAGCATATGCTCGGCGAGCCAGCCCTCGTCGCGGCCGATCGTCGAAGCGATGCGGAGCGCGAGACATTTCTTGCCAAGCAGCGCGTTGCCGCCGTATCCAGAACCGTAGGACACGATCGATCGCTCTTCCGGAAAATGGACTATGTACTTGTCCTTCGGATCGGGCGAGCACGGCCACGAGACATCGGCCTGGCCTTCACCGAGCGGCATTCCGACCGAATGCAGGCAATGGACGAAATCACCGTCGGCCAGCGCCGCCAGCGCGGCATCGCCCATTCGCGTCATAATCCGCATATTGACGACGACGTAGGGCGAATCGGTGATCTGCACGCCGAACTGAGAGATCGGCGAACCGATCGGGCCCATGCAGAACGGGATGACGTACATCGTCCGGCCGTGCATCGCGCCGTCGAACTTCGCCGTCAGGATATGCTTCATCTCCTTCGGGTTCATCCAATTGTTCGTCGGGCCGGCGTCGCCTTTCGCCTGCGAGCAGATATAGGTCCGATCCTCGACACGGGCGACATCCGACGGATGCGAACGCGCGAGGAACGAGTTTGGACGCTTCGCGGGGTTCAGTCGGATGAACGTACCGCTCGCGACCATTTCCTCGCAAAGGCGGTCATATTCTTCTTTCGAACCATCGCACCAATAGACATTGTCCGGTTTGCAGAGATCGACCGCTTTGGTCACCCATTCGATCAGTTCGGCGTTGTTGACATTCGCCGGAATGTTCAGACTTATCATAGGAATTACTCTCCAAAAAAACGCGTCAAATAGATTTCTTGATCAAAGATTGAAACGGAAACCGTTTACAGGATTATTGCCTAATCTTATCACACTATTAGCAATTTGAAAGGGAGATCGAGACTCGTCCGTGACGGTTCCGGCCCTTCGGTCAAAATGAGAGGATTCGTGTCGACGGTGCGGTCAGACTGACCGTCCGACAGATCGCGGCCCATCGCGAAATCCGGTGCAAACCGTTGATAATTGCGGTGTTTCCGGCGATCGTCCGGTCGTCGCCGGTTGGCACGCCGATTGAAAGCGGGTAGGCGGAAGTGCGTCTGAAGATTGCCCCTTTTGTCGCGCATCGCAGCAGCGGGTAAGAGATCAGCTTCCGTGGACCGATGTATAGATCGCATTTCAACATTGCGGAGGCGGCATCGCCCGAACTGTCCGTCAGAAGCTGGCTTCGCGGACCGGCCGGCCGGATCGCGGCGGCGCTCGCGGCGCTGACCGCGGTGTATGCCGGCTGGGTCCTCGTCGCCGCTCCGTCGGTTCGTGCGCTTCGTTTCGTGAGCGACCTCGCTCAGGCGTTGATGTCCATTGCGGCGTGCGCCGCGACCGTTTTCCTTTGCCGGCATCCGCGTCTCGACGCGACCGCCCGCCGGGCGTGGCGTCGCGCAGCGATCGCGTTCGGCGTGTTTGCCGCGGCCCAGTGCTGCTGGTTCTATAATTCGCAGATCCAAGGCGCGAAGCCTTTCCCGTCGGCGGCCGATTTCGGGTTTCTGGCATTCTATCCGCTGATGCTCGTCGCACTGCTCGCGTTTCCGACCGCCGAGCGCGCCGGATCCTCGCGACGCCGGCTGTTCCTCGACACGCTGTCGGTGATGGTCGCCGGAACGATCGTCGTTTGGTACTTCATCGTCCTTCCGACGGTCGCGAGCGGCGCCGACATCGTCAAGATCGCGCTCAACACGGCATACATCGTCGGCGATCTGGTGCTTCTCGTCGGCATCACGACGATCATTCTCCGGCGGCCGGCGGAGCATCTGCGGCGGCCGTTGCTGATCGTCGTCTCGGGACTTGTGAATTTCCTTTTTGCCGACGTCATCTTCGCCTTCGTCACGCTCCACAATCTGCGCGGCAGCGGTCCGCTCGTCGTCTTGTGGGTGACCGGTTCGTTCCTTCTCGCCGCCGCCGCGCTCTATCAATATCACGTCGCGAATGTCTCGCCGGTCTCGGAAGTGATCCCGGGAGAGGCGCTTGTGCCGCGTTTCAGTTGGCTGCCGTATTGCGCGATCGTCGTCGGCTACGGCGTTCTCGTCTATTCTTCGGTCCCTTACAGGCTCGAGCCGCACGGCATCGTCGTCCTTTCGGCGCTGGTCCTGACCGGGATCGTCGTGCTGCGTCAGATCACGGCCGTCAAAGAGAATATCCGGCTCCATTCGCTGCAGGCCGCGCGCGAGAGCGAATCGCATTTCAGGACGCTCATCGAGAACTCTTCCGACATCGTGATGATCTTCGACCTTGAAGGCCGGATCACGTACCAGAGCCCGTCGGTTCACCGAATACTCGGTTACGAGCAGGATTCGCTGATCGGCGAGATCGGGCTGTCGTTTGTGCATCCCGACGACCTTCAGTCGATGAAGGACGCCTCGCGGCTGCTGAAACGCAACTCAGAATCCGAGGTCCTCCGCGAGTGCCGCTTCCGGCATTTCGACGGTTCGTGGCGCATCCTCGAGGGGATCGCAAAGATCATCTCGGACGAGGAAAGCGGGACACGCGGCATCTTGCTCAACGCCCGGGACGTCAACGAACGCAAAGCATTAGAATCGAAACTGTTCCATCAGGCGTTTCACGACCCGCTGACCAATCTCGCAAATCGCTTGCTTTTCAAAAGCCGCGTCGAAGAGGCGTTGATCACCGCCGCCGGCGGCGATTTCGAGGTCGCCGTGCTGTTTCTCGATCTCGACGATTTCAAGAACATCAACGATACGCTGGGGCACGAGGCTGGCGACAAGCTTCTGATCGAACTTACCGAAAAGCTCAGGCTTTGCGTCCGCGCCCGCGACACCGTCGCGCGTCTTGGCGGTGACGAGTTCGCGATCCTGATCGAAGGCGGCGAGGTCCGCGACAAGGCCGTATCGGTCGCCGCCCGCGTTCTCGAGAATGTCAGCCAATCGTTCAACCTCGGCGGCATCGAGGTCAAGATCGGCATCAGCATTGGGATCGCGTTCAAGGACGCGACCGAGACGACCGCCGAGGAACTGCTCCGTAACGCCGACGTCGCGATGTACAGCGCGAAAGGCAAGGGCAAGAACCGTTACGTGGTCTACGAGACGGAGATGCACCGCAACCTGCTCGCGCAGGTCGAGCTCGAAAAGGATCTGCGGCAGGCGATCGAGACGAACCAGCTGAACCTCAATTATCAGCCGATCATCAATATGCGGTCCGGGCTCGTGACAGGAATGGAGGCGCTCGTCCGATGGAAACATCCGACACGCGGAATGATCCCGCCGGTCGAGTTCATCGCGATTGCCGAACAGACGGGACTCATCGTGCCGCTGGGCCGCTGGATCCTGCTCGAGGCCTGTCTCCGCGCAAAGTCGATGTTCGAACGCCACGGCAACGAACTGACCGTGACGATCAACATCTCCGGAAAACAGCTCGAACATCCGGAATTCATCGGCGATCTCGCCGAGGTCATCCGAAAGGTCAGGATCGATCCCGGCAAGATCATCCTCGAGATCACCGAAAGCACGATGATGGAGGACACCGAAACGATCCTGCGACTTCTTCACCGGATCAAATCGCTCGGCATCAGGCTGGCGATCGACGACTTCGGAACAGGCTATTCGTCGCTCAGTTATCTACAGCAGTTCCCGATCGATATCCTCAAGATCGACCGGTCGTTCGTCACCGGAATCGAGGTCAGTCCGCAAAAGAACGCTGTCGCGCGGACGATCATCAACCTCAGCGACACATTGCAGTTGGCGACGGTCGCCGAGGGAATCGAGAACAACCACCAGGCGGAGATCCTGCGCGAGCTCGGCTGCGAATTCGGTCAGGGTTACTTCTTCTCGAGACCGATGGAGATCGGGCAGTTCGACGAGCTCCTCTCGAATATGAACGCCGCGTCGCGGGCTTTCGCGCCGGTCGAGGAGATCGCCGAGTTGGTCAGCGGATCGGTCAATTGATCAGGCCGGTCGCCGGCCGGCGCGCCTTAGGGTGTGGAACAGGATCGCGGCGATGATCGTCACGCCGCCGGCGATCGCCCAGCGCGACGGCCGCTCGCCGATCACCAGGAAGACCCAGACCGGATTCAAGAGCGGTTCGATGAAACCGATGATGCTCGCATCGAGACTGCGGACGCCGTGAGTCACGCCGTACGTGAAAAGATAGTAGGCGAGGCCGATCTGAAAAACTCCGAGTACGAAAACCGCCATCAGGTCCTTTGGCGTCCAGACCGAAGGCGCCGCGGCAATGAAGGGCAGCATCGCCGCGATCGCGAAAAGATTTCCGTAAAACACCGATGATGCCGGATTCTGATTGAGCGCTTTCGGATGCCGCAGAAGAAGGATATAGCCGCCCAGACTCACGCCAGAAAGCAGTCCGAGGATGTTCCCCGTCAGTTGGGATTCCGGCGAGAGCCCTGCTCCCGGAGCGGCGTCCAGGAAGAACATCGACATCCCCGAGATGCATACCGCCACGGTGACGAGATCGGCAAAACGGAATCTTTCTTTCAGGACGATCGGCGCGAATATGAGGATATAGACCGGTGCCGTGTATTGCAGGAAAATGGCGTTCGCGGCGGTCGTGTATTTGTTCGCGACCGCGAAGAACGACAGCGCCCCGACATAGAAGACCGCGGCGATCAGCGTGAAGCGGTCGGCCTTGAGCGCGCGAAACCGCGTCAGCAAAGCGATCGTGACGGCCGCGAAAACGCAGCGGCCGAGATTGACCTCGAATCCGCTGACGGTCGTGATCTTGATGAAAAGGCCGCCGATGCTCCAAAGCACGACGGCCAAGACGACCATTAGGACTGGCGGGATAAAGGTTCTCTGCTCAGTCATCGGTTCTTGTCGCGACCCGTTTCATCGGGACCGCCCGTCCGAAGCCGCTCCATCTGAGAGACGACGCCCCGGGAACGGTGTGTCCCGCGAAAGGGCCGACTATTCTTTGTTGCCGCCGGCGGCCGACGCGAGGGTTTCGCGCAGTTTCTTGGCCGACGTCGTCGCCGGCTCGAGCTGCGAGTCCTCGACGCCGTAAACCTTGCGGCCGAAAACGCCGTTCCAAGGCGGAATGACGATCGAGACGTTGCCGTTGGCCTTCGCCTGGCACGCCAGACGGAGCAGCGGCTTAGCCTCGTCGGGCTGATTGTAGCCGAAGACCTTCATCTGCTTGCGCTCGAGCCTCTGGACCTCGGAAAGTTTTTCCTGTCCGCCGACGATGCCGACCCAACAGGTCCCGCACGCCGCCGATCGGCATTCGACGGGGACGACGCCTTCCCAGCAGCGCTCGTCCTTCGAGCGCCAGTTCTGCGATTGGTCGAGTGCCGATGCCGTGGCTATGTCGGCATCGTTCTTGATCCGGAAACTGCCGCTCGAGCGCGAGTCCTGCCAATTGACCGTGAACTTCTTGTCGACCGTCCGCAAAAACCCGAACAGGCCCTGCGAATCGTCCTTGGCGCGCTCGGCGACGATCTGATCGGGAGACTTCGTCAGCATCCCGTGCGGCGTGCCGGTCGTTCCCGGCGACCTTTTGAATTCATCGAAAGTCACCTGGACGAGCGTCATCAGTCCGATCGCGGCCATCCCGATCAGCAGCGATACATCGACGCCCGCCGGCTTCGACGCCGCTTCGGCGATCGACCGCGCTTCGGCGGCGATATCGATCGAGTCGCCCTCGAACGCTTCCGCGCGGTGCTTGATCTCGTGCTTCACATCCTTCCAGAACCGGTGTCCATAAAGAAAGCTGTGCGACAGATCGATCTGGTCGACGAGCGTGTAGTCGCCCTGAATGACGCATTTCTGGATTTCTTTGGCGCGGTCCTCGGCGCCGGCCAGAAACCGGTGCAACGAGAGCGGGTAAAACCGGAACCAGATCGCCGTCGCGTTTCGGTCGACCTCGTGGATCGAAGGGAGCAGCGACTCGACCGCCGCCAGCCATTGGTTTTCGTCAAAAACGGATAAGCAGTTTTCGTATTTGTTCATCGCTAAGCTGAAATATGCATTGAAATCGAAACCGTGTGCAATAGAGAAACTTAACAATTCCGGAGACGAAAAACAAACTGCGGCACCGATGCGATACCGCTGCCGAACCCCGATGCAGAACCCCGCACGAAGTAAGGGGGCCCGACCGCGGAGCGATCGCATCGGAGGAATCAGGTCATCGACCCGGAGTACGGCGAGATCCCGCTGCAGAACCCCGCACGAAGTAAGGGGGCCCGACCGCAGAGCGATCGCATCGGAGGAATCGGTCATCGACCCGGGGTACGGTAAGGGGGGCGATCGTATCTTCGGATCCGGTCACCGATCCAGAGGCCGACCGCAGAATGTTTTGCAATAACGGAATTCGCCGACCAACGGACTTCCGGCTTCCATCTTCCGGAGTTACAATTAATGTAAAGGATCGCGTCGAAAAGGAGGTTGTTGCAATGTATGACAAAGAGATTTCCCAAATGTCGAATTCCGACCAACAGACGGCGTTCACGGCCCGGTTCACGAGCGATGTTCAATTCGCGATCAACGCCATCGCGGCCGCGCTGTCGAACGATGAAACGGCAACGGCGTTCAAGTCCGGCCTCGCGTCGGTAGCTCCAACTTATGTAGTGCCGGGCGGCGTCGAGATCAAATCCTATAACCAGATCTCGTACAATCTCCCGCCGATCGAACAGAGGCTGAATATCACTGCTTCCGGTAGCCCGAACGTCCCGCCGAGCACTTACCTGAACCTGGTATCTTTCAATGGCAGTGAGTGGGGCGGTTTGCTTCCGCACGCGGCGAAAATCTACAAGGCCTTGCCGCTCGGCCTGCTCCTGACGCCGATCACCCAAGCCCTGTTCGGCACGAAAGCCGGGCCGGCGCTCTTGCTGATGCTGCTGGCGCTTTAGGCCAAACCGACGGCTTTGGAGACTGAGAGCAGGTGTCTGGCGGTCCGCCCCGATCCGTGGCCAAACTCGCGCCGGTATCGGGACTCCGATTCCGCGGGCTTGTTTTTTCTTGAGTCACACCGTATTCGCTTGACACATCAGGCGTCGGTTATTAGAATCTTTAGTTTCGGACTGAAACGTCTGGACCTTCTGTATGCATCGGCGACGATCCATACGGTGATTTTTGAAGGCTGAGGCAAGAATTGTAGCGTAAAGCACCGAACCAATCGGAACGCGGCGAATTGAGTCAAATCATTAATATGCCACGCTACAGCAAAGTCGACGCCTGAAGAACTTTAAGGTTACCCAATTAATTAGGACGCAAGTTGAGACTTGTTGCTAACTGCCGGACGCGTCCGGCAAGAGTCAGGCGAAAGGACACTTTTGCCTCGTGTTTGTTTAGAGGTGGGCCGGTCCCGATGAAGACCGGCAAATAAGGTTTCGAGGATCAAGAAAGAATGCCGACGATTAACCAGTTAGTTCGCAAAGGCCGTCAGAGAGTTAAATACAAGACCGCGAGCCCGGCGTTGCAGGCCAACCCGCAAAAGCGCGGCGTCTGCACCCGCGTTTACACGCAAACGCCGAAAAAGCCGAACTCGGCGCTGCGCAAGGTCGCACGTGTTCGTTTGACGAACCAGATCGAGGTCACGACCTACATACCGGGTATCGGGCACAACTTGCAGGAGCACTCGATCGTGCTCATCCGCGGCGGCCGCGTCAAGGATTTGCCGGGCGTCCGCTACCATATCATCCGCGGAACGCTTGACGCGTCGGGCGTCGCGAACCGGAATCAGGCCCGTTCGAAATACGGTGCGAAACGGCCGAAGGGAAGCAAGTAAATTTTCGATTTGCGATTTTGGATTTTGGGTCAAAACAAAATCCAAAATCCAAAAATTCAAAATCTAAAATAGATTTATGCCTAGAAGAAGAGTTGCAGCGAAAAGAGAAGTATTGCCGGATCCGATCTACAACAGCGTGATCGTGACGAAGTTCATCAACGGCGTGATGTGGGCGGGCAAGAAGTCGATCGCCGAGAAGAGCTTTTACGCAGCGATGGAGAAGCTCGCCGAGAAGACGGGCGAAGAGCCGCTCAAAGTTTTCAAGAAGGCTCTGGACAACGTCGCGCCGGCGCTTGAGGTCAAATCGCGCCGTATCGGCGGCGCCACTTACCAGGTCCCGATCGAGGTCAGCCGGGATCGCCGCAACACGCTCGCGATCCGTTGGATCGTCAACAATTCGCGCAACCGGAATGAAAAGACGATGACTGAGCGCCTCGTCGGCGAACTGCTCGATGCGTACAACACGCGGGGCGGAGCGGTCAAAAAGCGCGAGGACGTACACCGTATGGCCGAGGCGAACAAGGCGTTCGCACATTACAGGTTTTAGGCGGAGTGAGCCGTAAGCCGTTTGCGGCAGGCGTTGGATGAAGCAACTCTCCGACTGCTGGCCGCTCACCGCGGACTGCATACTAAAGCAATGTCAAAGATCAGTTTAGACAAATTCAGAAACATCGGGATCATGGCGCACATCGACGCGGGCAAGACCACGACGACCGAGCGCGTTCTCTACTACACCGGCGTTTCGCACAAGATCGGCGAAGTTCACGAAGGAACGGCGACGATGGACTGGATGGAGCAGGAGCAGGAGCGGGGCATCACGATCACGTCGGCTGCGACGACCTGTTTCTGGAAGCGCAACGGCGTCGAGCATCGGATCAACATCATCGATACGCCGGGCCACGTCGATTTCACGATGGAAGTCGAGCGCTCGCTTCGCGTCCTTGACGGCGCGGTCGCCGTTTTCGACGGCGTTGCGGGCGTCGAGCCGCAGTCCGAGACCGTGTGGCGTCAGGCCGACAAGTACGGCGTTCCGCGCATCTGCTTCATCAACAAGCTTGACCGCGCCGGGGCTTCGTTCGAGCGCAGCTTCGATTCGATCCTGAAGCGCCTTGGCGCGAACGCGGTCGCGCTTCAGATCCCGATCGGTCTTGAGGACCAGCTCAGGGGCGTTGTCGATCTGATCACGATGAAGGGTCTTGTCTGGAACGACGAGACAAAGGGCGCCGAATACGAAACGGTCGAAATCCCGGCGGACCTCCAGGCCCCCGCCGCCGAATGGCGCGAGAAACTGGTCGAGGCGGTCTCGTCGATCGATGACGACCTGATGATGAAGTACCTCGAAGGCGAGGAGATCGGCGAGGACGAGATTCGCGCGGCGCTCCGCAAGGGCACGACCGAGCTCAAGATCGTTCCGGTCGTGACCGGTTCGGCCTTCAAGAACAAGGGCGTTCAGACCCTGCTCGACGCGGTCGTCGACTTTCTGCCGTCGCCGCTCGATATTCCCGCGGTCGAAGGAACGAATCCGAAGACGGATGCGGTCGAAGCCCGTCCGGCCGATCCGAAAGAGCCTTTCGCGGGCCTCGTTTTCAAGCTTATGGCCGACAAGCACCTCGGCCAGCTCGCGTTCGTCCGGATCTACTCCGGAACCGTCAACTCGGGTTCATACGTTTACAACACGATCAAAGGCACGAAGGAGCGCGTCGGACGTCTGATGCGGATGCACGCGAACAAGCGCGAGGACATCGAATCGGCGTCGGCGGGCGAGATCATCGCCATCGGCGGCATGAAGAACGTGACCACCGGCGACACGATCTCGGACGAAACGAAACAGATCATTCTCGAGTCGATGGAGTTCCCGGATCCGGTCGTCCGTGTCGCGGTCGAACCGAAGACGCGCGCCGATCAGGACAAGATGGGCGTCGCGCTCAACCGGCTCGCTTCCGAGGACCCGTCGTTCCAGGTTTCGACCGATCACGAAACGGGCCAGACGATCATCGCCGGAATGGGCGAGCTTCACCTTGAGATCATCGTCGATCGGATGAAGCGCGAATTCGGCGTCGAGGCCAACGTCGGAAAGCCGCAGGTCGCGTATCGCGAAACGATCACCAAACCGGCGCCGGGCAAAGAGGTCTTCAAGAAACAGTCGGGCGGCCGCGGTCAGTTCGGTCACGTCGAACTCGAGATCGAGCCCGCGCCGGGCGAGGGCTTCGTGTTCGAAGACAAGATCACCGGCGGTGCGATCCCGCGCCAGTTCATCAAGCCGGTCTCCGAAGGCATTCAGGACGCGATGCGCCGCGGATTTCTTGCCGGCTACGAACTTGTCGATATCAAGGCGAGCCTCGTTTTCGGTTCGTACCACGAGGTCGATTCGGACGAGCGTTCGTTCCACATCGCGGGCAGCCTCGCGTTCCAGGACGCGATCAAGAAGGCGAAGCCGGTCCTGCTCGAACCTATCATGCGGGTCGAGGTCGTCACGCCTGAAGAGTATATGGGCGCGGTCAACGGCGATCTGAATCGTCGCCGCGGCCAGATCGAGAAGATGGAGCCGCGCCCGGGCAACGTTCAGGTCGTCACGGCGTTCGTTCCGCTTTCGGAAATGTTCGGTTACACCACCGACCTCCGCAGCGCGACCCAGGGGCGCGCGACTTCGTCGATGCACTTCGAGCGCTATGACGAAGCGCCGCGCAACGTCGCCGAGGAGATCATCGCCAAGGTTAAGGGAGCCAGCAGTTAAGTAGTTGCGACTATTAGATTTAGAGAGGAATTATGAGCAAAGAGAAATTTGACAGAAGCAAGCCGCACGTGAACATCGGAACGATCG
>CAZARD010000113.1:11919-14090 GCA_964487505.1 uncultured Blastocatellaceae bacterium | reverse complement strand
CGGCCCTCGTCGGGCAACCCGACGTGACGTTCCGGTTCGTACTGTCGGTCAAGCCGGGATATTCCGCGGGGGGCTATACCGTTGACGGGTTCATGATCGATGACTTCGAGATACTCGGACCGAGCAACCCGCCGGTCGGTGTCGTCCCGACTGCGTCAAATGCCTCGGTGCAGGGGCGCGTCGTGTCGGCGGACGGACGCGGGATCAGAAACGCGACGGTGATCCTTTCGGGTGGCGGCCTGACTGCTCCGCGATATGTCCAGACAGGCGAGTTCGGAAACTACCGTTTCGAGGATCTTCCCGTCGGACAGACCTACGTCGTTTCGGTGGTTTCCAAGCGGTTCGTCTTCGCGAATCCGACGCGGACGGTCACGCTCGACGACAACGTCACGGGCTTCGACTTCGAGGCTGAAGGACGGTGAGGCGATTTTGGATTCTGGATTTCGTCAATTCGTACGAGTTACGCGTTGACGCGTGACTGAGTTTGGGGTTCAGAATTCTAATTCCTACCGGAAATTCGGTTTCCGCTTTCGGGGGGCGACGATTGTCGCCCCCCATTTCTATTCGCGTTAGATCGTGGCAATCGGGTCTGGGTGACACCGTGGTGCGAACGGTGTCGTTCAGTCACGCGTAAACGCGTAACTCTTACGGGTTGAGTAACTCTTGCGGGTTGACGCAACCTCCAAAATCGCAAATCGCAAATCGCAAATCGCCTATGCCGCGGGTATAATTGGCGGCGATGTCCGAGCGTCTGAAACCTGAACCGATCGATCTCGGCGAGATCAAAACCTACGAACTGCAGTCGCGGCCGAGCAAAGTGACGGTCGAGGATTTCGGCCGTCCCGTCGGCGGCGGAGCGTCGATCGCGGACCTTCTCGGATCGTTCCCGAAGATCCTTGGGGCGGAAAGCCTCCGTGCCGTCGCGGGGGCCGTGGTGCGTGCGAGGGAACAGGGCAAGCCCGTAATCTGGGGCATCGGCGGACACGTCGTCAAGACCGGGCTCGCGCCCGTTTTGATCGACCTGATGGACCGCGGATATGTTTCGGCGATCGCGTCGAACGGATCGGTGTTGGTCCACGATTCGGAGATCGCGATGGCCGGGTTTACGTCCGAGGACGTCGATGCCAGCCTGGGCGAGGGCGATTTCGGGGCGGCCCGCGAGACGGGCGAACTTCTGAACGCGGCCGCGAAGTCGGCGGCGAGCGAGGGGATCGGGCTCGGAGAGGCCCTCGGAAGGGAACTCGCGCGGCTTGAACCGGAATTCGCCGGATTCTCGCTCCTTTGCGCCGCACGCGAACGCGCCATACCGTTCACGGCGCATCTCACCATCGGCGCCGACATCGGCCATTTTCATCCTGGCGCGGACGGCGCGGCGCTCGGCGCGGCGAGCCATACTGATTTCCGGATCTTCTGCTCGATGGTCAGGGAAATGAACGGCGGCGGCGTTTATCTGAACGTCGGCTCGGCGGTGACGATGCCGGAGATCTTCCTCAAGGCCGTTACCGTCGTCCGAAACCTGGGGCACGAGTTGCGCGGGATCACGACGGCCAACTTCGATTTCATCCAGCATTACCGACCGCTGACGAACGTCGTGCGGCGCCCGACCGCAAACGGCGCGGGCCGCGGGTTCGCGATCACAGGTCATCACGAGATAATGATTCCGTTGCTGGCGGCGATGATCAAGTCAGTGCAAAGTGCATAGTGCAAAGTGCATATTGCAGAGTGCAGAGTGCAAAGTGCAGAGTGCAAAGTGCAGAGTGCACAATGCAGAGTGCAGAGCGAAGAGTGCAGAGTGCAAAGTGCAGAGTGCACCGCTGGTACTGTCTACCGTCTACTGCTCACCGCTCACCGCTCACCGCTCACTGCTCACAGCTAGTTGCTCACTGCTCACCGCTTACTGCTCATGGTCTTCAGTCTCTGAGTCCGAAGAACTTCCGGATCGAATTGAGGACGCCCGATTTGGTGGTTTCGTCGATCTGCTGAGCCGTGGACGCGGCGGCGTGGAGCATCGCGCGGCGCTCGGCGATGATCTCGCTGAACCGTTCGACCAACTCGGGGTTGTCTTCGAGGATCGGTTTGAGTGAATCGTGCGTGATCTCGAGAACCTCGGTCTCCTCGAGCGCGATGACCGTCGCCGTGCGGGGTTCGCCGGTGAACAGCCCCATCTCGCC
>CAZARD010000113.1:0-11819 GCA_964487505.1 uncultured Blastocatellaceae bacterium | reverse complement strand
ACGTACCAGATCCGCTGACGGACGGCGGCGTCCGTATCGTTGTGTTTCGTGTAATCCTCGAGCCAGTACTTGACCTCCCAGTCGATGCCGTTGTCGCCGAGGTTTCGGATGCGGACGATTGGGCGGAACTTCGGCGAAACGTTGTCGATGCGCGCGATGGCGTCGCGCAATTCGTGGATCGTCTTTGAAGGCGAATGCGAGTAAAGCGTGTTGAAAAAGATCAGACGCGCGTTGAGGTTGTCCTTTGGCGCGACCTCGATGATCTCGCGTCCGAGCACCGCGTTGCTGACGACGACGACCTTGTTCTGGAACGTCCGGATCTTGATGCCGCGCCACGATACCTGTTCGATGACGCCGACCCAGCGGTTGCTCTGGATATTTATGACATCGCCGACCTGGAACGACTGGTCGGCCTGCAAGGCAATTCCGGCGAAGAGGTTCCCGAGCGTGTCCTGCAGCGCGAGACCGACAACGATTCCGAGGATCGTGGAACCCGTAAAGAGCGGCGCCAGTTCGACGTTCGGATACTGCGACTGAAAGATGATGAAGAACGCGACGATCGAGACGATGATCGAGACCACCGACCGTACGAGCGAGGCAACCTCGTTCTGCGTGGCGTTTCGCAGGATCAGGCTGAAAACAACAAAATTCGCGTAGCGGATCAGGATGATGACCAGCGCCATCCAGAGGACGATCTTGAAGACGTGAAGAAGGCTTATGACGATCACGCCGATCGTATGCCCGACCTGCGACGCCATTCCGGGGCCGGTGCCGTCGGCGGACATCGCGAGGTAGTTCGAAAGATAAAAACGGGCCGATTCGTCGCCCGGGATCAGCAGCAAGAGGATTGTGATGATCCCCAAATAGAAGATCAAAAGGAAGCTTTTTCTGCGGAGTTCGGAATTCGCCATAATCGGTGCCCGCGGCCCTTCACGATTCGCGGATGTTCAATTCTCGGATCGGTTAAAACATATCAGCGATCGTCTTAGCAATCAACAGCAGCGAAAGTGCTGAGACCGTTACGGTTACGAGCCACGCGCCGATCCTGAAGGCAAGGCCGTTGGCGTATTCGCCCATTATTTCCCGGTTTGAGGACAGCTTGACGATGGCGATCAATATGACGGGAAGCAGAACGCCGTTGACCGTTTGCGTGAATAGGAGAAGCCTTATCTGCGGAATATGCGGGACCAAGGCGACGACCATACCGACGACGATCAGGCCGGTGAAGATTCCGAGAAAGATCGGAGCTTCGCGGAACGATCGTGAAAGTCCCTTTTCGAACCCGAGAGCCTCGCTGAGACTGTAAGCGGTCGCCAACGGCAGAACACCCATCGCGAGCATCGCAGCGCCGAAAAGGCCGACGGCGAAAAGGTACTTGGCGTATTCGCCTGCGATCGGGGCGAGCGCGTTGGCCGCAGTCGCGGCCGAGTCGATCTCCGTCACGCCGCGGACGTGCAGCGTCGCCGCCGTACAGATGACGATAAAGGCCGCGATCGAACAAGCGAAAAGCGTTCCGACGATGACGTCGGTCCTCGCGAGCGGCAGGTCCTCTTCGTCGAGCGCCTTCTCGACCACGGTCGACTGGACGAAGACCTGCATGAACGGCGTGATCGTCGTTCCGATCAAGGCCATCACCGTGAAAAGATATCCGGAGTGCATTTCGAAGTTGGGCTCGACGAACTGCTTGCCGACCTCCGACCATTCCGGTTTTGCGAGAAAGGCCGAAATGATGTAGCCAAAAAAGACAAGCGACATCGCCAGGAAAACCTGTTCGACACGCTTTTGGGTACCTTTTACGACAAGCCACCAGATGAGTCCGGCCGTGATCGGGATCGTTAGGTAGCGCGGGATGCCGAAAAGTTCGGAAGCCTGGGCGATCCCGACGAATTCCGAGATGATGACGCCGGTGTTGGCGATCAGCAACGCGAGCATTATCAGCGCCGTCCAGCGAACGCCGAACTGTTCCCGGATGAGGTCCGCGAGCCCCTGGCCGGTGACGATCCCCATCCGGACGCACATCTCCTGAACGACGATCAGCGATACGGTCATCGGAACGAACGCCCAAAGGAGCGTGTAGCCGTATCCGGCGCCGACCGTCGAGTAGGTCGCGATACCGCTCGCGTCGTTGCCCGCGTTGGCCGCGATGATCCCGGGGCCGAGCACGGCGAGATATGCGAAAAACCTGTAGTTGGATAGATTACGACGTAGTCGCGCCGGAATGCGCGCGAGGCGTTGGACAATTTTTCGCGGAGAGAATCTCGTCCAGAACATTGTATTTACTACTGTCGCCGTCGTTCATCTAAATAAGTCGGGAGAAGTTCAAGTCGAAACTCGACTATAGCCTTTTTGGCATCGAGAGGGAAGTTGAGAGAGTGCGTTCGTTGATCGTAGCACAACGCAATCGTCAAGCGCGGCAAATCCCGGATTTGAAGCTCCGAGACGCTCGATCGCTGGTTTCGGGCCAGCGACCCTTTCCGCCGTTTGAAGTTCGCGGGAGATCGGATTTTGAAAAAGTCAAGATGAATCTGCCCGATGTTCTCGAAAGGGAGATCGCCATCAGTCAGGTCCTGGCGACTCCAACGAGAGTCCGTGGTTCTAGACGCCACCCGGATTTATCCGAAGGTGCTTTTTGCTTACGGATCGGGCGTAATGGAATCGACGGTGGCATTGATGATCGACGACAGAGAGCGTCGTGCTTGGCGATCGGTGCGCGAGTTTTCGTTCTCAAACCAGAGACCTTAGATTAAGTCGGTGTGTTCGGGAGAACGAGGGTCATCTCGTTGGTCAACGCGGGCGAGGATGCCGGATTCAAAAATCCGACCGGCAGCGCCAATGTCCTTGTCGGTGCGGACTCGGAACAAAAACCGTTCCGCGGTACCAGTTCGGGTCGCGCAACGACACACGGCGGGGCAACATCCTTTTCCGGGACCTTTCCCGCCGTTCGGGAGTTCGATTAGGTTGGAACATCGGTCCTGTTTCGCAAATCGGTCGTGCAAGATGGTAGAATCTCGGCGATGCGGACAATGAAGTCGAGATTCCTGGTTTTGTCCATATTCCTGTTCGTCTTTCTTCTGACGGCGCGCGGCGAGCGGCTTCCTCTGCAGGCGTACTCGTCGGCCCACGGCCTTGCAAGCAGCGTAATTCATCATATCGCCCGAGACTCGCGGGGTTTTCTTTGGTTTTGCGGGCGGGACGGCTTGAGCAGGTTTGACGGAGTTGAATTCGTATCGTTTGTCGTCGCCGATGATAACCCGCCGTCGCTGTTTCACTTCTTTCTCGAGACCTCCGATGGAACCTACTGGATCGCGACGGATACCGGTCTGTTTCGGGTAAAGCCGGAAGAAAAGACCGACGTCGTGCCGCTTTCGACACAACTGCGCCACGGCGAGCGGCGCCTCGGAGCAAAGCGCGTCACGAAAAAGTACTTCTGGACATTGTTTGAGGACCGAAACGGAACTCTCTGGGCGGGAGGCGACACGCTTTTCAGGATCGAGCAGACAGAGGCGGAAGAAGTCGTGACGACCGAAGTCGGATTTGACGAGGAAGCTCGCGCGAAGGGGTTAACCTTGCTTCGCGATTTGACCGGCGCACCCGACGGTTCAGTCTGGGGGGCGTATTGGAACGGGCTGGTCCGCATCCTTCCGAACGGGAAGCTTCAGGTTTACAAAATTCCCACCTTTACCGACTATCAGGATAGCTACAACATTATTTCGGATCGTCAGGGTCGAATCTGGTTCGCGCACTCGACGGGACTGTTTGTATTGAAGCCGCGATTGGTCAGTGACCTATCGGCCGTTCCTGACCGCAGCGTGATCAAACTCGAGCCGCGGACGGTCTCGATCGGCAGGTCGGGCCAGTCCGTATTACCCAATGAGGAGGACGGTATCGTTCAATTGGTGCCGGCGTCCGGCTCAACGGAAACCGTGAAGGACAATCGTGAACTCACTGTGATGTTTGAGTCGCGCGATGGACGGGTATGGGTGCCTTTCCGTGATTCGCTTTTTGTTTTCAACGGCAATCGCTTCGCACAGATTACAGATTCTTACGGATTGGGCGGACAAGTCAGGTCGATTGTCGAGGACGACGTCGGGAACCTTTGGTTCGGCTCATTCAGCGGCGTTACGCGGCTGTCAGGGACAGGGCTCATTACGTACAACCGCAACGCGGGCTTGGATCAACCGAATGTTCACCTGATCCAATCGGGGCCGCGCGGTGAACTTTTGGTGGTCCACGGTGAATGGAACGTCAGCCGAAAGACTCCTGACGGGTTCGAGACCGTGAGGCTCAATGTCCCTCCGGAGGCCCATTACAGTTGGACCTCGTGGCCGGTCTTCATCGATCAGAACGGCGCGATCTGGGCCCTTTCAACAAACGGGCTCTATCGCTTTCCGCCCCGCCCTTCGTTTCGCGAACAGACGTCTCAGGTACCTGAAAAGATCGTCGCGTCCCCGTTTCTTCCCGCTTCCGCCGCGGCCTATCGAGCATTCTCGGACCGTTCGGGGAACGTTTGGATAAGTTTGCGTGGAAGCGCCGGGAACCGTTTGATCCGCTATCGTGACGGAGAGTTGACCGATGTCTCGGAGTTGCCCGGATACCCGCGTGGTTTCGCGGTCGTGTCGTTCGCCGAAGACAGCCAGGGGACGCTCTGGATGGGATTTTACGGGCGTGACGGACTGTTCAGGTTCGATGGTAAGGAGTTCGTTGCGATCTTGCCCGAAGACGGGCTCATCGCGGGATCGATCTTCGCGATACATTTCGACCGCCGGCAGCGAATGTGGATCGCCTCCACGGGCGCCGGTGTCGCCGAGGTCCAGGACATTGCGACCCGGCCCATTTCGCTTCGCCGGTTCGACCGATCGAACGGCCTGGCGAGCGACAATGTGCGATGTCTTGCGGGAGACAATTCCGGCACAGTTTTCGCCGGCACCGTACGCGGCGTCACACGGATCGAGCCAGAGACCGGACTGCTCAGCGATATCACAACCGCCGACGGTCTGGCGGCAGATTTCGTCCAATCGGCGACTCCTGATGCGGATGGGGCCGTTTGGTTCGGTACTTCGAACGGAATTTCGCGCTATGAGCCTACGCCGAGCGTCCGCCGTCAAGCCCCTCCGGTTTATATCAGCGAACTGGAGATCGCCGGCGAGCAATACTCGATCTCCGAGTTCGGCCAAACGATCGTCGAAGGTTTGGTGACGGCCTACAACAGGAACAATGTCCGCATAGATTTCGTCAGTGCGGGTGATCTCGGAAACGTCCGCTATCAGTACCGGCTCGAGAGCGGTGCGATCTCCGATTGGAGTTCGCCCGGATCGCAGCGGAGCGTAAATTTCTCGGGACTTGCGCCGGGGGATTACCGGTTCTTGGTTCGCACCGTAACCCTTGGCGGCGCGGTGAGCGAATTTCCGGCTGCGGTTTCCTTTCGGGTTTCGCCGCCGTTCTGGCGCTCTTGGTGGTTCATTTCTCTCGCCGTGATCCTGGTTTGCGCGGGGCTGACGGCGTTCTATCGGTTCCGGACCGAAAAGCTGCGACAGGTCAATTCCGCCCTGAGCGACGCGCGCGAGGCCGAAGCGCGTCTCGGGCAGGCCCGCGAGGAGCGACTTGACGAACTTCAAAAGGTCCGCACGAGGATTGCGACCGATCTTCATGACGATATCGGGGCGTCGCTGACGCAGATCGCGGTTTTGTCCGAGGTCGCCCGGAAAAGTGTTTCGGGAGACGCCGGTTCAACGGTCCGGCCGCTTGAGTCGATCGCCGCGACGTCGCACGAGCTGGTCGAAGCCATGAGCGACATCGTCTGGGCGATCAATCCTCGCAAAGACTCATTGCGCGAATTGATCCTGAGGATGCGGCGATTTGCGAGCGATCTGTTCACGGCGCACGACATCGAGTTCGAATTGATCGCGACCGATGAGGAGATGCCGGTCGCGATCGGCGCCAACGTCAGGCGTGAGGTCTTCTCGATCTTCAAGGAGTGTGTGAGCAACATCGTCCGCCACGCCGGCGCGCAGGTTGTTTCGATCAACCTCGATGCCGATCGGGAGTCGGTTCGGATGGAGATCCGCGACGACGGCCGCGGCTTTGATACGAATACCGTTCTCGCCGAGGATTTTTCACCCGCCAAGGGCGGCAACGGTCTGATCAATATTCGCCGGCGGGCTCGGGACCTTGGCGGAGAATGCGTTATCGTCTCGAGTGGACCCGGGACGACGGTGTTGCTCCGGGTTCCGCTGCATCGCGATTTCACTAGCCATATTGACGGCGAAGTTGCCGAAGATCTGGTTTAGGCTGTTCGGGTAATGGAAGAAAAGATTTATCGAACGATCATCGTTGAGGACCAGCGCGAACTTCGCGAAGGGCTGGCGATGTTGATCAATTACACGGATGGCTTCGAAAGCGTCGGCAGTTTCCGGACGATGGAAGAGGCGATCTCGCGCATAAAGCACGATGTTCCGGACATCGTCTTGACGGATATCGGACTTCCGGGAATGTCGGGGATCGACGGGACTCGCAAGTTGAAGGAGATGCATCCCGACCTCGTGGTCCTCGTGCTGACGGTTTACGATGACGATGACCGCATCTTTCACGCGTTGTGTGCCGGCGCGAGCGGCTATCTGCTCAAACGGACGCCGCCCGAAAAACTGCTCACATCGCTGCGCGAGGCGGTCTCGGGCGGCGCGCCGATGTCGCCCGAGGTGGCGGCGCGCGTGATCAGGCTTTTCCGGGACTTCCGGCCGCCAGAGAAATCGGATTATCAGCTCACTCCGCATGAAACGCGGATCCTGAAACTCCTGGTCGAAGGTTACAATTTCACGACTGCGGCCAAGAAGCTTGGAGTGACCTACCACACCGTGAAATTTCATATGAACCGCATCTACGACAAACTTCAGGTGCATTCAAAGACGGACGCCGTCGCAAAGGTGCTTCGCGAGCGGGTTCTTGATTGATTCGTCTGGATTGCGCGTTCCCTGTTAGGGTTTCGCCAGGATCGGCGCCGTTGGGAGCGGCACCGATCCTTTCGTTAGCTATTGCGGTCGACCGTCACCGACGGGAATATCGCCCGTTTGGCCGAACTGATATGTGCTAACGGTGTTCGACCAAATGCTCGAGATCCACCACTTGCCGTCCGACGGCCGAAAGACCGCGATTTCATCGGAGCCGTCGCCGTCGTAGTCGGCGGGCATCGGACGATCCCCGGCCAAACCGAATTGCTTCGCGTAAACCCCGCCATCGCTTGAGCTTCGGACCCACCAAGTACCGGTCGATGGGCGAAAGACGGCGTAATCGAAAAATCCGTCGCCGTCATAGTCTGCCGGAACCGGGATATCTCCGTTCATTCCGAACTGGAACGTTGACGCGCCGATGGACTCTTTTGTGTACCAGACACCGGTCGATGGTCGGAAAACACTTTCGATCTCGTGCGTGGGCCACGACGGGAGGACAAGCGGAACATCCGACGCCAAACCCATGGTCACCAAGGAATTGAAACCGGTCGACGGGATGATTGACCACCATTGGCCGTTGACCGGCCTGAAAACCGCAGCGTTGATCAACCCGTTTTTGAATCGCAGCAACGGGATGTCGCCGCTTGCTCCGAAAGTGAACGCCTTGAATCCAGTTTCGGAATCGAGGATATACCAGACGCCGGTGTCGGGCCGGAAAATAGTGTAATCGGGAATTCCGTCGCCGCCGATATCCGCGAGCAACGGTTTGTCGCCGTTGATACCGAATTGTTGGGTTCGAAGCCCGCCGGTAACCGAGTCACGCGTGTACCAAATCCCCGTGAGCGGCCTGTAAACAGTCAGGTCGGCCTTTCCGTCGCGATCGAAATCGGGCTGTCTCGGACTTTTCGCGGGACCGTATTCGAGGTTGAAAGTCGCGATTTCGGCGCCTTGTCCCGAGTCGAAGCCGTCGATCGCAATGTAGTAGGTCGTGTTCGGCGACGTGACAACCGACGCGACGGCGACGCCGGCGAAGATGCCGTTCGAAATCTCCTGTAAGTTCCCGAGCGCGGTGCCCGAGTAGATTCCGATCATCATCTTTGAGCGTACCTGTGTCGAGGGATTCTTTCCATCGACCTTGAAAGAGAGCCTCATCGAACCGCTCGAAGGCGCGTTCAGCTTGTACCACACGGATCGGCCGCCGGAATTCCCGCCAATCGTCGGTTCGCCCGATTCGCGGCTGGCACCGAGGTTGGAATTGACGAGCATCCGACCGAGCGTGCCGCTCAAGATCGTGGCATTGACGAAGTTATCGTTGCTCGCGGCGTTTGACAGGCTGTAGTTCAAGACGAAGCTGCCGCTGGGAACCGAGCCGTTGGCAGCCTGACCGTCCACGGCGATGTAGTAGGTGGCGCCGTTCTCGGTTCCGATCGATACCCGGCTCCAGTTGGTGGCGATCGCATCCGCGTTTTCACCGACCATTTGCAGATTCGATAAAGATGATCCGCGGTACACAGCAAGGACCGTATCGAAACTGCTTCCGGAGGTGTGGATCGTCAAAACACCGTTGCCTGGCGCGACATACTTGAACCAAACGGATGCGCCGCCGACGTTCCGGCCGTGATTCGGCTCGTTCGGTTCCTTGGTCGCCGCCGCCGTCGTTCGGGCCGGGGCGCCGGAAAGCCCCGTCAGCGGTTCGGCGTTAGCGAAGTTATCATTCGACGGCGCCAACAGATCATCCGAGTACTCACGGGCTGTGCCCGGGACAATCGCGCCAACGAGCATCAACATCGCCGTAAGCGCCAACCTGCGCGAAAATTCGAAATTCATATTATTGCTCCTTTGGTAACTTTGAAGCCCTCGGCTTCGATTCAACGATACGGAAACGACGGTCGGCGGGTCACTACCTGTATGGTTAGCAAACACTGCCGATCGGGAATCTCGCACCAACCGTTGCTGCTGGCGGAAAAGGCCGGATCGGCCGAACCTGCAAAGATTAGCACGCGAAATCAGCCCGTACGCGCAGATGAAAAAAATTACTAAAACTTATAATCGCTTGAGTTTTGCTGCCTCGAAAACTAAAATTGCAGTTTGTTTAGCAACATTGAAAGCGAGCGATTCCAAACATATGACACACAATCTTTTCAATACGCGCCGGACGTTCAAAACCGGTTCGGGTGCGGACGGTTTCTACTATTCACTGCCGCAGCTTGAGGCCGAGGGGGTCGGACGCATCTCGCGTCTTCCGGTCTCGATCCGGATCGTTCTTGAATCGGTTCTGCGGAACTTCGACGGCGGCCGCAAGGTCAGCGAGGCCAACGTCCGCGCGCTCGCGAAATGGGCGGCCAACGCGGAACGAACCGAAGAGATCCCGTTCGTCGTCGCGCGCGTCGTCCTTCAGGACTTCACCGGCGTTCCGCTTTTGGTCGATCTCGCGGCGATGCGTTCGGCGGTCTCGCGCCTGGGCAAGGACGCGCACCTGATCGAGCCGCTCGTGCCGGTCGATCTGGTCATCGATCACTCGGTGCAGGTCGATTACGCCGGAAGCGAGGCCGCTTACCAGGCCAACCTCGAGATCGAGTTCGAGCGCAATGCCGAGCGTTACCGCTTTCTGAAGTGGGGAACTCAGGCGTTCGACTCGTTCAAGGTCGTCCCGCCGGGGATCGGCATCGTCCACCAGGTCAACATGGAGTATCTCGCCCGCGGCGTTTTCGAGCGCGACGGCGTGTTCTTCCCCGACACGCTCGTCGGGACCGATTCGCACACGACGATGATCAACGGGCTCGGGATCGTCGGCTGGGGAGTCGGCGGGATCGAGGCCGAGGCCGGAATGCTCGGCCAGCCGGTGTACTTCCTGACGCCCGATGTCGTCGGCGTCAATCTGACCGGAAAACTCAACGAGGGGGTGACGGCGACCGACCTCGTCTTGCGGATCACTGAGATCCTCCGCGCGGCGAAGGTCGTCGGCAAGTTCGTCGAATTCCACGGCGAAGGCGCCCGCGCGCTGGCCGCCACCGACCGCGCGACGATCGCGAACATGGCCCCGGAATACGGCGCGACGATGGGCTTCTTCCCGTCGGACGAGAAGACGCTCGATTATTTCCGCGCCACGGGCCGGACAGACGAGCAGATCGCGACGATCCGCAATTACTACCAGGCGCAGGAGATATTCCAGATTCCGCTTGCGGGCGACGTCGATTACTCGACGGTCATCGATCTCGACCTGTCGACGGTCGTCCCGTCGCTCGCCGGACCAAAGCGTCCGCAGGACCGGATCGAACTGTCGAACCTGAGCTCGAAATTCGCCGAGCTTTTCTCAAAACCGGTCTCGGAGAGCGGCTACAACAAGCCGGCCGGCGACATCGGGAATCGATTCAAGGCGGACCTTTCCCAAACGAACGGCGCGGCGCGGCAGCTTCCGATGTACGGCGACAAGCAGGTCGACGCGACCGAGGTCGAGGTCGGCCACGGCGATGTGCTGATCGCCGCCATCACTTCCTGCACGAACACCTCGAACCCGAGCGTGATGCTCGCCGCCGGGATCGTGGCGAAAAAGGCCGCGTTGCGCGGGATGCGCGTCGCGCCGACGGTCAAGACATCGCTCGGACCGGGATCGCGCGTCGTCACGGAGTATCTCGAGAAGACCGGACTGCAGCAGTATCTGAACGAGATCGGATTCAACCTTGTCGGATACGGATGCACGACCTGCATCGGCAATTCCGGTCCGCTCCATCCGGCGATCGAGAAGGCGATCGTCGAGAACGATCTTGTCGCGGCGTCGGTCCTTTCGGGGAACCGTAATTTCGAGGCCCGCGTTCATCAGAACATCAAGGCCAATTTCCTGGCATCGCCGCCGCTCGTGGTCGCGTACGCGCTTGCGGGTACGGTCAACAAGAACCTGACGACCGAACCGCTCGGGAGGGACAAGGACGGCAACGATGTCTATCTGAAGGACATCTGGGCGACGTCCGAAGAGGTCTCCGAGGCGATGCTGGCGGCGTTCGACGCCGAGACGTATCGAAGGCTCTACGGCGATTTCGCCGAGCAGAACCCGCTCTGGAACGCGATCCCGTCGTCGGTCGGCCTGATCTACGAGTGGGACGCGGCATCGACGTACATCCAGGAACCGCCGTTCTTTACCGATTTCTCCATGGAATCGGGCGCGTTCTCGGACATCAACGGCGCGCGGGCGCTGGCGATCTTCGGCGATTCGGTGACGACCGACCATATCTCTCCGGCGGGCGCCATCAAGCCCGATTCGCCGGCCGGCCGCTATTTGCAGGAGAACGGCGTCGAGCCGAAGGATTTCAACTCGTACGGGTCGCGCCGCGGCAACGACCGCGTGATGCTTCGCGGAACGTTCGCCAACGTCCGGATCAAGAACCTGATGGTCGCGCCCAAGGAAGGTGGGTTCACGGTCCACCAACCATCGGGCGAGGAGCAGTTCATATACGATGCCGCCGAGCGCTACAAGGCGGACGGCGTGCCGACGATCATCTTCGGCGGCCAGGAGTACGGGACGGGAAGTTCGCGCGATTGGGCGGCCAAGGGCACGAACCTGATGGGGGTCAAGGCGGTCATCACGCAGTCTTTCGAACGCATTCACCGTTCGAACCTCGTCGGAATGGGCGTTCTTCCGCTGCAGTTCAAGGACGGCGAGAATGCGCAGACGCTCGGGATTGACGGCACGGAGACGTTCGATCTTCTCGGCCTCGATGGCGATGTGAAGCCGCGTCAGGGCGTAACGCTGCGCATCCGCCGCGCCGACGGCACGGCCCGCGACGTATCGCTGACGCTCCGCATCGACACTCCGATCGAACTCGAGTACTACAAAGGCGGCGGCATCCTGCCGTTCGTTCTGAGACAACTGCTCGGATA
>CAZARD010000112.1:0-14191 GCA_964487505.1 uncultured Blastocatellaceae bacterium | reverse complement strand
GCCGTCCCGGCGTCTCCGGAATATGTCGGAATATGATTCCATCGTACGCCCCCCCCCGCAGATAAGTGTCAATGCTTTTCGACCGATGTATTGATAAGCAGAATTAATCAAGGCGCGGACACGGATATTGTCGGTACCCGCATCGTTCGGAATATGAGGTCCCGGCAAAGGCCGGCAAATGTCAACCGAGCCCGACGGGTCACGAACGGTCCTGCCTCGAAACCCGCTTCGCTTCCGCCGCGCGCTTCGGCGGACCCTCGCGCAGCACCTTGCGGACCGTGTTCCGCGAATATTCCGTCATCCGACAGATCTGCTTTATCGACTGCCCCTGCCTTTTCAAGTCTTTGACCTCCATCCATTCCTCAAATCCAAGCATTCCCGATAACCTCCGTTCCACGAAAGTTACCAAAACTGCCGTCCAGGGGGGTCAAAAACAAACGCCTGCTAGGGGGTCATTTTTTCACGCACTTTGACAATTTGAACGCCCGTCCGAAATTGTCGAACGTAACCTTATTGACGCCGACCGACCTCGTCGCGCGTGACGACCGTTTGTCCGCCGGCGCAACCGCATCCTTGATACAGTGTTTCCTTGGTGGTTCCGTCCGTGTTGGTCAGAACCAGCGTTCTTCCCTTCCAATCGAAAGTTTCGGTCGAGTAAAGCCAGCCTGCGGCATCGTCGTCGCCGGTCGTATCCCAACCACTGGGGCTGCCGCTTGCATTCGTTTCAGCCGGAAAAGAGGACTTCCAGTTGCGACCCCTATTGTCGTAAAGCATGACGCGCCCGCTATAGCCGCCAGTGCTGTTCGGCAACTCGGACGCGGCCGCCCTGGTTCTTCCGTGACCGTCCAGAACGGCGAATGAATATGCTTCTTCCAGACTACCGTCAAGTTTGGTTTATTGCTTGACCTCGGTCATCGTCAGAAATTAGCAGTTCTTATTAACAATTTCCGAGGCGGGCGGTTGATTAGATCTTGCAGTCGACGATCCTGAGCTCAAATTCTTAGTCCAATTTCGGAGTTTTTGGATCCGAGGGGGTTCTGATGTTGTTCTGTATCGATCATTAGGGGCTTGCTCGACGGTTGTCAGGTCGTTTTCGCCGATATGCTCGAACGAACTCCGGAAAATCGCGCTTGCGCATCCAGGGTCGACCGCCGCCGACTGCTCACGATCATACCCGCAACTGACAACTGGCGAAGAAAATCTTATAATCTCTCTTTTACTTTGATATTCAAGACGAGGGTTTTTATGGCTGAACAATTTGATGTTGTGATTATCGGGTCGGGACCGGGCGGTTATGTTGCCGCGGTGCGCGGGTCGCAGATGGGTTTGAAGGTCGCGCTGATCGAAAAGGAAGCCGGCGCGAGGCTCGGCGGGACGTGCGGTCTGCGCGGCTGCATCCCGACCAAAGCGCTTCTCAACGCGGCGCATCTTTATGAAAAAGCGCAGCACTTCGAGAATTTCGGGCTCAAGGCCGAAGGACTGAGCTTCGATTTCGAGAAGGTCCAGGAATACAAGTCGGGCGTCGTCGCCAAGAATTCGGCCGGCGTCACGTATTTGATGAAAAAGAACAAGGTGACCGTCTTCAACGGTTTCGGCCGCATCGCCGGGAAGGGCAAGGTCGAGGTAGCATACGAGGACGGCAAGAAGGAAACGGTCGAGGCCAAGAACATCATCATCGCCACCGGATCCGTCGTCCGTCCGATCCCTGGATTCGAGGTCGACGGCAAGCAGGTCGTCAACTCGGACCAGATCCTCGAACTCAACCACGTGCCGAAATCGATGGTCGTTCTCGGCTCGGGAGCCGTGGGCGTCGAATTTGCCAGCGTTTACTCGCGTTTCGGATGCGAAACGACGGTCGTCGAATTGTTGGACCGGATCGTCCCGCTCGAGGACGCCGATGTCTCGAAGGAACTTGAACGCGCGTTCAAAAAGCGAGGCATCAAGTGCCTGACCGGCGTCAAGATGGACAAGCTTACGAAGACCAAGACCAGCGTCAAGGTCTCTGGCAAGGATGCGAAGGGCAAGGATGTCGAACTCGAGGCCGAGATGCTGCTCGTCGCGATCGGCCGGATGCCGTTTCTTGAAAAGCTCGGTCTTGAGAACACGAAGGTCGTCGTCAACCCGCGCGGTACGATCAAGGTCAACGAGTTTTGCGAAACGGACGAGCCGAACGTGTTCGCGATCGGCGACGTCATCGACACCGCGTGGCTCGCGCATCTCGCCTCGAAGGAAGGCTGCATGGTCGTCGAGCGGATCGCCGGCAAAAAGGTCGAGCCGATCAATCAGCGCCTCGTCCCGAACTGCACCTATTGCGATCCCGAGGTCGCCAGCGTCGGCCTGACCGAGGCGAAGGCGAAGGAGGCTGGCTACGACGTCAAGGTCGGAAAATTCCCGTTCTCGGCGAGCGGCAAGGCCCGTATCCTCGGCGAGACCGACGGATTCATCAAGATCGTTTCGGAGAAGAAGTACGACGAGGTTCTCGGCGTTCACATCATCGGGCCGCACGCGACCGAGCTTCTCGCGGAAGCCTGCGTCGCGATGAGCCTCGAGGCGACCGCTGAGTCGATCGCGAACACGATCCACGCGCATCCGACGGTTTCGGAATCGATGATGGAAGCCGCAGAAGGCGTTCATGATCTGACGATCCATATGTGACGACGGTGAACAGTGAGCTGCGACTGTGATGCGCCCCGGCGAGGCTAGCCTCGACCGGGGCAACTCTTTTCTCGTCCGTGGTTGTTTGCGGGATGTGAAATCGGAACCGAGTTTGAACCCAGATCATGGATTCGAGCGCTTGCCCGAATGGAACGATTTTCCTTAGGTTGTCTTAGAACTGGCTCTTAGCTTATAGCCCTTAGCTGACAGCTTGTCTCCGAACGATCCAACGAACCGTAAGACCGGATGAACCAGCGATCTTTGCAATCCGGGTTAAATCCAAATTACGCGATAAGATGACTTATCGGCTTTTCGCCACGGATTGCACGAATTCCCACATATTACTCTGCGTTTTGTTCGCGAAATGCGTGAGATCCGTGGCAGAATTCTTCAAATGCGAAAGGGGTTGAACGGTCAGGGATCGTCGCGGACGCATACCGGCATTTGACGCGACGGCAGATCCGAGATTCGTCAGCATCCGCGTTGCTCGAATCCATTTACCGACGTAACATCAGGGAATGCCGTTTGCGATCTTGTTTGAGGTGATGGACAAAGAGCTGTCGTTCGAGTTTCTCGTCGCGGCGTCTTTGGGGTTCGGCGGAGCGGCCTTCTTTCTCGGCCGGAAGAATCCGCTGCTCGCGATCCCCTTCGCGCTGCTGCTTGGAGCTTTCTTTGCCCTTTTCCATTCCGAGGTCAACGATCCGCAGGTTGGTCCGCAGATCGTCGCCGAAGCCGGTATCGGGTACGTCCGCTACGGCTACGTGTTCCTGACCATCGGTTCAGTCCTGTCCGTTGCCGGTGTCATCGAGTGGATCGTGAAGCGGTTCCGGAAGTCCGGCCTCAAATAGGTTCTCTTTTGATCACTTGCCCGCCGGGCCTTTCGTGTTGTTGAAGAAATCGTCGCTCCGGGTCTCCCATTTGTTCTTCCTGCTATATTCGATCTGTTTCGCCCGGCGCTGAAGCTCTTCGGCCCGCAGGCGCTTGCGTTCCTCGCCCGTCGGCGGCGGCGCCCCGCGGTCGCCCCAGTAGTATTTGACGGTTATGAAGAACAAGGTTCCGGATCCCAGGAGTGTCAGGATCACGACCAATAGAATCATCAAGGCGAAGTTCGACATCAATCAGAATATTATCGTCAAAACGCACCGATCTGAAATCGCGGCGCCGATATCGAATCAACTCATCGAACGTAGTTTTGATCGCGGCTTTCGAATATAATTCAAGTGTCCTATGAAAGCCGAACAGACTTCGTACCCGCGCAGCAAGGTAAAGGTTTTGCTGCTGGAAAACATTTCGGACGCGGCGGCCGACGAACTTCGTCTCAGCGGTTATGTCGATATCACGCGCCACGCGGGAGCGCTTGGCGAGGACGATCTCGTCGAGGCCGTCAAAGGCGTCCACGTGATCGGTATCCGTTCGAAAACGCATATCACGAAACGCGTTCTCGAAGCCGCCGACAAACTCCTCACCATCGGCTGTTTCTGCATCGGAACGAACCAGGTCGATCTGCGGGCCGCGACCGAACGCGGCGTCGCCGTCTTCAACGCGCCGTATTCGAACACGCGGTCGGTGGCTGAACTCGTGGTCGGACTGTTTGTGATGCTCATCAGGCGTATTTCCGACAAGAACATTGCGGCCCACAAAGGCGTCTGGCAAAAGGACGCGAAAGGCAGTTACGAGCTGCGCGGCAAGACGCTCGGGATCATAGGCTACGGAAATATCGGCTCGCAGGTCTCGGTCCTTGCCGAAGCGCTCGGGATGCACGTCTTCTATTACGACGTCGTGACCAAGCTTCCGCACGGCAACGCCCGCCAGTTGCGCGAGCTTCACGAACTGCTCGAGATATCCGACATCGTTACACTTCACGTTCCGTCAAGCCCATCGACGCGGAATATGATCGACGCCGAAACCCTGAAGATGATGCGAAAGGGGTCGATCCTGCTCAATTATGCCCGCGGCGACGTCGTCGATCTCGAGGCGCTGCGCGACGCCATCGTCAGCGGTCGGATCTCGGGCGCGGCGATCGATGTCTTCCCGATGGAGCCTGAAAAGAACGGGGCGTCGTTCGAATCGATCCTGCAGAATCTTCCGAACGTGATCCTGACCCCGCACATCGGCGGATCGACCGAGGAAGCACAGGTCAATATCGGATTCGACGTTTCGGCTAAGCTTATAAAGTATGTCGAGTTCGGCGCGTCGGAGGGTTCGCACACCGTCCCGCCGGTGAGCCTGCCGCTCCAGGACGGAACGCATCGGATCCTGCACATCCATCGCAACATTCCGGGAGTGCTTTCCGAGATCAACTCGCGGTTGTCCGACAAAGGCATCAATATTCTCGGCCAGTATCTGAAAACGAACGATGAGATCGGCTACGTCATTCTCGACGTCGATACCGAACTTTCGAAGGACGCGCTTGAGATCCTGCGCGACGTCAAAGGAACGCTGAAAACGCGGATAGTCTTTTGATTTTGAATTTTAGATTTTGGATTTTGGATTCCGCGCTTGCAGTCACGCCTTCAAGCGGCTCGAACGTTGGATTCGGGCTTCGGAGAGCAGCCAGAACACCCAAAATCCAAAATCTAAAATCGAAAGTCCGAAATCGGAATGGACGAACCAATAATCAGGGAAGTTATCAGCGAGGGCGAGGCCCGGTTTGAGAAGTGGCGCAACCGGCTCGGATTCGTGTTTGCGCCGTTGGCCTTCGTCGTGATCTTTTTCGCGCCGCTCGAAGGGTTGAGGCCCGAGGCGCACCGGCTCGCGGCGATCATGGCCGCGGTCGTCATTCTCTGGCTCTGCGAATCGCTGCCGATGACCGCCTCGGTGCTTGTCGGGGCGGCGATGGCGATCGTCCTTCAGGTCGCGCCCGCAAAGGACGTCTTCGCGCCGTTCGCCGATCCGCTGATCTTCCTTTTTATCGGTTCCTTCATACTCGCCCGCGGCATTTTCGTTCATCACCTCGACCGTCGTTTCGCGTTCCGGGTGCTGTCGATGAAGATGATCGGCGCCAAGCCCTCGCGGATACTGTTCGCTTTTGGCGCCGTCACGGCGTTCATTTCAGCTTGGATCTCGAACACCGCGACGACGGCGATGATGTTTGCGATCGGGCTTTCGATCATCAACTTTCTTTTCGATCAGGAAAAGGAAACGGGGATCAAGATCAACCGCAGTTACGCGACGGCGCTGATGCTGATGACGAGTTTCGCGGCCTCGATCGGAGGGTTGGCGACCCCGATCGGAACGCCGCCGAACGTCATCGGTATCGGTTTCATACGCCAGCTCGGCGGCGGGGCCGACATCTCGTTCTTCAAATGGATGATGATCGGGTTTCCGATCGTCATCGTCCTTTTTCTTTTCCTCTGGTTCTATCTCGACAAGCTCGCGCCGGCGGGTGTAAAGGAGATCGAAGGGAGCGCCGAGATGCTCGAACGCGAACGCGAGAGGCTCGGACCCTGGACGCGGGGTCAGCGATCGGTTGTCATCGCCTTTTCCATCACGATCCTGATGTGGGTTGTTCCGGGCCTCGTCGCGCTCTTCGCGGGCGAGCAAAGCCCGGCCTACAAGACGCTCAATTCGCGCCTGCCCGAGGCCGCCGGCGCGATACTCGGCGCGATGCTGCTATTTGTTCTGCCCGGAAACGAAAAGGGCGAGAAAGCTATCACGTGGGACGAGGCCGTGAAGATCGATTGGGGCGTGATCTTTCTCTACGGCGGCGGATTCGCCCTCGGCGTGCTCTCGTTCCAAACCGGATTGGCCGAGGCGGTCGGGCGCGGCCTGACGGGTTTGCTGCCGTTCAGTGGCAGTTTCGGGCTCCTCGTCGCGTCGGTGATCGTCGCCGTGATCGTTTCGGAGACGACATCGAACACAGCGTCGGCGAACATGGTCGTGCCGGTGGCGATCGCGATCGCAACGACGCAGGGCCAGGACCCGTTCATTCCGGCGCTCGGCGCGACGCTCGGCGCGAGCCTCGGATTCATGCTGCCGGTCTCGACGCCGTGCAACGCGATCGTGTACGGATCGGGATACATTCCTTTGATGAAGATGGTGCGCTACGGAATTCTGCTCGACATCGTCGGCGCGATCGTCATCATCGCCATCGTCTGGGCCTTCGCCGGGATGCTCAAGTAGGGGTCGGGCGGGATGGCGATTTCAGGTTCCAGATTCCAAATTCCAGGTTCAAGATTCATTTTCACGATCAAAGGTTCAAGATTCAAGATTGAAAGGAACGTATCTTGAATCTTGATTCTCGAATCTGCAGCTTGGAATCTGAAATCTGGAATCTGGTATCTCTCTTCCCTACGCGCCGTTGCTTGCGAGCCGGTCACCGATCAGTTTGTATGCCTGGAAGTTGTAGACCAGTCCGATATGCGTGCCGGTGACCTCGAAGTTGTTTTCGGCGAAGCGGGAGCGGCAGTTCTGCCAGTCGACGATGCCGTCGGATTTGGTGTAGATCGCCGTCTGGCGGACCTTTTTCGGGAGAAAATGATGAAGCGCGGTCACCGCCGGGCAATGGCAGTGGCCGGTATAGCACCGCGGATACTCGCTCTTCCCGCCGTTTCGAAAGATACGCAATCTGATGCTCTCCGCGATCTTGATGACGTGCGGGTGCGAACGGACGCCCCGGAACGGGGAGCCGAGAGTGATGACGGAATCGACGAGCTCCGGATGCTGCGTCGCGGCCGATCGTGAGAGCACGCCGCCGAGGCTGTGCCCGACGATATGCACCTTGCGGCCGGTATCGTCGTACGCGCGTTCGATGGTCCTGATCAGCCGGTCGCTGAGCGTGTTCAGGCACTCGGCGTTCCATCCTATGTTCGAAAGGTACGGCTTGTATCCGATGCGCGAGAGCCAGAGATAGAGTTCGTAAAGATAAACATCCGCTCCGAGAAACCCGGGAACGACGATTACGGCCGATCCGTCGCCGCGCGGGACGCCGAAACCGTAATAGACCGGGGACAGGTGCAAGAGAGCGAAATCGACACCGACAAACGATTCGAACCAAATCGGCAACGAATGCGAGCGCATTTCCTTGTCGAATCCTGTGATTACCTCAAGTTCGCCGTCTAGTATGTCCATCGATGCGTCTTGGATTCTGGATTTTGGATCCCGGCCAAGCCCGATCCGAATTCACGAATCCGCAATTACGCTTGTTTGCCGCGTTCGCCTTTATCTCGGCATCGTCAGCGTATGTTTTCAAGTCCCCAAATACATTGTCGAGTATTACTTTGAACTTCTCAACGTCAGGCATCGCCTGAGCGTCTGATGAGAGGCCGAAATAGAGAACTTGGTTGTAACTGAAAATCGCGCATCCAAGCCCGAGACCGTAGCCGACCGGGACATACGGATACTGCGCGACAAGTTTTCGTCCGGCAAGAAACAATGGGATCTGCGGTCCCGGAACGTTCGTCGCGACCATATTGAACGGTGGGAACGGAAGGTCCGCAACCGCGCCTAGGATCGACTGGATCGGTGCCGGAAGCAGCGAATACATTGCGCCGACGACGCCGAATCCCTCGGCGAGCCGCGCTTCCTTCATCAGCACCGTCTTGCGATTGACCTCGTTGAAACGCTCCCTCAGATCGTCGATGGCGAGCGGGATCTCGATCGGGACGAACGAGATCATGTTTCCGAGCGCGCCGCGCTGGTCTTTCTGACGCAGACTTACCGGGACCATGAACCGCACGACGCGTCCGGCTGGCGACTGTCCGTGATCCTTGACGTAACGCTTGACCGATTCGCTGAGCACGGTCAGGACGACGTCGTTGACGGTTCCGCCGAGAACTCCGCGGATCCGCCGCGCGTCCGAGAAAGAGAATTCGCTCCAGGCAAGGCGCCGTTCGCCCGAACATTTTCCGTTGAACGGCAGGATCGGCGGCGGCGTGACGGCGGCCGGCAGCGCGGTCGAAAGATTCGGCAACTTTTCGAGGCCCTGCGGGTTCAGCATCGACTGCGTGAGATGCAGAAGCCCGGCCTGCATTTCGGTGAACCGGTTCATCCCTTCCTGCATCGCGCCGAGCAGCGAATCCAGAAAAACACGCGTCGGATCAGGTTTCGGCGCGGCCGGGCGCGTCTGCGGCTTCGGCGGCGGATCCGAGCCTTCAGGCGTGATGTCGAAAATGATCTTGATCAGATCGACGCCGGAAATGCCGTCGACCATGCAGTGATGGACCTTCGCGATCATCGCCGATCCAGCGCCCTCGATGTTGTGGACGAGATAGAGTTCCCACAACGGCTTCTTGCGGTCCATCAACGTGCTGAGAAGCCTACCGGCGAGATCGATCAATTCGGTGCGCGACACGCTCGATCCGGCATTGATCTCGAAGATATGGTTGCGGATGTCGAAATCTTCGTCGTATTCCCACGTCGGATGACCGAGGTTGAACGGATCGGGCACGACCTTCTGAAGATATCGAGGGATCGCGTGGATGCGGTCGCCGATGTGCTTGATGAGTTCCTCATAGCCCAGTTCGCCGTCGAAGATGCTCGTCGACGCGATATGCATCGGGCATTCCTTCCGTTCAAGGTAAAGGAATGCCGCGTCTAGCGAAGAGAGCCGGCGATTTAACTCAGGAACCATTGCATTTCGGATTTGGGATTTCGGAATTCTGATTTTTGGATTTTCTGGCAGAAGATCCGCAATCCCAAATCCCAAATCCCAAATGTGTTCATTCTTCCGTAAAGCCGGTGACGTCGTACGACATAATGATCAGATCGTGCGTGCGATCGTAGCGGTCGATGACGCAATCGGCGAGAAGGGCTTCGATCTTGAAGCCCAGCTTCTCGAAGACCTGGATCGCGCCCTTTTGTTCGGCCGCCATACGGGCCATCACCTTGCGCAACTTAAGTTCACCCGCCCGCGCGAAAAGCTCGCCGGCGATGATGCTGCCGAGGCCTTTGCCGCGAACGGCGGGCGACAGAAGCAGGATCATTCCGCCGAGATGGCGTGTCCAGACTTGTTCTTCGTGGAGGAGCGAACCGTGGCCGACGAGCTTTCCGTTCATTTCAACGAGGATCGTCTGCAGGTGGCCGTTGTTGATCCGGCGGATCCAATCATCGACCGCTTCCTCCTGCGTGATGTCGACCGCAAGAAAAAGCAGATCGCTCTCGGGAAGGCTTCGGCCGAACTCGAGCATCGCCTCGCGGTCGTCTTCGGACATCAACCGCAGCGTCACCTCGGCGTCGCCGATCTTCGTCTTCCAAGGATATTTTCGCTTCGACGCGGATTGTCTGGGCATAAAGGTCTGGAGTGCCGCGTTCACGCGGCTTCGAATCACTCGAACGGATTGCCTCGTTCCCGATCGGCGGGTCGGCCGGCGTTTTGATCCGGCAGTGCCGCCTTGGGGCGGGAAACCGCTCACTTGTCCTTGTTGAAAGCTCCGAACAGCGGGATCTGCATGGCCATATCGAGCCAGCGCTTCTGGATCTCGACGTAACTCGCCATCGTCGCCTGCGCAAAGTCGGCCAACGCGGCGCCGGGATGCGAATTGTCGAGATTGAGCCCGTCCTTCATCGCCTTCATCATCTGCGCGTTCTGCTGCGCGGCGAAATCGAGCCAGGCCATACGCATCTTGACGAGCGTCTGCATTCCCTCGCCGGCGGTTTCCTGGATCATTCCCAGCATATTCGCATCGGCGAGATTTCCGCCGGAACTGACGGCCTTCATTATCTGTTCACCCTGCTGGATAGCGATCTCGGACCATTGTTTCTGCGCCGCGACGAAACCCTCGACCGCCTGCTTCGCCCAAGTCGCGAGTGCTTCCGACGGAGCGTTTTCCGTCATTCCCATAACTTCCGAGACCGTCTTGAACACAAGCGCGTTCTGCTGCGTCACGATTTCGAGCCACATCTTTTGCGCCTCGACCAGTTGATTGACGATCGTCCGCGCCCAATCGGCCGACATATCCGGTGCCGCAGCGGCCTGTTTCGGCTGTTCCGAATGAGTTTCCGCGGTCTTGCGGGCGGAGGTTTTCCGCGCGCTCTTCTTCGCTTCTGACATCGTTGCTCCTTGCAGGTCGCGCCCGCGGTCCGCGGTTGCGACCAAAATGCCCTACAAATATAGAAAAGTCCGCGGTTGATAGCAACCGCAGACTTTCCTCTGGAAAGAACTTACTTGGCCGCGGTCTTTGCCGGCGTGGTCAGATTCTCAAACGTTTTCTGAGCATTGTCGACGAAGCTGCTGACGAATTCGGTCGCCTGCTTCTGGAACGGCACTTCGATCTCGCCGACGGCGGCGATCGCCTTCTCGCCGGTCTGCGAGAAAAGCTTCAGCCAGTCCTTGCGGAGCTCGGTCATCGCATCCCAGTAATTCTTCGCGACTTTCAACGCGTCCACATTCGTGTCATAGGCCGTTTTGTAAAGGCCCTGAACGTAATGCTCACTGAGTTCCGCGGTCTGGACCGCACCCTTCAGCATCGTGTTCGCCGTTTTCTGCGAAAGTTCGATCGCGGTGTTGATTCCTTCCTGAACCTGATTTGTAGCTTTCTTGGTCATTGTCTTTATCTCCTATGATTCCGTTTGATACCGGGAAATCCCGTTTGCCAATTTCAAGATAATCCTCTGCGATGCGTTTGTCAAGCGAAAATCTCGCAGATGCGAGAAAAAATGTAGGTGACGTGTACAACCGTAAGAAAGTCATATAGATAGCAATATCGCAAAGACGCGATAACGTGCGGTTATCGGTGGCCTTTCGCGGAGAATCCGGGATTCCGATGCGTTTTGGCCGGAATCGTGCTATCTTCTTCGCACGATGCCGCGAAGGAAGAAATCGTCCGAGGAATCCAACGAACGCCAACTCGTGATCAAGCGTCACGGGAACCGCCGGCTCTACAATACCGAGACGAAAGGCTACATCAGTTTTGAGGACCTGGCGGAGCTCGTCCGTGAAGGCCGTGACCTGAGGGTCGTCGATTCGACGACCAAGGACGATGTCACCAAGGCCGTGCTGATCCAGGTGATTCTCGAGGAAGAGAAGAACAAGAGGACGATCCTCCCAACCGAATTTCTGTTCCAGATACTTCGGACGCGCGAGGAATCGGTCCAGGACTTTTTTAAAAACCATCTCGCGGCAAGCTTCAACGCGTATCTCAAGACGAAAGAGGAATTCGACAATCGTTTCCGTTCAATGCTCGAGATGGCCGCGACCGCTCCGCAGATGTGGGAGAAACTGATCCCCGGCGCCGAGGTGATGCGCGAGATCCTGACCGGGAAGAAAAAGACTGAACCGGAAGAGGACTAGACGTTCGACGATTTTCGGCATTCGGCCGTCGGTCTGTAGATCCGTAACGGAGAACCCCGCGCAGAAGACGGCGGGCGCGTCCGAATCAATAATCGCAAATCGAAAATCGCAAATCGAAAATCGAACCTATGTCAACAATCGCCGAGATCGAACACGCCAAGAAAGATTACAAGATCTGGAACGTTATCGGAGCGTCGTCGGCCGGGACGGTGATCGAATGGTATGACTTTTATATCTTCGGCAGCCTGACGACGACAATCGCGCCGCTTTTCTATCCGCCGGGCAACGAGGATCTGGCCTACATAATGTGGCTGATGACGTTCGCAATCGGATTCGTCGTGCGGCCGTTCGGGGCGCTGTTCTTCGGGCGGATCGGCGATCTCGTCGGACGGAAATACGCGTTTCTCGTGACGCTCCTGCTGATGGGCGGCGCGACGGCGGCGATCGGGTTTCTTCCGACCTACAGCCAGATCGGGATCGCGGCGCCGATCGGGCTCATCATCGTCCGTGTCCTGCAGGGCCTCGCGCTCGGCGGAGAATACGGCGGGGCCGCCGTATACGTCGCCGAACACGTCCCCGACGATCGTCGCGGATTCTACACTAGTTTCATTCAGATCACCGCTTCCTTCGGATTGCTGATCTCGCTGGCGGTCGTCATCGGCCTGCAATCGACGATGTCGAAAGAAGCCTTCGGCGCGGATTCGTTCACCGCCGGGTGGCGCATCCCGTTCCTTCTTTCGATCCTGCTCGTCGGAATGTCGCTTTTCATCCGGCTGCGGATGAAGGAATCGCCGATCTTCCAGCACATCAAGTCGGCCGGTATGGCGTCGGCAAAGCCTCTGATCGACGCGTTCACGAACCGCGAGAACCTGAAGCGCGTGATGATATCCCTGTTCGGCGCGACCGCCGGCCAGGGCGTCGTCTGGTATACCGGCCAGTTCTACGCGTTGTTCTATATGCAGACGATCCTCAAGATCGAAAGGGTTCAGGCGAGTTACATCATCGCGGCGGCCATCGTCCTCGCGATCCCGCTGTTCATCTTTTTCGGATGGCTGTCCGACCGCGTCGGCCGAAAAAAGATAATGATGGCCGGATGTCTGCTCGCGGTGCTGACCTATTATCCGATCTATCAGGGAATGGTCCATTTCGCGGGCAATAACGTTTCGGCCATCGAATCGACGCCGGACCCGGTGACGAAAGAGCCGAAGCTCGCGCCGGTCACGCATATCGCCGACGCGTCCGGAAAGGAAACGACCGTGCCGGTGACTTCGGCGCCGAACGCGAACTCGGCGATGCTTGTCGTGCTCGTGTTCGTTCAGATGATCTGGGTAACGATGGTCTACGCGCCGATCGCCGCGTATCTCGTCGAGGCGTTCCCGGCGAAGGTCCGATATACGTCGCTGTCGCTGCCATACCATATCGGCAACGGCGTTTTCGGCGGATTGCTGCCGACGATCGGCCTCATCCTCTGCGCCCAGACGGGAAACATATATGCCGGACTTTGGTATCCGATGATCGTCGCCGCGGTGACGTTCATTGTCGGCTCGCTCGCGCTTCCGGAAACGCACAACGTGAAGATCTGGGAGGAGCTCGAAGACCGCCGCGAACACGGTCTTCCGGAACATCCGGAAGTCGAGGGCCATCCGGAACTCATCCCGGACATCGAAGGACCGGCATAGCATTTGGGAATTGGGATTGGGGATTTCGGATTCGAGGATCCCGGATTCCGGATTCCAGATTCCAGGTCGAGTGAGTCTGGATTTGTGGAATCTTGAAATCCTGGAATTCCGGCGCTAGCAAATAGTAAATTGAAAATCAATGCTGTCCTAACTAAACGTTTGGCGACTGCTTTTTGACGCCCTGATCTCATTACCCGACAATTGCCGAAATCGGCGTTTTCGAAACGAACCTCCCGATTTCTCTCCGTAGGTTCAGTCGATTCGACAAACCACGTTCAGCGTGCGGAGCGCGCGTCGTTTCGATGGCACCGGGCAAAGGCGCGGCCGAGCCTGGTGCAAGATTCCCGATACGATCAACAAGCGTGTGAAACAGGCGTCTTCTGTCCAAACGGACCGGAGACGCGTGCGCCGCACGCTCCGGCCAAAACCGGGCCAGACACACCACGTTCCGCTCCGCTCCACGTGGCGCTATCGATAGGTCGCGCGCTCCGCACGCTCCGGCCAAAACCGGGCCAGACACACCACGTTCCGCTCCGCTCCACGTGGTGCTATCGATACGTCGCGCGCTCCGCTCGCTCCGGCCAAAACCGGGCCAGACACACCACGTTCCGCTCCGCTCCACGTGGCG
>CAZARD010000111.1:6183-14230 GCA_964487505.1 uncultured Blastocatellaceae bacterium | reverse complement strand
ACCGGAACGCACGGGAAAAGGACACCTTGCGGGAGACTGTTCGCAAAACGGACAGTCTCTTTTTCTTGAAATCGCGCAATTCGCGCCATACGGAAGTCTGGCACGCGAATTGATTGTTCAAAGTCGTTGAAAATTCTCGCGGAAGTGTGCCAAGATTCAGTTGACGTTTGGATCCCGCAAGAGCGAAATCTCCGACAACCCTTCCGAGATTTCGAACGTCTATACGGTCGGCTTTCCGCGGTTTGGATTGAGATTATGATCAGGAGTCAAATTATGTTGAAAAGGTTTCTAGCATTGTCGGTTGCAGTATTGATCGGAGTCGCGGGCGCCTACGGGCAGGGCGCGCAGATGCGGACGCTTACCGCCGGTCAGAAATACAAGATCAAGGGCGTCGTCATCGCGAAGGACGACACGAGTTTCGTCGTGCGCGACGGAACGGGCGTCGATACGAAAGTGGTGATCGCGCCGTCGACCAGCATCAAGACCAAGGGCGGATTCTTCGGCGGGGGAGACAAGGTCGCGTCGAGCCAGATCGTTCGCGGGCTGAATCTTGAGGTTGAAGGACGCGGTGATTCTTCAGGCAGTCTCGCGGCGGACAAGATCCGTTTCGACAAGGACGATTTCCGCGTCGCTCAGTCGATCGACAGCCGCGTGACGCCGACCGAGGAACGCGTGTCGCAAACCGAACAGAACCAACAGCGGCTTTCCGGGCAGATCGACGAACTGATGGCGATCTCGAACGCCGCGAAGGGCGGCGCCAAGGCCGCGCAGGAAACGGCCGATGCCGCCGTGCAGGGCGTCAACGCGACGAACCAAAGGATCACGGCGCTTGACGACTACGTTGTCCAATCGACCGCGACCGTGAATTTCAAGGTGGGAAGCGCGGTCTTGTCGACCGAAGCGAAAGCCTCGCTGGATCAGGTCGCGCAGGCCGCGATACAGCTTAAGGGTTACGTCATCGAGGTGACAGGATTCGCATCGGCCGACGGTGACGCTCAGAAGAACAAGGTTCTCAGTCAGAAACGCGCCCAGGCCGTGATCGATTATCTCGTCGAAACGCACAACATTCCGTTGCGCCGCATCGGGCAATCCTACGGCTTTGGCGAACTTCAGGCGGTCGCGGACAATTCGACCAAAGAAGGGCGCGAGCAGAACCGGCGGGTCGAGGTGAAGCTTCTTGTCAACCGCGGTCTGAACCAGAACGTCGAGGTCCGTACGAATCCGACTAGCGACCAGTAACGCTCCCTGATCGAAACGGGCGGCCGCGGAATTGTGTTTGCCGCGCCGCCCTATCTTCTTATCGAAAATGAAAAAGCCGACAGTCCACGCTGCTTTTCTGATCTTCGCGCTCGCATTGGCCGCGTACGCACAGACGCCAACGCCGACGCCGGTCACGGACGACGACGTGATCAAGGTCGAGTCGAGGCTGATCGTCGTCCCGGTTTCGGTCACCGATGCCAACGGCCAGCCGGTCACCGGTCTCGTCGCGAAGGATTTCGTTCTTTCCGAGGAAGGCCGGCCGCAGGAGATAGCCGAGGTCGGCAACGCCGAAAAGGTGCCGCTCGAGATCGCTTTGCTTTTTGATATTTCGGCGACGACGAACCCGATGTTCGATTACCAGATGCAGACCGCGATCGCGTTCCTACGCGATGTGATGCGACCCGAAGACCGGGCGACGATTTTCACGATCGGCGAGCGTTTGGTCCTGGTTCAGCCGCGCGAGAATGCCGAACGGTCGTCGGTCGCGATCCGGACCATCGCTCCGACCAATCAGCAGACGGCGTTCTTTGATTCGGTACGCGAGGCCGCGGCGTATCTTCAGACGAACGCGCCGGCGGGGTCGAGAAAGGTCCTGCTCGCGATCACCGACGGCGACGACACGAACAGTTCCGGCGTGGTCAAGGCCATCATCGAGGCCGAACGCAAGCTCGTTCAGGACAAGATCTCATACGACGACCGCCGCAATTTTCGTTTGAAGGCGCGCGAGGCGGCAAAAGCCCGCGAACAGAACAAGGTGCTCAAAGTGTTGCAGCAGGCCGACGCGGTCTTCTACTCGATCAATCCGGGCGGGAATTCGTACCAACTCAACCAATCAAGTATCTTCGGGCAATCAAATCTTCAGCGGTTCGCGGACGAGACCGGCGGGACCGCGTTTCTGCCGAAGTTCCAGGCGGTGACCCTTAAAGATCCGGTGCTCAACGAATACAACGACCGGCGAAACAAGGCGATCCTCACCGAGATCTTCGTCAAGCTCGCCAACGAACTCCGCGCGCAGTATCTCGTGCAGTACTATTCGGATTCGGATTTTCCGGAGAACCGCTACGTCAACCTTACCGTCGGACTTCGTTCCGCGAGCGCGTTCCGTGTCCGCGCGAGACAGGGATATTTCGTGACGAAATGATCGTCAGCGGTCTCGCGCCGGCGCTTTGTCGATACGGCGCGGGATCGCGCCCATCACTTCGAAGTCGCCGTTTGAAGACCGGCGCGACGTGTCGATCGGTCGAATCGTGCCCACTTCGGCCGTTTTTCGCGATGAAGCAAGAAGCGCGACGATCCCGATCGAGCCGAAGAACGTGAAGATCAAGGACGCCGAGGCCGTCACGATCGCTTTGGCGCGGGCCTTGACCCGCGCGAAGCCGACCGGGCAATCCCGCGTAAGAACGCTGCCGTCGGCGCGTTTGTAGAATCGGACACAAAGCCTTCCTTCGGACCTGGCGATCAGCGATTCGGCCTCTTCGCGCGTCATTCCCGAAAGATTGTAAACGTTCATCTCGCATTTTCCGCAAAAACGCATCCGATCGTTTCCGATCATCGCATTCCAATCCTCCGAGCACGGGCTCGCGATCTTGAGATTCCGCAGCGGACTCGAAAATTTCTGCATTCAAGAACTCCTTCGGCAGTTGCCGGACGCGACAAGAACGGGGCGCAAGGCGATCTCTTGCGCCAAAAGAGCGCGTCCGGAAAAAAAACGGTTTCAAACTAGAGTTTTGACGGCCGAAATGATTCAATACACTCGGTTGAGAATTTTGATACCGCAGCGGTCTTATCGCTCGGGCGGATTTCGGGGCGTGGCCGTCTTGACATAAATTGCACGCTTCCTTGTCATGGCACGCAGAAGATTCCGAAACAGTCCCCGGTTCGAGACACCCGCCGAACGCTCATTCCAGGAGTACATTCTAAACACGCCTGCGCCGGTCACGACGCGTTCGGAGCTTCTTCGCCTGATCCGCGGCGGCGAAGACACCTACCTCGAACTCAAGGTCAAGCTTTCAAATCCGGAGAAGATCGCGCAGGGCATTGTCGCGCTCGCGAACACTGCCGGCGGGACGGTTATTTTTGGAGTCAGCGACCAGCTTCGGGTCGAAGGCGTCAGCAATCCGGAAGGCGTGCAGGAAGAGATCGTGCGCATCTGCCGCGAGGACATCGTTCCGCCTGTGATCCCTCTGATCGATGTCATTTCGTTCGACAACGGCCGCCGGGTCGTCGTGCTCGACATCGACGGCAAGCGGCGGCCGTATCGCACACGTGATGGTCGTTTCTACATCAGGGTCGGAGCAGAAAAGCGCGAGATTGGGCGCGACGAATTGTCCGCGTGGCTGGACGAGATCAGGCCGCTCGGGTACGAGAATATGCCGGTGCCGGGCTTCGAGGCGTCGGATTTCGACGACGCGCTCTTGTGGAGTTTCGCCGACGCTTTCGAGATCGATTCGCTTGGAAAGAACCTTTACGACACCGCGGAATTCTTGAAAAGGGATCTCTTGATGGCGGTCGGAAACGGCGACGAGTTCCTGCCGACCGTCGCCGGCGTTCTGCTGTTCGGCAAGAACGAGCGGGTCGCCGAAGCGATCCCGCGGTCACGTGTTCGCGTCGAGCGCATCACCGGCGGCAACGGCAACCGGCAAACCGTCGAATCGCTTGAGATCGCCGGCAACCTGATGCACGTCTTCGAAGAAACGATGCGCTTCGTCCGTCGCTATTGCGATCTGTCGAAAGGGAAAGCGGCGAAACGGGGCGGCGCTGCGGCGCCGATCGAAGCACGCCGGCATTATCATCATTACTCGATCGTCGAGGGCGTCATCAACGCGCTTGTGCATCGCGATCTTGCGATCCGCGACGTCACGACGCGCGTTGCGGTATTCGACGACGCGATCGAGATTTCCAATCCCCGGCGGACGAACGGATTCGTGCCGCCCGCTTCGCGCGCGATCCGTTACGGCGTCACGCAGCGCCTGAACCCGCAGATCGCGGCGATCTTCACGATGCGCGAATACGGAACGCACGCTCCCCGCGGCGGTCTCCCGATGGTCCTCCGCGATTCCTTTGGATTCTCAGGCAAGCGCGTCGAGATCACGACCTCGAACGATGAATTCAAAATGAAGATCTATGGGGTATGAGAGTTCGGAGGAAAGTGCCGATCAGTGCAAAGTGCGGTTCAGTGCAAAGTGCGGATCAGTGCAAAGTGCATAGTGCATAGTGCAAAGTGAAGCGCCGAGCGTAGCCTTCATAGATTCTCGACGCGAGACACCACTCTGGACTTGCATTTCGTGAGCCGACCAACATAATCCACTATGCACTATGCACTATGCACTATGCACTATGCACTATGCACTATCCATCATTTCTTCTCTTTCTCGATCACGTAGAACGGGCGGTGCTGGACGATGAGTTGTTTTTCTTCGTAGATGCCGTCGCCGTTTAGGTCGACCTTGACCTCGAGTTTGTTCTTCTTGCCGTCCTTTGGCTTTTCCGTTGCGTCGAAGGCGAGGCTGTACTGATTGCGCATAAAGGCGTTGATGTTGTTGAGCACGCCCGGGACCTCGCTTTCGAACGTGACGGGGAAATAAGCCCCGCCCGATTCGGCGGCAAAGGTCTTGAGAACGTTCTGCGCCATCAGGAAGGACATCCGCCCGGGGCTGCCGTCGATTCCGTCGGTCTCCGATAGCCGGTCCTCATAAAGCTTGAAGAAGAGGTTCCCCGTGCCGACGATGTAGATAGGGATCCCGGATTTCTGGATGATCTTTCTGATCTCGTCATAGTTCGGGCCGCTCGGGGCCGTATTCAGTCCGGAGGCGACGAGGATTATCGCGCGGCGCTTCGCCTTGACACTGATCATCCCGCCGTATTCCTGATATTTCTCGTTTGAGTCCTCAAGCACGACCGCGTCGCCGCGGCCGCCAACGAGCGCGAACTTCATCGAGCCGAAAAGGTTCGAATCGCGGAACGCGGGCGAGTTGCGGAGCAGAAGGTCGATGGTCTGCCGCAGACGGTTGGGATCGTTCGTGAAATCCGTGATCGGGGTCGGCCGCAGGTCGAACGCTATGAGCGACGCGTAATCGTCCGGCGGTTTGATGAATTTTGAAAGGAAATACGCGGCCGGTCGTATGACCTCAAGTTTGCCGGCGTCGTAGCCGCGATTCGCGTAGTAGCCGATCGCCTCGGCGATCTTGCTGTATTCGATGACCATCGTCACCGTGATCGGCGCCTCGGGCGTGGCGAATTGCGAGATCTCCTGTTTGACGCCGTTTTCAAAGATCGCGAAGTTCTCTTTCTTGAGTCCCGTCAGGATCTGGCCCGTCTTCTTGTCCCAAACCACGGCATCGACGTTCACGATATTGGTCTTGACGGTCAGAACGTCGGGATCGGTCGGGGCGTTCTTGATCTCTTCCTGAAGCCGCCGCTCTTCCTCGGCCTTTCTGCGTTCTTCTTCGGTCTGCGGCACCGGTCGCTGGTTCTTTTTCTGGTCCTTCGGATCGACCTTTTGCGTTCGGGATTGCGGGAACGCCCCGGCGCACAGTCCGAGGACCAGAACGATCGAGAGCAGCGAGCGGAAAACGGTCAAGAATTTCATCGGTTCTACCATCCGTACGGTTTTAGGTTTAGATACCGATTCTGACCGTTTAGTTGGTTTTAATCAAGGAAAAGAGGCGAATGAAAAAGGCCGTGCGGATTCGACGCCGCGCGGCCTTTTCGGTTTGATGGTCCGATCGTCAGTTGACCTCGATCTCGATCGTCACCTCGAACGCGCCCGAATTGTCATTCAAATCCCCTTCGTTGACACCCAAGAACAGCGACCCGTCGCGTTGAGCAACGAATTCCCGCGAGGCGCCGATGAAGAAGAACTCGTTGTTGTCGTCGCCGACGACAGCGATCAGCCCGCCGGTCGGTTCGGTCGGGATCAGTTTGTCCTTGTCGGGCAGCGAAGCGATCCCGCCCGGTCCGGAAAACCGGCCGCCGCCGAGATTCACCTGTCCCTTGGCGGTGATCTTGATCTTCTGGCCCTTCTTGACGACCCACTGGGAATTCGTCCAGCCGTTCGCCGTGTTGTCCGCCAGGACCTTGACGTTGAGCACGACCGGTTTCGCTCTCGAGGGCGTCGGGACGGGCGTCGGGGTCGGCGTCGCAACCGGCGTCAGGACGACCGGTGTCGGCGCCGGAGTCGGGCGCGGTGTCGGCTGCGTCGTCGAGTCGGTGATGATCACCGATTTCGACGGCGTCGGTGTCGGCTTCGGAGTCGAATCACTGTTGGGCCGTGTGGGAAGCTGGGTCTTGATGGTAGAGATTCCGGTCGTGCCGTCAAATTCGATCGAATCGACCTCGTCGGCAAAAAAGACCATTTGCCTCTGGCGAGGTCCCTCGCCAATGACGACCGTGAATTTTCCTTCGCTGAAGCTGACGATCCGTCCCTTTATGATGCTTCCGTCCTTGAGGCGAATGGTATCGCCGAACGTGAACAACGCGATCGTTAAGATGAGCCCGAGGGCGGTTGAAAGTCGAACAAAGCGGGATCGCAAAAACATTTTTCCTCCAGCGGATTCTTGGATCGATCGATCGGCGGCCGACGGTTCCGCTCCCGAGCCGGAGAGCGCGGAGTAACCCAGGGGTTCCGACAAACCAGATCAAATGATGAAATTTCGTCGGGGCTGGTTGCAAAGAAAGCGCGGCCCGAATTCGAAAGCGATTATACACAAGTTTTCGATGCAAGTGCGAATGCAGGGTCCGACACGGGGCAAGGCGGGCGCATCGTGGGAGCGCCCGAAACAAGAGGGCCGAACGGGTCGGCGACGCGCGTACCTCGGAATGAATTCGCTTCTGCGGGCTGACCCCAATGTGTCGCGCGACGTTCTCAATTCTCCGGGAGTGGAATCGCTTTCGGAGACCGTCGATCTGCGGTAGAATATAAGCAAGAGTTTTTTGTTCGTAAACTATCTTTATGAAAGGGGAAATCATATGAGTGCAATGGGAGATGGCCATAGCTTTTTGGCCAGCGTTGACCGGTATTTTGACAAGGCCGCCGCTCTGACGGTCCATGCCGAAGGTTTGCTGAAACAGATAAAGACCTGCAACAGCGTCTACTCTTTTCAATTCCCGGTTCGCCGCGGCGACCACTACGAGGTCATAACCGCCTGGCGTGCCGAACACAGCCATCATAAGCTGCCCGTAAAGGGGGGCATCCGCTATTCGGAAGAAGCGAATCAGGATGAAGTGATCGCCCTCGCGACGTTGATGACCTACAAATGCGCGATCGTCGACGTTCCTTTCGGGGGCGCCAAGGGCGCGATCAAGATCAACCCGCGCAATTACTCGGTCGATGAACTGCAGAGCATCACGCGCCGCTATACGGCCGAACTGATCAAGAAGAATTTCATAGGGCCGGCCATCGACGTTCCGGCTCCCGATTACGGGACGGGACCGCGCGAGATGGCTTGGATCGCCGACACTTACTTGGCGTTTCACGGCGATCAAATCGACGCGCTCGGATGCGTGACGGGCAAGTCCGTGTCGCAGGGCGGCATCCGCGGACGCAAGGAGGCCACCGGGCTTGGCGTCTTCTACGGAATTCGCGAAGCGTGCGACCAGGAAGAGGATATGAAGGCGCTCGGCCTGACGCGCGGCGTCGCCGGCAAGACGGTCGTCGTGCAGGGGCTCGGAAACGTCGGGTATCACGCGGCCAAGTTCTTCCAGGAAGCGGATTCGAAGATCATCGCGCTCGCCGAATTCGAAGGCGCGATCTATAACCCGAACGGGCTCGATCTTGAAGCGGTCGTCA
>CAZARD010000111.1:0-6083 GCA_964487505.1 uncultured Blastocatellaceae bacterium | reverse complement strand
AAGAACCTTTCGCATGTCCGCTTCGGCCGGATGGAGAAGCGATTTGAGCAGGGCGCCTACGAGAAGATCCTCAACATCGTCGAGCGCGAAACGGGCCGGCCGTTGACGTCGGATGAAAAGCGCGTTGTCGCGCGCGGCGCCGACGAGCAGGACCTCGTCTATTCGGGGCTCGAGGAAACGATGATCACGTCGTACCAACAGATCCGGCAGATCCTGAAGTCGAACCCGAAGATCGACAACCTTCGCACGGCCGCCTTTATCAACGCGATCGACAAGGTCGCGGCCTGCTACGCGGAACTCGGCATTTTCCCGTAAACCGGGACCGGCCGATCGAACGAGATCCGGAGACCGCCATTCGCGGTCTCCGGATTTTTTTGTCTGAATCCGGTCGCTCAACGCATCAGGTAGGCGCGCGAAAAGTAAGTTGCATTCCCCGCCAGCCGAGACGGTTTGGCCGTTTGTTGGTAGGTGAATACAAACGTACCACTGTAAAGATTGAACTCGGCCCAATCCCTCGCTTTCTACTGCATTTCCTACGTTTCTTCATACATCTCCAAAGATACTGACACCTTACGTAACACCCGCGCCCAAGATGCCAAACGGCTATGCCGGATGGGTAAACAGCATGCTGTCAATAGTTTAGCGTCTGTTTGGCCGGTCCGGGGCCTATGGCACGGCAATTGAAATCGAATTGGGCAAGAATTTCAGAAAAGGAATAAAGGAGATAAGAAAATGAAAATGAGAATCTTTACGGCGATTGCGTGTTGCATTCTTCTGTTTGCGAGTTCGGTGTCTTTTGTCCGTGGCGAAGTAACGTCGGCGGATAAGACAGGGTCAAACACACCGCCGTGCGTTGAGGCGAAGGACTCCGGTGAAAAGGTCGACAACGGTGTGATCGTGACCTTTACGGGCGTGATCGTAACTTTCACGGGAGTTATCGTGACGTTTGCGGACGACAAGGCTGGCGACACGAATTGCGGGATCATCTTGACTGACTAAGTTCGGGGCAGAGGCGAATCTCAGTATCACCCTCGTGGTGGCCACTCCCGCGGCGAAGAAAGACGGCTGAAGGCAACTTCAGCCGTCTTTCTTTTTTTACGGCCGGATCTCCCAAACCCCGCTCTCGGATCCCGCAAGTCCGTAACGGGAAGATCCCCGCGGTCAAAGCAAGAATGAAGGACTCGACAGACCGCGCTCTGAATCGAGCGGGGCGTGGACCGGAGCCTCTCCGGCGGTTCGATCCGGATGAGTTTCGTGCCAGCCGCTCCCGCTGAAAATCCGCTTGAACGAACATCGAATGTTGGGGTTAAACCCCGACCGCGCTGCGCTTTCAAAAAAAATGTGGAAACGCGGTCCGATCGCGTGTTATTCTATTCCAGCACTGGTTTAACAGTGTTGTACCTTTCTTACTTCCTGCATTCGCAAATGAAATCAAGTCGCAACGAGATCATCTTCCGGTTGGCGGTCGCTTTTGTCGGCCTCTGCTGTTTCGTTCTGAGCGTTGCGACATTTCACACTGCAAACCTGACCTCTCGATTTGTCGCCATTTTTCTGGTTTCGGTTCTGATTGCGCCCAGACTCAGTTTGACCTTGCCACGCTCTAAGATCATTCTCAGTTTCTCCGATGTCGCGATCTTTCTTGTCCTGCTGCTTTATGGCGGCGAAGCGGCGATCATTGCGGCGTCGGTTGAAATGTTGTTGAGTTGCTTTTACTTCAAATGGCGCGGGGTCGAATTTAGTGAATTCGCGATCGCGTACAGTTTTGGGATGGTTGCGATAGCAACGACGCTCGCCTTTCAAATCTCAAGGGTACTGCTAGCGTCAACATCCTGGGAGTTGGGTTACTCGACGACTGCCGACTTGATCGTTGTACTCGGCGTTTTTGCGATCCTTCAGTTCGTATTCACATCGATTCTTGCGGCGGTCTACTATTCTCACAAATCCCAAAAGCCGTTCTTCAAGGTCTGGGTCGAGGAAGGATCGGCGATCGCGATCACGCAGTTTGTCGGGGCCGGGCTGGCGGCGGTGTTCTTCAAGCTCATAAGCTATTCGGACCCGGCAGCGATATCGGTCGCGCTGGTCGCGCTCGGGATCTTCTTTTTCGCTTACCGCAAGATCATCTCGGAAATGACCGAATCGATAGAAGAGGCCGAGAGCGCCGTTCAGGAGCGCGCCGAGGTCGAACGGCGTCGCGCCGAGGAGGCCGAGCTCCACGCGCGGGAACTTTCGGCACTGCTCCAGATCGAGGAAGAGACCAGCCGAGCGCTCCGCAAGAGCCGTCAGGAGTTCGAGCACGCCGCGATGCACGATTCGCTGACGGGCCTGCCGAACCGCCACGCATTCGGCGACCGCCTGCGCGAAACGCTCCGCCGCCTGCGCGCCACCGGCGCGCGCGACGCCCACGTCATATTCATCGACCTCGCACGGTTCAAAAAGATAAACGACAGCCTCGGCCATACGATGGGCGACAAGGTACTGATGATCGTCGCCAAGCGCTTTATGCGCGCCGTCCGCCCGACCGATCTCGTGACACGCCTCGGCGGCGACGAGTTCGCGATCATCCTCAACGGCCTTTCGTCCATCGAGAAGGCCGAAAAGGTCGCGTGGAAGATCCACCAGAAGATATCGCAACCGTTCTCTCTGTCGGGCAATAAGATAAACATCGGCATCAACATCGGCCTCGCGCCGTGCGACGGCGACTACGAGACGCCGGAGGAGGTACTGCGCGACGCAGACATCGCGATGCACCACGCGAAACAGAAGGGCTCGGGCGTCGAGATCTTCAACCGCGCGTTGCGCGAACGCTTCGTTCAGTTGGCGAGGATCGAATCGGAACTGCCCTTCGCCATCGAACGCGACGAACTCGCGATCCATTACCAGCCGCTGGTCTCGCTCGACGACGGCTCGCTGATCGGCTTCGAGGCGCTGCTCCGCTGGTTCCACCGCGAACGCGGATTCATCTCGCCCGGCGAGTTCATCCCCGTGGCCGAAGACACCGGGCTGATCGTGCCGATCACGACCTGGCTTTTGAAACAGACGACCGCGCAGCTTTCCGAATGGCAGCGTCGGTCGCCCGAGACTCGCAACCTGATGATGAGCGTCAATATCTCGGGCAAGCACCTGGGCTTTAACAGCCTCGTGATCGACGTCGAGGAATCGCTCGCGGCTTCGCGCGTGTCGCCAAAAACGCTCAAGCTTGAGATCACCGAAAGCGCCGCGATGGCCGACGTCGAACAGACCGTGCGGATGCTGTCGAACCTCAAGAGCCTTGGTGTTCAGCTCTCGATCGACGATTTCGGAACCGGCTATTCGAGTCTCAGCCAGCTCCACTCGCTCCCGTTCGACACGCTCAAGATCGACCGCTCGTTCGTATACACGGTCGGCCCGAACGGCGAGAACGCCGAGATCCTGCAGACCATCGTCGCGCTCGCGAAGAACCTCCAGATGGGCGTCATCGCCGAGGGCATCGAAACCGAGGACCAGCTGATGCTGCTCCGCAATCTCGGCTGCGACTACGGCCAGGGATTCCTGCTCTCGAAGCCGCTCCCGAAGGAACAGATAGACGAGCTTCTGACCCAGAAAACGAACTGGTTCCCGCCGACCTTCGTCCCCGACGCCGAAGTCGTCAGCGGCCCGTGGATGATCAGCTGAAGAAGTTTGACGATTTTGACCAGTTCAGGGGCGTTGTATCCGGAGTTGCGAGGATCGCGCAACGCGCAACCTGCAAGGTTACGCAAACGCGCTCCCGCGAAACTGCTGACGAGACCCTTCCAAATCCGATCTGCCCGCCGTGCACTGAACTGCAATTTGCGTTTTGCACCTTTCTTTCGTTCATTCGATCTCGAAACGGGCGAAGATCTCAAAACGGAGCTTGATCTGGGTGATGTTCAGGCCGGTTGCCGAAGGGACGTTCAGTCCGTCCACAATGACGTTTGATTGGCTGTTCATGCTGAGATTCGCCCGGTAATAGCCGGAGTTGTCGTCGTCGACCTCGCGCACGAAGACCGGCTTTCCGACCTTTTCGCCGATCGCGCCGAGCAGATATTCAGCCTTCATCTTCGCCGCACGGATCGCTTCCATCTTCGTTTCTCTCCTGAACCGAGGAAGTTCCGTGTGCGTCGACTCGATCAGGTCGAGGCGCGCGATGTTCAGCCGGTCGGCGACGTCCTGAAGTTTTCCGACCTTCTCGAGATCGCGGACCTTGAGCCTGTAATCCTTGGACGCGAGCGTGTCCTTCAAACGCCGTTGCCGGACGTAAACGCTCGACAGATCGAAGACCGTCAGTTCCTTCTGGACGTCGACGCCGATCGCAGCCAGTTCGCGTTTCAGCCCTTCTTCCTGGTCCTCGATCGTTATCTTTTTCTTGCCGTCGACGCGTTCGACGAGCGTGATCTTGAACGTGAACTCGTTCGGCGTGATCAGGGTCTCGGCCGAGCCGGTGACTTCGATCAGGCGCCGGTTGTCCGGCGCGGGCGTTTGGGCAAATGCGGAAATCGCGTAGATCAGGATAAGAAAAATTGTCGTTTTCATAGGTTTGCAGAATGTTGCGGACAAAAGGCCGCTGTTCGCGACGACGTCGAATACGCTGGGCAGGAGCCCCGCGCTGAAAGCGTGATGCCCGGCACCCCAAGCGCGAATCGTCGCGCTCTTTACGCTTGGTTTCGCCGGTACTTATGCGTGATCGGTCGGCGCCGCCCGACGCCGATCGCGTTCTTCGAGATGATTATCGTCGGCGGCAACTGCTGGCGCTTGAACTCGTTCGACGGATGCTCGACCTTGTTCAGGATCTCGTAGACGAGTTTCGCGTCGTTGCCCTTGGCGATGATCTCGGCCGGCGACAGTTTCTGCTCAAAATAGAGATGCAGGATCGGGTCCATAAGTTCGTATGGCGGCAGGGAAGCCTGATCGAATTGATTCGGGGCGAGCTCGGCGCTCGGACGTTTTTCAATGATCTTGACCGGAATCACTTCACGCCCGGCGCGTTCGTTTATGTTTCGCGCGATCTGCCACACCTCGGTCTTGAGCACGTCGCCGAGCACGGCGAGCCCGCCGTTTGTGTCGCCGTACAGGGTGCAGTAGCCGACCGCCAGCTCCGATTTGTTGCCGGTCGAAAGCAGCAGGCGGCCTTCGGCGTTCGAGATCGCCATCAGGATCACGCCGCGCAGCCTCGACTGCATGTTCTCGGCCGCGAGATTTTCGCCGCCCTTCTTCGGTTTCGTGAATCTCAATTGCCCGAGAAGGACTTCAAATGCCGCAGAGATCGGTTCGATCCGCGATTCGCAGCCGAGTTTCCGGACCAGCTCCTCCGAGTCCGTTATCGATCCCTCGGACGAGAACGGCGACGGCATCATCACGCAGAGGACGTTCTCGGGGCCGATCGCCTCGCACGCGAGCGCCGCGACCAGCGCCGAATCGATACCGCCGCTCAATCCGATCACGGCCTTCGCGAAGCGGTTCTTTCGGGCGTAGTCCCTGATGCCGAGGACCAACGCCGAGTGGATCGTGTCGAATTCGCCGCCGGTGATGCCCCGCGCGTCGGGACGGCCGACGTCGAGCTCGACAGATTCGACGAATTCTTCGAACGCCGGGGCCTGCAGGATGATGTCTCCCTCCTGGTCGGCAACGAGGCTCGCGCCGTCGAAGATGATTCCGTCGTTGCCGCCGACGAGGTTCACGAAAACGATCGGAACGCGCTGTTCCCGCGCGCGGTGCGACACCATTTCGCAACGCAGCCGGATCTTGCCCTTGTTGTACGGCGAGGCGTTGATCGAAACGATCAGGTCGGCGCCGCGGCGGATCAGTTCGTCGGCCGGATCCTCATCGTAAAGCCTCTGTTTCCAGAAGGTCTTGTCGTTCCAGAAGTCTTCGCAAACGACGATGCCGATCTTCCGCCCGTCGATCTCGAACATCCGGCGTTCGTCGGACGGCTCAAAATAGCGCGGATCGTCGAAGACGTCGTATTCGGGGAGCAGAGTCTTGTCCGCGAATCCGACGAGTTCGCCGTCACGGATGACGGCGGCCGAGTTGAAAAGCCGCCGTCCGTCCGCGCTGTCGTTCGGCCTGATCGTTCCGACGATCGCCGT
>CAZARD010000110.1:9059-14800 GCA_964487505.1 uncultured Blastocatellaceae bacterium | reverse complement strand
AAAACACACGAATCGATCGTCTATATCGATCGTGACAGCGCGCCGCGGATCATGCCGAACGGCGAGGATTTCATCATCAACGATCTTCCGGTCGGGACGCGCGTCATCTATCCGAATCCGCCGATCAAGGGGCTTCCGAACCGCGAGGCGGCGATCCGGTACGCGATCAACCATCCGATCGACGCCAAACCGTTGTACGCGCAGCTCGAGCCGGGAATGCGCGTGACGATCGCGATGGACGACATTTCGCTGCCGCTGCCGCCGATGGCGACTCCGGACCTGCGCCAGACGATGCTCGAGGTCGTGCTCGATATGTGCGCCGCGAACGGAGTCGACGACATCCATCTGATCATTGCCAATTCGCTCCACCGCAAGATGACGGCCTGGGAAATGGAGCGGATGGTCGGATCGCGGATCTTCAAGGCGTTCTATCCCGACCGGTATTACAACCACGACGCCGAGGACGACGAGAATCTCGTCACGCTCGGCTACACGCGCCATAACGAGCCGTTGCGCGTCAACCGCCGGGCGATCGAATCCGACATCCTGATCTATCTCAACATCAACCTCGTCCCGATGGACGGCGGCCACAAGTCGGTGGCCGTTGGGCTCTGCGATTATGAATCGCTCCGCGCTCACCACGAACCGCAGACGATCCGCGATTCGCATTCGTATATGGATCCGCCGGCCTCTGAGCTCAATCACAAGGTCGTTCGCCTCGGAAAACTGGTCGACGAGCACTGCAACGTTTTCCATATCGAAACGGCGATCAACAACAAGATGTTCCCCGAGGGCTACGACATCCTGACGCGCAATGAGGACGAATTCTCGTTCGCCGACCGGATGAAGTGGGAAGCGATGAAGCGGACGTTCTCGAAACTCCCGCGCGCCGCGCGCCGCAAACTGCTGCACGCGATCCCGGCGCAGTACGATCTGATCGCGTGTCACGCCGGCGCGACCGAGCCCGTGCACGCGAAGATCCTCGAAAAGAACTACCAGCAGTACGAGATCCCCGTGAAGGGGCAATGCGACATTCTGATCACCGGCATTCCGGACATTTCGCCGTACAACGTCTATTCGGCGCTCAATCCTCTGCTGGTGCAGGTGATGGCGCTTGGGTACCACTTCAATATGTACCGCAACAAGCCTCTGCTGCGGAAGAACGGCGTGATGATCATCACGCATCCGTGCTTCGACGAGTTCGACCACGATTTTCATCCGAGCTACATCGAGTTCTTTCACCGGCTCTTGCCCGAATCGCGCGATGCGTTCTATCTGCGCGAAAAGTATGAGCGGGAATTTGCGGAAAACCCGGCGTATATCGAGATGTATCGGCGTGGCAACGCCTACCACGGCGCGCATCCGTTCTTTATGTGGTACTGGGGCGAGAACGGCCGGCAGCACGTCGGAAAGGTCATCGTCGCGGGAGCCGAGAACGCGCACGTGCCCGAGATGCTCGGCTGGGAACGTGCCGACAATCTGACCGAAGCGATCGCGATGGCACGCTCGATCCAAGGCCGCAATGCCGAGATCACGATGCTGCATCAGCCGATGATCGGACTTTGCAGCGTCACGGATTAGGCCGCATTTGCGCTTCGTGGCCGCCCGATCCGTTGTTCTCGAAACGGGAATCGAAAAACCGATTTGCAGATGGATCTCAGGCTTCTCACACAACTTTTCAGCGTCAAGGACCTGCGCAACGGGCTGCTCGGGCTGGTCGTCGTGGTCGGCGGACTCGGCTGGGCGTTGTTCACGATCTGGGCCCATCGATCCGGAAATGCGCAGCTCGCTGGGATCGCGGCCGCCGTCTCGCTGGTCTTCGTCCTCCTCATCCTGATCTTCGTCGTCCCGCCGCTTGCCAGAAACGCCAGTGCCGAAGCGTCGCAGATGAACCTGCCGTTCGAATTCACGGTCGGCGGCGCGCTCGTCCTCGGGCTGATGGTCGTCGTGGGCTTCGCCGCCTGGAACACCGGCAACAATCTCCTGTTTCTCGTGCTCTCTTTTCTCGCCGCGTCGCTGATCGTGGCCTTCATCGCCGGCGGGGCGTGTCTCAAGAAACTCGACGTCAAGATGCGTTTTCCCGAGACCATTTTCGCGGGCGAACGGACGCCGATCATCGTCAGCCTCCACAACCGGAAATGGTTCTTTCCGACATTCTCGGTCATCGCCGAGGTCCGCGGGCGCGAGCGTGAGCGGTCCGCGCTGGTCGACGAGGTGAAGAAGATGCTCCCCGCGAGGTGGGCCGAAAAGCTCACGCGCCCTCCGATCGTCAAACACACGCTCGATTACTTCGTTTTTGTCCCAAGGCGCGGCGAGATCGAGAACCGGGCCGAACACGTCTTTCCCCGCCGCGGGCGATTCGTGATCCGGGATTTCGAACTTTCGACCCGCTTTCCGTTCGGATTTTTCCGGCATCGGCGGCGGCTTTCGGCTCAGGCGGCGGAGATCTTTATCTTTCCGCGGCTCGCGGAGATTGACGAGCAGATCGACGAACTCCCGCTCGAGGTCGGAAAGCTCGTCGCCAACAAACGCGGCACCGGACAGGATCTGCTCGCGCTCCGCGACTACCAGCCGATGGACGATATGCGGCGCGTCGACTGGAAGGCCACCGCGCGGACCCGGCGTCTGATCGTTCGGGAATTCTCGGCGGAAGATGACAAACGGATCACCGTCGTGTTTGATTCGCGCGTCCCGAAACCGTTGCAGCAACCGAGTTTACGGAAGCGCCTCGAAGACGAGCGCAAGGGGGCGAAACTTTCGGCCGAAGAGGAGCGTTTTGAGAACGGGGTCAGCCGTGCGGCGTCTTTGCTGTCGTTCTTTACCGAAGAACAAGCCGAGGTCCGGCTCGTGATCGGCGGCGATTGCGGGGATTACGGCATCGGGAGCGCGCATCTCCACGATTGCCTGCGGCGGCTGGCGACGGCACAGTCGGTCTTTGTCGACAAGTTTCAGAACTCGGCGTTCGAGGAACGGTTGGCGGAACTCGCCGACGAGCGCGACCGTAGTCACACATTCGTCGTCACCTCCGCCGCGGCCGGATCCTTTTCGGCCGAGACGCTTCAGCGGCTCGAGTTGTTCACGTTTTGAAGCCGCGCGGCAACATTCTTGTCACGATCGGTCCGCGCGCGGGGTTTTCCTGATGAAGCACGACTGATGCTCGCAATGAACGAAAACGCGGAAATCTTTATGGACGCGATGTCCGAGAACGCGGCGGCGGCTGCTCAGACAGAAAAGATCGTATTTGATGAGGCTTTCACGCTTCACCATCGGACTGTCTTCAGGGCGGCCCGGTCCGTCGTCCGCGATTCAGGACTTGCCGAGGATGTGACGCAGGAGGTTTTTCTCCGCCTTCACAGGAATTTGGAATCCATCGACAATCAGGAGATGCTTCGCCCGTGGCTCATACGAGTTGCGCTAAATGTCGCAAAGAACACTTTGCGGACGAAATTCAGGGCGAACACGCGTGAGGAAAACTACGTCAAAGAAAACGAGGATGCGGGAATCGTTTCGGTTGAGACGGATTTCGAACAGCGCGAGGCGCTGGACGCCGTCAACCGGACGCTTAACAAGATCAAGGAGCCGCTGAGGAGTTGTCTGATCCTCAAGCAGCAGGGTTTGTCTTACCGCGAGATCGCCGAGAGCCTGTCGCTCAATGAATCGAGCATCGGACAGTTCGTCGCGCGCGGACGAAAAGAATTCGTCCGGCTTTACGGCAAGATCGGGAGGGACGGTTAGAAATGGAAAAGTGTTTTGACGAAGTTACGCTTCAAGCGTTTCTAGACAACGAACTGAACAACGACGATTCACGCCGGGTCGCGCGTCACTTGGCTGATTGTGACACCTGCGCCGAACTTCTCGCGGTTGTCGAGGAGGAAACGGCGTTCGTCTTCGGCGCCCTCGAACCTGAGGTCAACGTTCTGGTTCCGACGCAGCGACTGTGGGACAATATCACCAAAGCGATCTCCGGCGAACGGCTTGGCTGGCTCTCGTCGATCAAGGTGCTCCTGGCGCACGTTTCGATGCCTACAATGGCCGCTTTCGCGAGTATCGTGTTCATCGCCGCGGCGTTCGCGTTCTTTCTTTCGAATCAGCCCGATCCGGCAAAGGTCGCGCTCGGAACGCGCCTTGGACCGGCGGTGATCGGCCCGGTTTCGGCCTCGCCGCGAGGCGATGAAGTGGTCGAACGCGTCACCCCTGCGCCGGAGGAAATCCGCGCCGTCCGCGCCGATCTCGTTCGTCGCGAACCGACACGAGTCGCCGCCGATCGGGACGTCGCCGTCCGCGTCCGCGCAATCGACGGCGAGGCGCAGTACGTTCAGACGATCTCGAAGCTCGAGCGTTCGGTCAACGACAACAAGGACGCGCTTTTGAGTCCTTCGGCCCGGTTCGAATACGAAAAGAACCTCGCCGTCATCAACGACGCGATCCGCCGGACGCGCGACGAAGTTCGGCGCGATCCGAAAAGCGGTATCGCGCGGCAGGTGCTTTTCAATTCGTACCAGAACAAGATCGATCTGCTGAATTCAGTGAACGAACGAGGGGTGTTGATGGCGAGCATTCGCTGATCTCTAAAATGCGGACAGTTTTTTCAAATCTGATCTTTTTTGCTGCATTCATTGCGGCAATGCCCGCGATCGCGCAAAAGTCGCCGCCGCCGGCACCTTTGCCGAAGAGGCCGACGGTGACGGTCGCGGGAACTGATCCGTTCGGTCCGCGCGGCGAGTCCGAGCGCTCGTTGGCGGTCGATCCGAAGCCGACGATCTCGTTGTGCGTAAGCAACGGCCGAGTCCGCGTGAACGGCTGGGACCGAGATGAGATCCGTGCTTTGGTCGACGGCGGGGCGGTCGGGTTCAAGATCGCCGAAAAAGCCCCAAAGACCGCCAAACCGACGTGGATCTTCGTTCTCGGATTCGATCCGATGGCGGCGACAATCGTCGCGCCGGACGAATGCGTGTCGGGAATCTCGATCGAACTCGACGTTCCGCGCGGAACGTCGGTGAACATCAAGGGACGTCCCGACGAAACGCGGGTCGAATCGGTCGGCAAGGTCAAGGTCGAGACCATCAGCGGAAACATTGTGCTTCGCAACATCGCGTCCGGGATCACGGCGACAACCTACGAGGGATCGGTCCAGGCCGAAAGTTCGAAGGGACCGATCTCGCTGACCAGCACGTCTGGCGGGATCGTCGCGCTGGATCTTTCGCAGAGCGAGACCGGCGATGGTTTCAAGGCCCGTACCAACGGCGGCGCGATCTCGCTGCAAGCGGTCGGACATCGCCAGGTCGAGGCCGGCTCGATCTCGGGCGGCGTGTTTTTTCGAGGAACGCTTCAAGCGGGCGGGCAGTACACGCTCGGCACCCAGAATGGGCGGGTTCAGTTGACGCTTCCGGCCGACAGCGCCTGCAAACTCACCGCGTGGCAGGGCGTCGGCGCGTTCTCGTCCGAGCTGCCGCTCACGAGTCCGGTCAGGTCAGGGCCGTCTACGACCGGATTGCTTGGCAAGACCGCCAACGAATGCGCCATCTATCTCAAGACGACCTCGGGTCAGATCCGGATCAACGCGGAAAAATAGGCGGGTTAGTGCATAGTGCAAAGTGCATAGTGCAGAATCAGTGCAAAGTGCGAGATCAGTGCATAGTGCATAACGCAAAGTGCAAAGTGGACGATCGGTGAATGTGATCGGCCGCGATTTGATCTGAACTATGCACTATGCACTTTGCACTTATTCTGCACTTTGCACT
>CAZARD010000110.1:0-8959 GCA_964487505.1 uncultured Blastocatellaceae bacterium | reverse complement strand
CGCATCGAGATCCGCTCGAAGTTCGAAAAATCGATCGTCTTGCATTCATACGTGACGCTCAGGCCGCCGGTTGCTTTCTCCACCGACTGCCGCAATAGGGCCTCGCAGAAATCCATCATTCCGTTGACGTCCATATAGGCGCAATAGAACTCGAGCATCGTGAACTCGGGGTTGTGCTTGTAGGAAATGCCCTCGTTGCGGAAATTGCGGTTCAGTTCGTAGACCTTTTCGAAGCCGCCGACCGTCAGGCGCTTCAAATAGAGTTCCGGGGCGATACGAGCGAACAAGGTGATGTCGAGCGCGTTGTGATGCGTGACGAACGGTTTTGCCGCGGCACCGGTCGCCTTCGGAGTCAGCATCGGCGTTTCGACCTCGACATAGCCGTCGTCCTCGAGAAAGCGCCGGATCGACGAGATGACACGGGCACGGACCTCAAAGACCTCGCGCGTCGTCAGTCCCTCGTGCTCGACCTGGAGGCTCGACGCGATCAGGTCCGCATAACGCTGGCGCTGACGGATCTCGGCGTCGGCGATGCCGTGCATCTTGTCGGGCATCGGGAGCAGCGATTTTGACAGGAACTGGAGCTTTTCGACGTGGACCGAAAGCTCGCCGGTGTTCGTCAGGAACAAGAATCCCTCGACGCCAATGAAATCACCGCCGTCGAGAAGTTTGAAGATGTCCCAACCGGAAACGGATTCGGGATTTTGGATTTTGGATTTTGGATTCTCGGAATCAGATTGCTCCAACCAAGCGACCAGCGTTGAAGCTTCGAAGTCGTTCCTGACTCCTCGGGCGTCGTCTTTTCGAACATAGATCTGGATCCGGCGTTTGCCGTCGCTGAGATGCACGAACGCGGCCTTGCCCATCGTCCGGGGCGTCGTCGTCAAACGGCCCGAAACGCGTACCGTTCCGAGTTCGGCGAGTTTAGCGTTCAGCGCGTCCTTGACCTCGGAATTCGGCCGTTCGCCTTCCGAAAGCGTGACGCGATGCTGTTCCATTTCGGCGACAACCGTCGCTATCGGGCCGAACTCGATAAGCCCGGTGATCGTGTCTTCCTTGCCCGAGACGCGCGACCGGTCGAACTTGTTCGGATAGACGTTGCCGACCAGAGCCTTCAGTGCTTCGAGGTGCTCGAGCCGTGCCTCGACCTGGTCGTTGTTTTCGATGATTCCTGCTGCGACGATTGAATTTGACATTGGTTTTCCGCGATCGGGACGGCATTTTTCGGCCGCGCGGAGTGCGGCAAAATCCGTCCCAAATCGAATTGAAGATTATAGTTTAGCGTCTCGGCCGACGGCAATCAGGCGATTTGAAAAGTCTCTCTGTTCGTGCGAAAGTCGAACATTATGAATCTCAAGATCGGCGACACTTTTACGGTCACGAAAGAAGTTACGGACGAGGTCATCCGCAAGTTCGCGGAGGTTTCCGGCGACTACAACCCGATACATCTCGACGACGAATTCGCTTCGAAAACGCGATTCGGCAAACGCATCGCGCACGGGATGCTCGGCGCGGCGTTCATCTCGGCGGTACTCGGCTATGAACTCAGCGAACGGAAGCTCGTTTATATGTCCCAGTCGTTGAAGTTCATCGCACCGGTCTTTCTCGGCGACATCGTCACTGCAAAGGCCGTCGTCAAGGACATACGCGAGGACAGGCCGATCGTCACGCTGGAGACGACCGTTTCGACCCCGAACGGCGACTGCATCGTCGGGGAAGCGAAGATCTTGATTCTGGAGTAGACGGTAGTTGGTAGGCGGTAGACGGTAGTTGGTAGGCGGTAGGCGGTAGGCGGTAGACCGTAGATGGTCAGGCCGTTGCGCGGCAAGGTTCGGCCAGGATGATCGAGGCAGCTCCCGAAAAAACGATCGAACTGATCTGCGACGAGATCTCTCGCGGACGTAAGGTCGTTTCGTTGGCTGGACTCGTCTCCGAAGCATCGAAGGCGTTCGTGCTGTCGAGGATCGCCGAAACGGCCCGAAAGCCGATCGTGATCGTCGCCGATACGAACAACGACCTCGAGACGATCGCTTCCGACCTACGGTTCTTCTCTGGAGATCACTATGGCGTCCTGTCGATTCCTTCGTTTGAGACCGACGTCTATTCACGGATCTCGCCGCATGCCGAAACACTCGAACGGCGGGCGCTCGCGCTTTGGCGATGCGCTGCCTCGGCCCCCGATTTTCTGGTCGTGTCGGCACGTTCAATGATCACGCGGGTTCCGACGCCGGAGACGATCCGCGGGCTCGGCGCCGTGATCCGCCGTGATCAGGATTTCGCGCCGGAAGCGCTGGTCGAAAGGCTCGCCGCCTGCGGCTACGTGCGCGAGGAGCCGATCAAGAACGTCGGCGAGTTCAGTCTGCGCGGCGGCATCATCGACGTCTGGTCGCCGCTCGCCGACCTTCCTGTCCGGATGGAGTTCTTCGGCGACACGGTCGATTCGATCCGCGAGTTCGACCCTGAAACGCAGCTTTCGGTCGGCCACCTTTCCGCGATCGAGATCGCGCCGATGCGCGAGTTCGCGGCCTCGCCCAACGATTTCCGGGATTGGGCGTTCTTCGCGCGCGAGCGCTTCGCGGGCGATCTGCAGGCTCGCGCCTTGCGCGACCGCACTGACTTCGCGGACGCGGGCGAGAGTTTTGCCGGCTGGGAATTCCTTCTTCCGCTTTCATCGCCGCGCCGGGCGTCGATCTTCGATTATTTCGGCGACGCGACGCTGATCGTCGACGAACCGAGCGTCATCGAACAATCGGTGACATCGTTCATAGACGGGCTTCGGGCGCGCTACGCCGAGATCACGGCCGCCGGCGAGATCGGACTCGAACCCTCGGAACTGTTTCTTGAAGGCGCCGAACTCCGGGCGCGGATCGAACGCGCGAGCAGGATCGAATTTCGCATGCTCGGGCGTTCGGCGGCCGAAACCGGCGACGATCTGGCGTACGAGAACGTCGATGCGGCAATCCGTATCGGGCGCGCCGCCGATGATCGGCGTTCGAGTTTCTTTCTTTTTCCGACCGTCGCAATCGAATCAGAGCATACGATCCAAGCCCGCCCGACGCGTTCGTTCCAAGGCAATTTGCGCGATTTCGCCAACGACGCGGCGGCCGACCGCGGCTACGACAGGCGGTTCGTCCTGCAGACGCTCGGACTCGCCGAAAGGCTCGCCGAGATCCTTGCCGATCTCGGCGTCGCCGTCCCGCCTGAGTCGATAGCCGTCGGCGATCTGTCGTCTGGATTCGAGATTCCGGCGCTCAAGATCTCGTACCAGACCGAGACCGAGATCTTCGGCGCCGTTGCGCATCAGGACAGGCCCGACCGCAAGACGCAGGCCGCGAGCCGCCGCGCGCTGGGCGCGTTCATATCCGATTTCCGCGACCTCAAACAGGGCGATTACGTCGTCCACGTCGACCACGGCATCGGGCGGTTCGAAGGCCTGGAGACGATCGCCGCACAGGGGAGCGAACGCGAGTTCATGCTGCTTTTCTATGCCGACAACACGAAGTTGTTCGTGCCCGTCGAGCGGCTCGACCTGGTTTCGCGCTATTCTTCAGGCGAGGCGACCCAGCCGACGCTCGACCGGCTCGGCGGACTCGGCTGGCAGAAGACGAAGGCCAAGGCGAAGCGCGCGATGCGCGATATGGCCGACGAACTCCTGAAGCTTTACGCCGAACGGAAGATGATCCAGGGCTTCGCGTTTTCGGTCGACGCTCCCTGGCAAAAGGAGTTCGAGGACGCGTTTCCGTATCAGCTCACGGCCGATCAGGCGACGGCGATCGACGATACGAAAGCGGATATGGAGGCGCCCGTGCCGATGGACCGGCTCGTTGTCGGCGATGTCGGATACGGCAAGACCGAGGTCGCGATGCGCGCCGCCTTCAAGGCCGTGATGGACGGCCGGCAGGTCGCGGTGCTGACGCCGACGACGGTGCTCGCGTACCAGCATTTCGAGACCTTCAAAAAGAGATTCGCGGCGTTTCCGGTATCGATCGAGCTCTTGTCGCGCTTCCGCTCGGCGAAAGAACAAAAGGCCGTCGTCGATGCGGCCGGGAACGGCGGCGTCGATGTTCTGATCGGGACGCACCGCGTGTTGTCGAACGACGTCAAGCTCCCAAAACTCGGCCTCGTCGTCGTCGACGAGGAACAGCGTTTCGGGGTCGCGCACAAGGAAAAGCTCAAGCATTTCAAGAAAAAGGTCGATGTTCTGACGCTGAGCGCGACGCCGATCCCGCGGACGCTGAACATGTCTCTGCTTGGGATGCGCGATATGTCGGTCATCGAAACTCCGCCGCGCGACCGGCTCGCGATCAATACGCAGGTCGTCCAGTTCTCGGAAAGCGTCATCAAATCGGCGGTCGAGCTCGAAATGGCGCGCGGCGGCCAGGTCTTTTTCATACACAACCGCGTCGAGACCATCGAAACGATCGCCGCGCACGTCAAGAAGATCGTTCCCGAGGCGCGGATCGTCGTCGCGCACGGGCAAATGAACGAAAAGGAAATGGAGCAGGCGGTGCTCGATTTCGTCGCGTTCAAATATGACGTGCTCGTTGCGACGACGATCATCGAGAACGGCATCGACATCCCGCGTGCGAACACCATCATCGTCAACCGCGCCGACAATTACGGCCTGTCGCAGCTTTACCAGCTCCGCGGACGCGTCGGCCGGTCGAACCGCCGCGCGTACGCTTATCTGCTAATCCCGGCCGAGATCGAGCTGACCCCGATCGCGCGCCGCCGGTTGAGCGCGATCCGCGAGTTCTCGGACCTCGGCGCGGGATTCCGCATCGCCGCGCTCGACCTCGAGCTCCGCGGCGCCGGAAACATCCTCGGCGGCCAGCAATCCGGCCAGCTCGACGCGCTCGGGTTCGATCTGTACACGAAGATGCTCGAACGGACGATCGCCGAACTCAAGGGCGAGGAGATCGTCGACGAGATAAGCGTTTCGATCAATCTCGGCGTCGACGTCGCGATCCCGCAGGATTACATCAACGAGACGTCGCAACGCCTTCGGACCTACAAGCGCATCTCCTCGGCCGATGACGAGCAGCGTTTGATGGCGATCCACGCCGAGATCGAGGACCGCTACGGCCGGATCCCGCAATCGGTCGACAATCTGTTCAGCTACGCGCGGCTCCGCAAACTCGCCGAGCGGATGAACATCGTTTCGATCGACCGCACGCGCGAGGGATTCGCGATAAAGCTGAGCGAACACGCGCGGGTCTCGCCCGAGCGCCTGATGGTGGTGCTTTCCGAAGCCGAAGGTTCGGCCTTTTCCGCGAGCGGCGTCCTTCGCGTGCCGAGCAATGCTGAGAACCCGATCGATGCTGCCCGGATCGTCCTCGAATCGATCGCGGCCGATTGAACACCGGATCGTTCTATCTCGAAAGCTCGACGAAATAAAGCGCTTTCAACTTCATCGGGTTCGGACTGCCCGGCGACGTCCCGATTCAGGGTTCGGCACAGTGAAGGCGGGTTAAGCGGAGGGCGGCAACGGCGCGCATCGGAGCTTCATTGGAGCGCCCGCGCGCCGTCGCGATTTCTCTCTAAGCCAACCTGCACAACTGGGAATTTCAACCGCGGATGCTCGCGAATCGGGGGGAGTCGAACAGTCTGTTCGGACTTGCATCCTGTTCTTGCGTCGTCTCGCAAGTCATTGGCATTGTTCACGTTACCGATCAATGCCCAACGAGAAGCGCCATCAGCGGGTATCGGCGGAAAATCGCGGGACGGACCCTGCCGGTTAACGAAACGATTGACTCAGATTATAACGATCATTATAATGCCCCCTATGACCAGCAAGCTCAAAATCACGACGATCGGGAGTTCGGTGGGCGTCGTCCTTCCCAAAGAAATTCTCGCCAAGTTGCGCGTCGGCAAGGGCGACACGCTCTACGCGATCGAGACGCCAAACGGAATCGAATTGCAGCCGTACGACCCCGACTTTGCCGAACAGCTTGAGTTGGCGAAGCGCGTGATGCGAGAAGACCGCGACGCATTGCGAATGCTCGCTGAATAAACCCGGATCACGCGATAAGGTGACTTAACGGCTTTTCGCCACGAATTGCACGAATTCTCACATATTGTTCTGTGTTTTGTTTGCGAAATTCGTCAAATCCGTGGCAGAAGGTTTCAAATGCGTAATCTGCGATAAATGAAACGACTCCGAATCGACACGATTCTCGCGATCCACAAAATGCAAATCGCCGAGCACGGCGGCGATGGCGGTGTGCGCGATGTTGGGCTCCTGGAGTCTGCTTTGGCCCGGCCGAGTAAGATCGAAGCGTACGAACCCGACGCCGATATCGCCCGACTTGGGGCCGCCCTCGGATTCGGTATCGCAAAGAATCATCCGTTTGTGGACGGCAACAAGAGAACGGCGCTCGCCGCAACGAGAACATTTCTTTTGCTGAACGGCTTTTCGGTCGAGGCTACCCAGCAGGAGAAATATTTTACCTTTCTGGCTCTCGCCGACGGCACGCTTTCGGAGGAAGAACTCGCCGGTTGGTTGCGTGAACGTCTCCTGGTTGCGAACCCCTGATCAAGGTCAGGGGGCGGTTCCGGAATGCGCCTCGGTCACCTGCGGCCGCGATTTCGCCGTTGCCGCTGCCGGATTTCAAACGCGGGGCGTTAACCCTATGCACCAGAAAAAACAGCCGACGGTTTCGACGCTGCAGTGGTGGAATATGATCCGACTCGGAAAGGGTTCGGTTTTCCGCCGTCTTCTCCACGCCGTGATCGCGATCTCGTTGCGCCTCTTTTTCCGCCGGATCGAGACTCTCGGCGTCGAAATGGTGCCGCAGGACACGCCGGTGATCTTCGTGCTCAATCACCCGAACGGACTGATCGACCCGGCGCTCGTTTTCGTCTCGCTGCCGCGCCGCGTTTCGTTTCTCGCCAAATCGACCCTTTTCGAGATACCGCTCGCCCGCAGGATCTTCAAGCTTTTCGAAGCGCTTCCGGTTTACCGCCGAATCGACGGGAGCGAAACGGTGATGAACCTTGAAACGTTCCGGGCCTGCCGCGAGATGCTCGCCGAGAACCGCTGCATCGCGATCTTCCCGGAAGGCGTTTCGCACGACGATACGCAGCTAAAGCCGGTCCGGACGGGCGCGGCGCGGATCGCGCTCGGCGCGAAAGCGATCCAGCCCGAGGCTGCCGATCTCGGATTGAAGATCATGGCCGTCGGGTTGTTTTACACGTCGAAAACCGCGTTTCGGAGCGAGGTCCTGATCCGGTATGGCGAATTGATCGACGTACCGTCGGTCACGCTTGGCGAGGATCTCGAACCGCCGCGCGAACCGGTCGCGGAGTTGACGGGCCGCATCGAGCGGGCGTTGCGCGAGGTGACCCTGAACACGGCCGATCAGGACGAACTCGACGCGGTGCTCAAGGCCGAGGCGCTTTTCTCTTCTGTCTATCGCAATCTGCTTTTCAAGAATACGCTGAACGAAACGTTTGTCCGGTTGCAGGGGCTGGCGGCGAAATACGAACTGCTTGGCCGCGATGAGCCGGAACGGAAAAGGGAACTCGCGGCGCGTATCGAACGCTACGAATCGGACCTCAGCGCGAGCGGAGTGACCTCCGAGAGCCTTTCGGTCCTGCAGCATCCGACCTGGTACGTCTTCCGGTTTCTGGTCCTGCGGCTCGCGATCGTGCTGATCCTCGCGGTGCCGGCGATCATCGGCGCGGTGGTCCATTCGCCGGCGTATGTCTTCTCGAACTTCATCGGACTGATGTTCCCCAAGCACGGCGTCGATTCGGCCGGATCGACCTACAAGATCGTCGCCGCGATCGTCCTTATGCCGCTGACCTGGGTCGTGCTCGCGCTTGGCGTCGGTTGGTTCTGGGGCTGGCGTTTCGGGCTCGCGTCGATCCCTCTGGCCGCGCTGTGCGGCTATATCGCCCTGCGCTCGTCGGAAACGCTGATCGATCTCACGGTCTGGGCGCGTTCGGCGTGGCTCTTGTTTCGCCAGCGCGGCCTCTTTCTAAGGCTGATGTTCGAACGCGAAGCTCTGAACCGAGAGATCGGCGATCTCATCGAACGTGAATGAAACCTGCCATCTACACGATATTCGCGCTCTGCTGCTTTGCGCTCAATTCGGTTCTTTGCCGTCTCGCATTGCGTGACGCCGAGATCGACGCAGAGGCGTTCACGTTGATCCGCGTCGTTTCCGGGGCGGTGTTTCTCATGGCGGCGTTGTGCATTTCTCGCCGACCGGCCGCTTTCTTATCTGGCGGGAGTTGGTCGTCGGCGTTCTTTCTCTTCGCTTATGCCGTATGCTTTTCGTTCGCCTATCTGTCGCTTTCCGCGGCGACTGGCGCGTTGATCCTATTCGGTGCTGTCCAACTGACAATGATCGGCGCCGCGATCGTGCGCGGTGAACGCCCGCGCCGATTGGAATGGGCCGGTTTGATGCTTGCTTTGGGCGGGCTGATCTATCTCGTTCTGCCGGGCTTGGCCGCGCCGCCGCTCGTCGGCGCGCTATTGATGGCCTCGGCCGGCGCGGCGTGGGGTTTCTACACTATTCGCGGGAAAGGCGCGATCGATCCGTTGGCGATGACGGCAGGCAATTTCGCACGCGCGGTGCCGATGGCGTTGGTCGTGTCGCTGCCGTTGATCGCGGGAACGCGATATTCGGCACGCGGCATTCTTCTGGCGGTTGTCTCGGGGGCGCTCGCCTCGGGCGCGGGCTACGCCGTTTGGTATGCGGCGTTGAAGTTCCTGACGCCGACGCGTGCCGCGGTGCTCCAACTGTCCGTCCCTTTGATCGCCGCCGCCGTGGGCATCCTATTCCTGGCTGAAGAGGTCTCGGTACGTTTGGTCATCGCGGGCGGAATGATCCTCGGCGGAGTCGGGTTGGTCATCTTGAAGGCTAAGTGAGCAGTGAGCAGTTGGTCAGAACCGGGAGCGGTAGAGGCAGTGTCAAAACGCGTATCGGACAGCGGTCAGAAAGAGTTCCGC
>CAZARD010000109.1:0-15247 GCA_964487505.1 uncultured Blastocatellaceae bacterium | reverse complement strand
TCGCAACGCAACCCGCAGAGTTTCTTGGCTTTCGCCAAACAGTTCGGCTAAAGCCAAGAGAATCTTATGGTTACGTTGCCCACTAGCTGAAGCTAGTGGCAATTCATAAGAAGAAAGGTTGCTTGATTCTGATCTATGAACTCAAACTTCTGAGGGTTTTGACACAGCCTCTGAAGCTAGTGGCAATTCATAAGAAGAGAAATCGCTTGATTTGGATCCGAAAACTCAAACCTCTGAGGGTTTTGACACGGCCTCGTTAGCGACCCGCTAACACGAGACGCCCATCCGTTCAGGGCTGCGCCCGATCATCACCGCGCGCTCGATTTACAAATCCCGAATATCAATCGACAATTAGACCTTGGAATCGGACCTATGAATACGAACATCTTTCGGGAATATGACATCAGGGGAATCGTCGGCGAGCACCTGACCGACGAGACCGTCGCGACGCTCGGGCGCGCCATCGGCACTTTCTTCCGGCGAAACGGGGCGAAACGGATCGCCGTCGGTTATGACGCGCGGGTAAGCTCGCCCGGTTTTTGCGAACTTCTGACCGCCGGGTTCAATTCTTCCGGATGCGACGTCGTTCTCATCGGCCGCGTGCCAACGCCGGTCCTCTATCACACCGTCTTCACCCGCAACACCGACGGCGGAGTGATGATCACCGGATCTCACAACCCGCCCGACCACAATGGTTTCAAGATCTGCCTCGGCAAGCAGACGCTCTTCGGATCGCAGATCCAGGAGATCAAACATATCGCGCTTGCCGCCGATTTCGAGAACGGAACGGGATCGGTTGAATCCATCGACGTGCTCGCTGAATACCGCGACGACATCTGCTCGAAGATCAGCCTCGGAAACCGGCGGATCAAGGCCGTCGTCGACGGCGGGAACGGAATGGGCGGCGTGACGGCGGTGCCTATCTACGAACGGCTCGGCATCGAATTGGTCAAGCTTTTCACGGAACCCGACAGCAATTTCCCGAATCATCATCCCGATCCGACTGTAACGGAGAATCTGCAGGACACGATCGCCGCGGTGCGCGATTCGAATGCCGACATCGGCATCGCGTTCGACGGCGACGGCGACCGGATCGGCATCGTGGACGAGAACGGCCGCATCATTTGGGGCGACGAGTTGATGGTCCTGCTCTCGCGAGAGGTCCTGAAAACCAATCCGGGCGCGACGATCATCGCGGAGGTGAAATGCTCGCAGAACCTTTTCGACGACATCGCCGCGCGGGGCGGCAATCCGATAATGGGAAAGGCGGGCCATTCGATAATCAAGGCAAAGATGAAGGAAACCGGCGCCGCGCTCGCCGGCGAGATGAGCGGCCATATCTTCTTTGCCGACCGATTTTACGGTTTCGATGATGCGACCTACGCGGGCGCGCGCGTGCTTGAGATACTGTCGAAATCGGACCTCCGACTTTCGGAACTGCTCGCCGATCTGCCTGAGACCTTTTCGACGCCCGAGCTTCGCGTCGATTGCTCGGACGAAACGAAATTCGACGTCGTCGCGCGCATCGCCGAAGAATTCAAGCAAACGAACGAGGTCATCACTACCGACGGCGCGCGTATCATTTTCGAGCACGGTTGGGGACTTGTCCGCGCGTCGAACACTCAGGCGATCCTGGTCTTGAGATTCGAAGCGGACTCGGAAAAAGAGTTGGGCCGGATCAGGTCGATCGTCGAGGGTCGTGTCTCCGAAGCGGTGAGCGGATAGCGTGGGCGTAAGGATCGGCAGTCCGGAATCGACCGCCGGGAGTTTCGAGAGTGCTTTTCCATCAAGTTGATGGCTGGCATCAGCTCTTAACCCCAGCGGTCGCCAAAAATCACTTCTTCCCTATCCGGGTTTCGCCGCGGGATGCCGTTGAGCCCATTTCGAAACAGGCTTATGATGAGACAAGAGTAGTTTGGTTTTCGTGAATTCGTCGGACTTTCGTTCGCCGGGAGAACACAATGACCACCACAACGTCTTCGTCAACAGCCCAGCGTTCCAATTTTATCAATGAGGTCTGGGGCGGGTTGGCATCAATGCTCGTTGCATTGCCTTCCTCGATCGCCTTCGGCGTTCTCGTTTTCTCGGCGATCTCGCCGGAAATGGCCGGCCAAGGCGCGCTTGTCGGGATGATCGGCGCGGCCGCCCTGGGTCTGGCGGCTCCGTTTATAGGAGGAACACCGGCCCTGATCACGGCGCCCTGCGCGCCGGCCGCCGCGGTGCTGTCGGGCCTTGCGATCACGCTCGCCGGCGGACACATCGAACCGGAGAGAATTCCCGGGCTGCTTGCGCTGACGGCGCTGCTTTCGGCGTTCCTGCAGGCGTTCTACGGTTTGGTCAAAGGCGGCCAGCTGATCAAGTACATTCCGTATCCTGTCGTCAGCGGCTACCTTTCGGGCGTCGGACTGATCATTGCGCTCGGACAGTTGCCCAAACTGCTCGGATTGCCCGCTGACACCGGGCTTCTGCACGGCCTCCAGTCTCCCGGCCTTTGGAAATGGCCGGGAATCATCGTCGGCATCGTTACGATCGTCGTGATGCTGTTCGCCGGGCGGTTGACCAAGACGATTCCCGCCGCCATCCTCGCTCTCGTTTCGGGAGTCGCCTGTTACTTGATGCTTGGACTGTTCGATCGTTCGTTGCTGACGATCGAGAACAACCCTCTGGTGATCGGGCCGATCCAATCGAGCGCGTCGTTCCTGCAAACTGTCGGCGACCGATTCGGTTCGCTTTTGACGATCCGTCTGGACGATCTGAAACTCGTCATCTATTCAGCCCTGGCCCTGTCTGTCCTGCTGTCGATCGATACGCTCAAGACCGGCGTGGTGCTCGGCGCGTTGACGCGCACGCGGCATAACTCGAACCGCGAGTTGTTCGGGCAGGGCGTCGCGAATCTCGCGTCGTTCGTCGCCGGCGGCATGCCCGGCGCCGGTACGATGGGCCCGACCTTGGTCAACGTCGCCAGCGGCGGCCGCAAGAGTCAATCCGGCTTCATCGAAGGCGTTTTCGTGGTCCTCGCCATCCTCTTCTTGTCCCCTCTGATCGCGTGGGTTCCGATCGGCGCCCTGGCCGGAATTCTCCTGGTTGTTGCCTTCCGTATGTTTGACTGGCAGGCGTTCGGATTGCTCAAGAACTCGGAAACGCGGCTCGACTTCGTGGTCATTGCGGCGGTCGTGGTCGTCGCCGAGACCGTCGGCCTTATCTCGGCTTCAGCAACCGGAATCGGACTCGCGATCCTGCTGTTCATACGCGATCAAATTCGTGGATCGGTATTGAGACGACGGGCGACGCTCAGGGAGATCTCGTCCAAGACTTCGCGGCTTCATTCCGAACGGGAGATCCTCGATGAATACGGCGAGGACGCCGCCGTTTACGAACTGCAGGGAAACCTGTTTTTCGGCACGACGGACAACCTGTTCACGGAGTTGGAACCGGATCTTAAGATTCGAAAGTGGGTGCTCTTCGATATGCGCCGAGTGCAGTCGATGGACTACACCGCCGCACACCTTTTCGAGCAGATACACGAGCGTCTCAAGGAATCAGGCGGCGGGCTGCTTTTCAGCGGCATGCCGTCGAGCCTGTCGCGTCGCCAGGACCTCCACGGTTATATGCAGAAGGTCGGCCTCGTAGGTGAAGACAAAGGCGACATCCGGATCTTTGAAATTCGGGACGACGCGTTGGACTGGATGGAAGCGCGAATCCTCGAGTCGGCCGGTTGGACCCGGAAGGAAGAGTCGTCCGCGTTGGACCTCGGCGAGATCGAACTGTTCAGCGGATGCGATGACGAGGTCCTCGGCAAGTTACGTGATTGCATCTTTGAAAGAACGGTGCGCGCTGGAGAAAAGGTTTTCGGTCACGGTGACGAAGGTGACGAAATTTTCCTTGTCCGCCGCGGCGTGGTACGAATACTTCTCCCGCTCAAAGGCGGCAAGGTCCATCATCTCGCGACGTTCGGCAGGGGCGACTTCTTCGGTGAGATGGCGTTTCTGGACCGGGGCAAGCGGTCCGCCGATGCGGAAGCAAAAACGGATTGCGAACTCTACGTACTTTCGAGGGACGAGTTCGACAAACACGCGATCAAGGACGCGGTTCTGGGCGTACGCGTCTTCGAACGCGTCGCGCGCGCCATTTCACTGCATCTTCGACACACCGACAGCGAGGTCCGTGCGCTCGAAGATCGGTAGCCGGTGAGTTCCGTTTCCCGATACCGGATGTTCTTGTCAACTTGACAAGAACATCCGGTCAGCATACGATCGCGGTATGAAGACGCTCTCTGTCGGAGAATTGAAAGCGCAGTTTTCGGAGGTGCTTGAAAAAGTGAAGGCCGGCGAGTCGATCGGAATTCTTTTCGGCAAGCGAAAGCAACCGATCGCGATGATCGTGCCGTTTAGGCAAACGAAACGCGGAAAACGCAAGATCGGGCTTTTTGAGGGAAAAACGGCGATTAAGTTCGCCGACGATTTCAAGATTACAGAAGGAGAATTTGCAGACCTCAGGTGAAATATCTTCTCGACACCCACACATTCCTATGGACTATTTCCGGCACCGGAAATTTATCAGAGAGAGCGAAGGCGATTATCGAAGATGGCGACAACGACATTTTTGTCAGCGCCGTAAGTCTTTGGGAGATCTCACTCAAGGTTAGAATCAAAAAGCTCGATCTGGGCAAGATCAAGCCGGAAAAACTCATTGACCTGATACGGAAGATGGAATTCTCCACCATCGAGCTCAGTCCGGAGGAGGCGTTGAGCTATCACAGACTGGATGAAAGCAGTCACAACGATCCGTTTGACCGAATGCTGATATGGCAGGCGATTACCCGAAGCCTGACCATTCTAAGCAAAGATCGCGATTTCGAGAGATTCAGGCGATACGGACTTGAACTTGATTGGTAGCGCAGAAGCCGCGAAACCAAAGCCCGGCGTTATTGAAACCAGTCCTCTTCCCATTCTTCTTGCGATTCGCGAGCAAAATCAGTCCGACGCGCAGTTGAGATCTTTCCACGACGCATTTTTCTTCGAGCCCTTTATCCGGGATTACGCATTTGAAACATTCTGCCGCGGATTTCACGAATTTCGCGAACAAAACACAGAATAATATGTGAGGATTCGTGCAATCCGTGGCGAAAAGCCGTTAAGTCATCTTATCGCGTAATCTGGGTTTATCTGGGATAATCAAGTCGGTAATGCTTCAGAAGATCAGAAACAAACTCCGCCAGGTTGCCTGGCTTCACAGCCTGTATATGCGCGCGAAGCGGCTTTTCACGGGCGAGCTTGTCGGAATGACATCGGTCGCCGAGCAACGATATCTTCAGGGGTTCGGTGAGAAAAGATATCGCGGTTTCGGCGAGGTCGTCGATCTCGGTTGTTTCTTGGGATCGACGACGATCCCGCTCGCGCGCGGCCTCGCGCGCAATGCGAATTTCGCCGGCTCGGGACGCAAGATCCACGCCTACGACACTTTCGTCTGGTACGAATCGATGAACGACTCGGTCCGCGGGACGGATCTTTTGGGAAAGTTCCGTCCGGGCGACAGCTTCCTCGATGAATACCGGTCGCGGACGCGCGAGTTCGCATCCCTGATCGAACCTCATCCGGGCGATCTCGTGACCCTCGGCTGGGACGGCGGCGATATCGAGTTCCTGCTAGTCGATGCGATGAAGAACTGGGACCTGACGAACTCGATCTTTGCGAACTTCTACCCGCATCTCGTTCCGGGCAGAAGTTTGGTCTTTCATCAGGACTTCGCGCATTTTTTCACAGGATGGATACATCTGCTTCACTGGCGCCTGCGCGATCATTTCGAATTCGTCGATGATGTTCCGCGGTCGGCGAGCGTCGTCTTCCGTTACGTCTCAGCGATCCCGGAGTCTGAATTCTCGCGGCGATTGTCTTTTGAAGACTTCTCTGATTCCGACGTCGAAGCGGCCTTCGACTACTCGCTCTCGTTGGTCTCCGCCGAAAAGCATCCGAACATTCTCGCGGCGAAGGCGATGTGCCTGATCCATCAACAACGCATCGAGGACGCCCGCGAAATGCTGGACCGACTGAAAAGAAAAGGCGTGGTGATGACCGACGACCTCGCGATCGTCGAGAACATCCTCGCCGGTCGTTGACGATGCCGCGGATGTTTTCGGCTGCGCTCTGACTCGCCGCTCCTGGTGAGGTGAGTCTTGATCGCCGGAATGACGTATTGGTTCAGTTTCTTTGGCGTCCAAGGAGCGGTGGACCTCGCTCTAACTAACGATCCACTCCGCGCATTCAGAACCGGCAATTCCGGAGCGTATCGGTTTTTGCGCGTCAGTCGTTTCGCGATCAGCCAAAGCCGATGGAATACCGATTACTTTATCTCATCCCTTCGAACCGTTCTTGGGTTATAATCAAGTGCGTTGATGATAAAGACAAGGTCAATAAAACCAGTAATTCGAAAGACGAAGCTTCGCGACCGAAGCGACGATGCCGCGTATTGGAGATCGTGTACCTACTCCGAGCGTCTCGAAGCTCTGGAAGAAATTCGCCGGGAGTACAACGATTGGAAATACACGGATGCTGAACAAAGATTTCAGAGAGTTCTTCGAGTGTCTAAACTCAAGGAACGTTAGATATCTGATAATCGGCGGGTACGCGGTTGCATTTCACGGGTATCCGCGTTACACCAAGGATGTCGATATCTGGATCGAACGCAGTGTGGAGAATGTAGAGAACGTTCTTTCCGCGTTGCACGATTTCGGATTCGGGGATCTCGGCATATCGGACACGGACTTGCTGCAGGAAGGATCGATCATGCAAATCGGCTATCCTCCGAACCGAATCGATCTGATAAACTCACTCGATGGTGTTGATTTCGCCGAATGTTACGAACGAAGGGTTGAGGTCGAGATCGACGGGCTCACCATATCAGTGATCGACCTTGCCGGCCTTCGTCAGAACAAGCGTGCAAGCGGCCGTTTGCAGGATCTTGCAGATCTGGAGAAAATTGGCGAGTAATGAGGCTTCGCCAGATCCAAAACCGACATTTTGCTTTTGATAAGCTTACTCTCTGCGTTCATATTTTCTCCTTTCGTCAGAATCCCGAGAGACTGACCGTCTTCTCGCTCCACAAATAGCAACGGCGCCGACTGCGGATGACGAACATGCTCGAACGACTGAACAAGAGAACAGGCGCCGCATGTGCGTCGCGACGCTGTTCGCCAGCGACGACTGGCTGGATCTGGCCGTTTGTCCGTTCTCTCAAGAAACGTTCTTCAGGCACGTTTCTGAAATGGTCAATAAATCGTCATCGAGCGCGTTTTCGGGCGTGCCGCGCGCACGGACGATCTTTCAATTGATCAGGTCTGGCCACACGCCCGCCAATCGTTCAGGAGGATGTCTGAAAAGTCGATTTCAGAGCGGCTTCAGGCTCTTGCTCCTTGGTCGCGTAGCGATCAATTGACTTTAGCCGTGGGTTTCAACCCACGGCGACCGGGCCGTTCGAACGCGTCGCGTCAGCGACGATTGAATCATCCGTCGCTGACGCGACGCGGGATCGGATTGCGTCCAACCGTGGGTTGAAACCTATGTCTAAAGTCAGGTGATCGCTACGCGACACGGATCGCGACCGACTGTAGCCACTCCGAAATCGCGCTTTTCAAACAGTCTCCCAGTTTCTTTGGGCCGCTCAGGCGGCGAGATCCAAACTCGAAACGGGCTACTTGCCCGCTCACCCGTCGCGGACGATTGAAGATCGAGAAGATCGCAATTGCGGGCGATAGCCCGCGATCCGATGGTTCGGCTATTTCGGCAGGCCGGAGCTCTGCCCTGAACGATTGAGACAAAGCCAAACTCCCAAATCCCAGATCGCGGGAGTGGGCGATGCTTTGCCAAAGATTCGAACGACATCCGTATCTTAGACTCGCCGTTCGCATCGGTCCGATCGGACGGCTATTGCGTTACTTGGGATTTCGGCTTGTTGAACTTCGAATCGTTGCTGGGGTTGGCGTCCTTAAGGTGACCTAGTTGGAACTTGTGGATGGGACAACCGACGCGTATGGTTGCAAGTGCCCGGTCGGGGTCACGTTGGCCGATTCCAAGTACAGGCCCCGAAAGGAAGACGAGCTCGGCGTCGGTGTCGTAAGTTTGGCCCGCCAGCAGGTACGAATCTTCTTTTCCGAGCTGCTTCACGTCAATCGTCATTTTCACGGGGCCGCCGACGCGCTTGCCGACGCAGTCGAAGTACGCGGCTAGCTTCCAGCGCTTGGCGGTCTCCGACGTTCCTCCGTCAACGGGAGCCTCAATCAATCTGACCGGAAAGTAATCCGGGGCGTCAACCGTGATCGTCCGGGAAAACGGTTGGCGGGCCCCCACAAAAGTCTCTTGGCCAACGACGAGGTTGACCAGTCGAGCCTCCAAGTTCATAGGATTCCAAGGTCCTTCGGGCGGCAAGCTGAAGGTCGTCAAGATCGTGCTTTCGCCGGGTTTCAGAACCACATCCGTGGAGGACTGAATCTTGACGCGACCGGTCATCGATACGTCCTCTTCCGGTTTCGTCGCGGTGGAGTCGGTCCGACGCATCCAAGGCTTGGGGCTGTTGGTCTCAAAACGCAGCAACCGCGGGAGCTTCTGCGGTTGCTGACCCTTGTTCGTGACGGTGAACGAGAAATTGATCCGTGTGCCAGGGCAATCGTCCGGTTTGTTCGGGTCGTGGTAGAAGGGAATGTACTCAGCTCTTACATCCGTGATTTCAAGGTTCACGAACGGATTGTTTGGCTGATAGTCGGCGTAGCTCTCCCACGTTTGCGCGGAGACGCTCAGAATCAGAATAAGCGGAAACACTATGAGCGGAAACAGGCCGATTCCATTACGGCTACGCGCGGCGCGTATTTCTCCAAGATCGCACGCATTCGCCTTTTGCAGGTTCATAACTAAATCATATCCAGCAACCGATAGCGCTGAAGAAAACCTATCATCTCGCCTTCAATGAACCCGTTCTAATTTTACCAACACTGCGTCTGAGTGACAAGAATATCGATTTCGAAACGAGGCAGATTACCGTGCGCGACGGAACGCTAATGTAACTGCAAATGACAGCTCGCGGCCCGAACACCGGTCGCGGAAGCTCGACGAACGGATTCTTCCCCGGCCGGAACTGCGTCCGCGTCCGTGTCAACAACGAAAGCTTGATCACGGGAATGGACGCCAAAATCACGGTCGCCAGTTACGTTGCGCGCGACAACGCTGACGCACTGCAAGGAAATCCGAAAGCCGGTTGCCGACAAAACTCAGACCGGTCCGCTGACCGTGGCCCAGATCGTCAACGGCCAGATCCGCGATCAGATCGATCCGCTGAAGATTCGACAGGCATTCAACCTAGCGATCGGAACGGAGGAAGCTGCGGTTGAGAGCGAGATTGTCAAAGACGGATCGACATCGTTGCCGAGGATTTATTCAGAGTCGCCTTCAGACGAGAAGTTCCGTTCGGCAGCGGTTCCGCTTGAGCTCAATGGCGCGTGCCTTATCCTCCAACCGTCAGCGGGCTGGTTGGGCTGCCAAAGTCCCGAAAAACGCATCAAGCAGTTGTGCGTTTCGAACGCGTCCGGCGGCTGCAACTGCGCGGTCGGAGCTCCGAGACTTTGCAAACGCCGGGTGATCGATCGGATGTTTCCCGCGAGATTTTTCGAGGCTGTCCGAAACTACGCCTTGAGTACCTTCCGAGCCGAACCACATCCCGATCAACCACGAAAGCGCCGCGACAAATCGTTTGCGGCGCTTTCACTTGTTGGCCGCCATACGTTCCGCGGCCGGCAATCTGGACGAATCCATTGACTTAGATTCGAAAAACTGCGATAAAAAGAGTCGATGTTGAAATTCGGCGGAACCATTATTATTCGAATTACGGAGGGCTTTCGGTAAAGCGTGAGTTGAAGATCAGCGTTTGCCGAAATCCCAAATCAATCGATTTGGGATTTTTGATTTTGGTTTGCGGATTTATCCGGCCCGCAATGATAAAATTCCACTTTTTGATAAAGCCGAATACTGTTTCCCGACTACTGTCTACTGACTACTAAGTTATGTCCGAACCTTTGGAACTTAAGAAAACCGTCAATCTGCCGAAGACCGATTTCGGTCAAAAAGCCAACCTCGGCCAGTCCGAACCCGCGCGCCTGAAGAAATGGGCCGACGCGAAACTCTACGAATCGATCGTCGCCGCCCGTAAGGGCCGACCGAAGTTCGTTCTCCACGACGGTCCGCCGTACGCCAATGCCGACATCCATATCGGCACGGCGCTCAACAAGATACTCAAGGATTTCGTCGTCAAGTCGCGCTCGATGATGGGATTCGAGGCGCCATACGTTCCGGGTTATGACTGCCACGGGCTGCCGATCGAAACCCACGTCGAGCGCAAGCTCGCCGAGAAGGGAAAGGACAAAAAAGATATCCCGGTCGCGACATTTCGCCGCATCTGCCGCGAACACGCCTCGACGGCGATGAACAACCAGACGCGCGACTTCAAACGACTGGGAATTCTGGGCGAATGGGAGACGCCCTATCTGACGATGTCGAACGAGTATGAGTCCGAAACGGCGCGGCTTTTCGGCAAGTTTCTCGAACGCGGCTACGTTTACAAAGGCCTGCGTCCGGTCTATTGGTGCATCCACGATCAGACGGCGCTCGCCGAGGCCGAGGTCGAGTACAAGCTCCATACGTCGCCGTCGATCTATGTCAAATTCCCGCTCGTCACCGATCCTTCGGAACTCGACCCCGCGCTCGCCGGCAGGCGCGTTTCGCTCGTGATCTGGACGACGACCCCTTGGACGATCCCTGCGAACCTCGGGATCGCGGTCCATCCCGATTTCGAGTACGCGGCGATCGAACACGAGGGCGAGGTCCTGATCGTCGCCTCCGAGCTGATCGGTTTCGTGATCGTCAAATGCGGCATCGGCGGGCTCGACGACGAGGGTGAGCGCCGGATGCCGCCGGTCCTGGCTCGTTTTCAGGGTTCGAAGATGAACGGGATGAAGGCCAAACATCCGTGGATCGATCGCGAATCGCTGATAATGAACGGCGAGCACGTGACGATGGGCGGCGAAGCCGATGCCGAGACCGAGCTCGACGTTTCGGAATCGCGCAACCGCGATGAAACCGGAAGGGCCGGTACTGGACTCGTCCATACGGCACCGGGGCACGGCCACGACGACTTCGTAATCGGGAAGGAATACGGCCTCGACATTTACTGCCCGGTGGACAATTCGGGACGATTCACCGACGAGGTCGACACGTTCGCGGGCGAGAACATCTTCAGGGCGAACCAGAAAATCGTCGACCATATGCGCGCGAACGGCTCGTTGCTGTTCTCGGAGAATTACGAGCATCGTTACCCGCATTGCTGGCGCTGCAAGAAGCCGGTGATCTTCCGCGCGACGCCGCAATGGTTCATCTCGATGGACGACCAAGACGAAAGATCGCTTCGCGCGCAGGCGTTGCGCGAGATCGAACGGGTCAACTGGCATCCGGCGTGGGGCGAGGGAAGGATGGCGAATATGTTCAAGGGCCGTCCCGATTGGTGCGTCTCGCGACAGCGCTCGTGGGGCGTTCCGATCCCTGTTTTCTATTGCCACAAATGCGACGAGCCGGTGGCCGATCCGGAAATCGTAAATCACGTCGCGGACATCTTCGCGAAGGAAACCGCCGACGCGTGGTACGCGCGTCCCGAGTCCGAGCTTCTGCCGGAAGGATTCGCCTGCCCGAAATGCAACAGCCGCGATTTCCGGAAAGAGACTGACATTCTCGATGTCTGGTTCGATTCCGGATCGAGCTGCGTCGCGGTGCTCGAGACCCGCGGCGATACGCTCCGCTTCCCGGCCGACGTCTATCTCGAAGGCGGCGACCAATATCGCGGATGGTTCAACTCGTCGTTGATGTGCGGCCTCGCGGCGCACGACGAATCGCCGTACAGGCAGATCATCACGCACGGCTGGGTCGTCGACGGCGAGGGCAAAAAGCAGTCGAAATCGCTCGGGAACGTCACGGCGCCGATCGAGATCATCAACAAATCGGGAGCCGACGTGCTGAGATTGTGGGCCGCGGCGGTCGATTATACCGAGGACGTTCGTTGCTCGGACGAGATCCTGCAGCGCGTCACCGATGCCTATCGAAAATTCCGAAACACTCTGCGTTACGCGCTCGGGAATCTCGATGGCTTCGATCCGCGGACCGATTCAGTGGCGGCGGATTCAATGCTCGAGATCGACCGCTGGGCTTTGGCGAGTCTCGCCGACGCGACCAAGAAAGTTCTCGCCGGATATGAGAACTTCGATTTCCAGGCGGTCTATCAGACGCTCTACAACTTCGTCACGGTGACCCTTTCGGCGCGCTATTTCGACATCATCAAGGATCGTCTTTACATCTACGCGCCAAAATCGCTCAAGCGCCGGTCGGCGCAGACGGCGCTTTTCCGCATAACGGACAGCCTGTGCCGGCTGCTCGCTCCGGTGCTCGCGTTCACGGCCGACGAGGCGTTCGAGAATCTGCCGAAACAGGAGATCGCTTCGGTGCATCTCGCGGAGTTCCCGTCGGTCGCCGCGGACTCGGACAATTCGGGTCTTCTCGCCGACTGGGAACGCATCTTCTCGATCCGCGAAGGGGTATTGAAGGCGCTTGAGGAAGCGCGCAACGCGGGCGAGATAGGATCGTCGCTGATGGCGAAGGTGAGGCTGACGACCGACAAAGAAAGTGTGCGGTTCCTTGCCGGATACTTTGACGAGCTTAGGTATATATTCATCACGTCTCAGGTCGAGGTCCACGAGGGCGACGAATTCCGGGTCGAGATCCTCAAGGCGGACGGCGCGAAATGCGAGCGTTGCTGGAATTTCTCGACGCGCGTCGGCGAGTTCGAGCGCTATCCGACGGTGTGCGAGCGTTGCGACGCGGCGCTCGGCGAGATCGAGAAGATTCTGGTTGCCTGATCGATCTGGGGTTATAATGAAGGCATCATGATCAAACTGGTTTCGAAAAAGCGAAAACCGAGAACACTCTATGAAACGGGGAACCATTTCCTTGAGACGATATTTACGAGCTCTGAATGGAGGGTTTATGAAAAGGATCATTGCGGTACTGTCCGTGATCACGATGCTCGCGCTCGCCACGGCGGCTCAGTCCGTCTACACGCCGGCGAAGGGATCGGCCGAACGAACGGCGATCCTCAACGCGTTGCGCGTGCCGGTTGAGAAAGAACTGAAACAAAAGATCATTTTCGACGTTGAGAATTTCAATGTGTCGGGAGTTTGGGCGTTCATTTCGGGCGATCCGCAGGGTGCCGACGGCGGCAGACCGGATTACAGCCGAACGCCGTATCAGGAAGCGATCGACGCCGATATGTTCGACAACAACTTCTTTGCGCTGCTCAAGAAATCCGGCGGACGATGGAAGGTCATCCGTTACGAGATCGGTTGCACAGATGTATGCTACGCGGACTGGTGGCGTCGCCATAAAGCACCGAAACGCATCTTCCCGTATACTGAATAGCGATTGTTGTGAATAAAAAGGACTTTTTTTGGAAACTCGGCTACTTGGTCGCGGCCGGGGCGGTGTTCCTCATCGACCAGTCGACGAAAGCCTGGGCGCAGGGGCGATTGCGTTTTAAGGACGACATCGAGGTCATCCCGGGCCTGCTGAACTTCGCCTATGCCGAGAACACCGGCGTTGCGTTCTCGATGCTCGACGATCACGGATCGACCGGTCGCTGGGGACTTTCGGCGGTCGCGATCATCGCCGCCGTGCTCGTCATCTATTTCTTCTGGCGCACGCCGCGGACCGATGACCGCGTGCTTGGCGGACTCGCTTTGCTGCTTGCCGGGATCGTCGGAAACGTCACCGACCGGTCGCGGCTCGGCCACGTCGTCGACTTCATAGACTTTCACATCGGTGGCTGGCATTATCCGACATTCAATGTCGCCGATATGGCGATCGTCATCGGTGCCGGCCTGCTGATCATCGATATGTTCCTGACAAAGAAGAAGGAGTAACGATTTTGGATTTTGGATTTTAGATTTTGGATTGGTCGCCGGCCAAATGAACAATCCAAAATCCAAAATCCAAAATCCAAAATCCACATCGTTTTGTTTCCCGAACTTTTCAAAATCGGCAATTTCCCGGTCCATACCTACGGCGTTCTTTTGGCGGTGGGGATGATGCTCGGACTCTACGCCGCGTCGCGCCTCGGCGCGCGAGACGGCCTGTCACGCGACCGAATATACGATCTCGGGCTTTGGACGTTGATCGGCGCGCTGCTCGGATCGAAGATCCTGATGTTCTTCGTCGATGACCACGTCGAGATCTTCTCGCTCGATTTTCTCCGGTCCGGCGGGGTGTATTACGGCGGATTTCTCGGCGGATTGCTGACCGTCGTCGGGCTTTCCTATTTCTACAAACTGCCGTTCGGAAAGGTCGGCGACGCCTTTGCGCCGGGCGTCGCACTCGGACAGTTCTTCGGCCGCCAGGGATGCTTTTCCGCGGGCTGCTGCTGGGGAAGGGAAACACATCTTCCGTGGGGCGTCCATTTCACGGATAAGGGCCACGAGTTCACGGGCGTTCCGGTCTACGGCCCGGACGGTGCCGATCTTTATCTTCACCCGACGCAGCTTTATGAATCGTTCGTGATGCTGATCGTTTTCGGCGTCCTCGTTTATCTTCACCGGCGCAAGAAATTCGACGGGCAGGTGCTGATCGCATATATGATCGTTTACGGCATCTGGCGCTTCGCGGTCGAGTTCCTGCGCGATGATCCGCGTGGGAATCTGCTCGGACTTAACCCGATACTCGGACTTTCGACCTCTCAGATAATCAGCCTGCTGGTCGCGGTCGGCGCGGTCGTTTTTATGATCGTCAGACTGAGGAGAAGCACCAAGGACCCGGAAATCGCAGAGCAGTAGTTCATTCTTCAACAAGTTCGCAGCGCTAGGCACCGAAGGTTCCGGTCGTTCGCCGAGGCCTTTCGGGGCCAAGATTGACGCTCGTGGATCCTTCCGCCACTAGTCAATCGCACCGAGTACGGCGCACACCCAAATTGAGCGATAGGAATCAGCCCGCGAATCTCCGCCAATCTTCGCGCATCCACGATTGACTGTTTGTTTCCGATAACATCAACAATGTCAATGACTTGGAAAAAGGCCGCAGCATAAGATTTCAGACATTCGATCCCGAACAATTTCCTTATTCGCTCTAATTCGTTAGGGTTCGCGGGCAAGTTTCTCCAATGCGAAATCTGGGTTTAA
>CAZARD010000108.1:0-15251 GCA_964487505.1 uncultured Blastocatellaceae bacterium | reverse complement strand
ACTTCGGCGCTGACGGCGATCACTAACGATTATGATTTCAAGCGCGTTTTCGCGCGCCAGGTCGAAGCGCTCGGCCGGAAGGGCGACCTTCTCGTTGCGATCAGCACGAGCGGGAACTCGCCGAACATTCTCGCGGCGGCGATGGCCGCGCGCGCGACCGGCATGACGACGGTCGCGCTGACCGGCGGCGGCGGCAAAAAGCTTGCCGGACTTTGCGACCACGCCGTCCTTGTGCCGTCGGAGCGTACGGCGCGCATCCAGGAAGCGCATATCCTGACGATCCACCTCTGGTGCGAGGCGATCGACGAAGAGTTTTTTTTGGGAAAGTGATCGAAGAATTGCTCAAAAAGACCCCGCTGGTTAGGATCGCCGTGTTCGGCGACGTGATGCTGGACCGCTATCAGTGGGGAAGCGTGACGCGCATCTCGCCGGAGGCCCCCGTACCGGTCGTGAGACTCGAGGGAACGACCGTCGCCGTCGGCGGCGCGGCCAACGTCGCCGCGAACGTCGTCGGGCTCGGCGCGTCGGTCAGGCTCTTCGGCCGCATAGGTTCCGACACGGAGGGCTCGGTACTTCGCGAAGAACTGGAGCGCGCCGGGATCCCGGCCGGGGACCTCGCCGTAGACGAACTGCATCCGACGATCGTCAAGACCCGCATCGTGGCGCACGGACAGCACGTCGTGAGGGTCGACCAGGAACCTCCGGCGGCCGCACCGGACGTATCGTGCGGCGATCCGGTAGATGCGGTCGAAGCCGCGGTCGCGTCTTGCGATCTGGTCATAGTTTCCGATTATGCGAAGGGATTCCTGTCGCCGCGCCTGCTGTCGCGTCTGATAACGGCCGCGAGGGAATTGGGCAGACCGGTGCTTGTCGACCCGAAGGGAAAGGATTTCTCGAAGTACCGCGGCGCAACGCTGATGACCCCGAATCTTCGCGAAGCCTGCGAGGCGGTGTCGCTCGGGAGCGACGGATCCGCGGACGAGGCCGGCAAACGGATTCTTGCCGACGGGCTCTTCGATGCGGTACTCGTCACACAGGGATCGGCCGGGATGTCACTCTACCGGCAGTCGCGCGCGGTCGAACGGTTTCCGGCGCACGCGAGGAAGGTGTTCGACGTCACGGGCGCCGGAGATACCGTCATCGCGGCGCTCGGAGCGGCGATGGCGGCCGGGTTCGATCTCGCGGAATCCGCGGCCTTCGCGAACATCGCCGCCGGCATCGTCGTCGAGCAGATCGGAACCACCGCCATCACGCGGGATATGCTGACCGAATACGAACGGGAGCACCGCCTCGAAGGATGAAGCCCCGCGTCGCGTTCATCGAACGGAAATACTGGAAGAAGGACGGCCTCGCGTTCAGCATCGAGAAGGTCTTCGCCGAGATCGCGTCGCGGCTCGAAGGATTCTCCGGGACATTTTCAAAACTCCCTTACGGCAACAGCTTTTCTGAGATCCTGCGGAACCTGCTCTTCTTCCGCCCGCCGGAGGCGGATATTTATCACGTCACGGGGCAGGTCCATTACATCGCGCTCCGGCTGCCCCCGGCGCGGACCGTGCTGACGATCCACGACATCGGCTTCCTGCACCTGAGGAGCGGCATCCGCCGTTTCCTGCTGAAGAAACTGTTCCTCGACCTTCCGTTGCGTCGGCTGCGATACGTGACCGTGGTTTCCGAGGCCACGCGCGACGAAATCGCGTCGTTCCTGCCCGAGGCGGCAGGGAAACTGCGAATCATCGAGAATCCGCTGCTCGAAGGTTTCGAGGGCTCCGCGGCGGAGGAATTCGACGCCCGTTCGCCGCGCATCCTGCAGGTCGGGATCACGGCCAACAAGAACATCCCGCGGCTGCTCGAGGCGCTCGACGGCATCGATTGCCTCTTGCGGATCGTCGGCACTCCCGACGACGGCCTGAAACGGGCCCTGGCGGCGACCGGCGTCCGGCACGAGGTGGTCAGCGGCCTGAGCACGGAGCAGATGCGCGAAGAATACGCGGCAGCCGACATCGTCGCCTTCTGCTCGACGTACGAGGGCTTCGGCCTGCCGATCCTCGAGGCCCAGGCGATGCGCCGTCCGCTTCTCACGAGCGACCTGAGCCCTCTGCGCGAGGTCGCCGGCGGCGGAGCGCTGCTCGTCGATCCGTTCGACGTCGGCGCGATCCGTTCGGCGGTCCTCAGGCTTCGCGACGACGCGTCCCTGCGGGCGCGGCTGGTCGGCCTTGGAGCGGAAAATGTCCGCCGCTTCGACCCGGATCGGATCGCTCGCGAGTATGAAGGCCTTTATGCTGAGATACTGAGTCAGGTAAGCCAATCTAAATCATTGCGGAACAAGGTCTAAATGAGCGAGCGGTAGGTCTCGGTCCAGCGCCCTATGTTGGATTCTATTTCGAACTCACGTTCGACGAAGGGCCTCGCCTTTCGCCGCATCAAGGCGTATTCCCCGGAATCGAGCCCGACCGCGCGGTCGAGCGCGCCGGCGAGGGATTCGGGCGAGTTGTCCACCCAAAATCCCACGCCCTCCCGCTCGAGAGATTCCCAGGGCGTACCCCGCGAAGCGATGACCGGCGTGGCCTGCGCCAGCGATTCGAGGACGACGATCCCGAAGTTCTCGGTGTGAGACGGCATGATCGTGAACCAGGCCGAGGCCAGCAGTTCCTGCTTGGCCTCGCCTTCGATCTGTCCGAGGAACTCGATGCGGTCGCTCAAGTTCAATTCGTCTGCGAGTTTAGCCAAGAGTTCCTGATATTCCGCTTTACCTTGTCCGGCGATCTTCAGGATGCGCCCGGATGCGCGAAACGACTCCGAAAGGGCGAGCGCGCGGATCAGGTTGTCGACCGCCTTTTTCGAATGAAGGCGGCCGATGTACAGCAGATGGCCGCCGGGCGCGCATTCTTTGGGCGGCGGCATCTCGATCAGGTTCGGGATCTCCCGGACGCGTGCGTCCACCCCGAAATGCGTCCGTATGTAACCGGTTTCCGCCTCGCAGGTCGAGTGATAAAGCGGGTATCGGCCGACGAGAATCCGGAGCATCGAGAGGACCGGCCGTTTGCGCGCCGGCGAGATCGCGAGCGCCGCCGGGTCCAACTCGCCGCGCGGCGACCAGACCAAGGGCTTTCCCAGCAGCCGCGCGGCGACGCCGACGATGAACGCCGTCGGGAAGAACATCGAAGAGATCTGTACGGCGTCGGACCGGAGCAGTTCCCTGAGTGCCAGAAGGATCTGGAAGAAAGGAAGATAGAGCACTCTCGTCCGTACGAAGATGACCTTGCCGGCCTCGCCTTCGGACCAGGCGTTCCTTTCGGTCCCCGGGCCGAGACCGTCGTCCGTGGCGACCACGACCGGCTCGATCCCGTGCCTTTTCAAGCTCTTCGCGAGCCAGTAGACGCTGTTCGCGGGGCCGCCGGCCTGTGACGGATAGAAGACCTGTACCGGGAAAAGAATCCTCATCGTCAGAATCCGTTGTTGTCGAGCCAGTCGGACAGAACCGCGAAATGCCAGACGTGCGACCAGAGCACGCCGCCGCGACCTTTTTCAAAGTCCCGCCAGAGCCCCATCAGCCGCTCCCCGGAATATATGCCGCGTTCGGCCAGCGCCCGCATACGCTCCGCGCCGAACGCGCGGAGGTCTCTGCGGAGCCAATCTTCCCAGGGAAGGACGAACCCCATTTTGGGGCGGTGCACGATCGAGTCGGGGAGCATTGGGGCGACGGATTCGACGAGCAGGCTCTTCGGATACAGGGGATACTTGAACTCGTCCGGAATGCGCAGTACGTACTCGACCAGTTCGAAATCGAAATACGGCTCGCGGACCTCGAGCGCGGATGCCATGCTGAACTGGTCTGCGTCCTTCAGAAGAACGTTCTGAGTGTAGCCGACGAGTTCCGCGATCGAGAACTGGCTGAGCAGGGGAAAGCCGGCGATCGCGGCGCCGCGTTCTTCGAGGTCCGAAGCGATCGTCGGGGGCCGTTTGACGCCGGGCGCCAAAGCATCGACAACCTCTTCAGAAAGCACTTGACGTGTCAGCGGATAAAAGGTTGCAATATCATCACTTGCGGCTGCCAAAACGGACGCCATACGGTGGTGCTTCGACTGCGGCGAAAGCGAGAACGCGGCGCCCGCAAGCCGGCGCAGAGGCCTCGGCAGCTTCGATAGCGCGCCGTTCCGGAACCTGAGCCAGTTCAGGAAGTTCGGATAGCCCGCGAAAAGTTCGTCGCCGCCGACGCCCGACAGCGCCACCTTGAGGCCCGCGGCCCGCGTCGCCTTCGATACCACGTAGGTGTTGACGCCGTCGCCGCTCGGCGAATCGGCCGCCCGCAACGCATCCGGAAGTTCTTCGAGAAAATCCTTCACGCCGAGGCGGACGGTTGTGTGCTCGGTCCGGAATCTCCGGGAAACGGCCTCGGAATGCTCCGATTCGTCATACTGCCTTTCGTCGAACGTCACCGAAAACGTGTTTACCGGGCCGTTGGCGGTCTCCGCCATCAGCCCGACGATGACGCTCGAGTCGATCCCGCCCGACAGGAACGCTCCAAGCCTGACATCGCTGATCATGCGCCGCTCGACGGAACGAAAAAGAAGCTCGCGGACCCGTCCGCGGACGCCGGCGGCCGTCTTCTCCTCGATCGGCGCCGGGTTTCCCTCCGGGCGCCAGTACGGGCTTATCTCCAGGTCGCCGCCCGCGAAGCGCGCGAATGCGCCGGCGGGCAGCTGGCGGATCCCCTCGACGATCGTCAGCGGGGCGTAAACCGACTGGAACATCGCGTAATCCCTCAGCGCGGCCGGCGAGAGCCTCCTTTCGACGAGCCCCGAGGCGAGGATCGAACGGATCTCGGACGCGAAGACCAGGAGGCCGCCTGAAATCGCGTAATAGAGCGGCTTGACGCCGAGCCTGTCGCGCGCGAGAAAGACCTCTCGCCGTTCACGGTCCCAGATCGCGAAGGCGAACATCCCGTTGAACATCGAAAGGCAATCGGGGCCGAAGCGCGAAAAGGCCGCGAGGATCGTCTCGGTGTCCGAATCCGTTCGGAAAGGGTAGTCGGGCAGCTTCGAACGGACCTCGGCAAAATTGTAAATTTCGCCGTTAAATGTGATGATGAAACGATTTGAAGCGTCGGCCATCGGCTGGTTGGCCGATTCCGAAAGATCTATGATCGAAAGCCGCAGATGCCCGAGCGCGGCGCCGGGAGCGATGAGCGAGCCGGCGTTGTCCGGTCCGCGATGCGCGATCGCCGCGTTCATCGCGCCGAGCCGCGTCTCGACGTCGGGGGTCTCTATCTGGCCGATGATGCCGGCAATTCCGCACATTCGTCGAGGATACACCAAACGCCCTTGCGACAGAAAACGGCCGTCGGCGCCCGCTTGTCTTGCCCGTACTTAAAGCGATCTCTGAGGGTTTCGTGCGAGAGGTTAATGTCAAGAGTTGTGAAAATGATGATTATTGTTCACAATAAACAGCTTATGTCCTGCGAATCTGGATCAAGGGTCTGCCCGCAGACATCTCGAATCAACGTGAACTTATGACAAAGGTCCTGATCATCGGCGGAACCGGGATGCTCGGCCACAAACTCGTCTTGAGATGGGCCGGGCGGTTCGAGACCTACGCGACGATCCGCGGCCGGATCGGCGACCGCCCGGAATACTCGTTTCTGGACCCGGCAAGGACGTTCGAGGCGGTCGAGGCCGAACCCGCCGGGCGAATCGCCGGCATCGTCCGGGACCTGGCGCCGGACGTCGTCGTCAATGCCGTCGGGATCATCAAGCAGCTGCCGAGTTCGAAGAACACGATCGCGACGCTGACCGTCAACTCGATCTTCCCTCACCGGCTGGCCGAGATCGCCGCGCAGGCCGGCGCCCGTTTGATCTCGGTCTCGACCGACTGCGTTTTCAGCGGAGGCCGCGGAATGTACGCGGAATCGGACGTACCCGATGCCGCCGACCTATACGGGATCAGCAAACGGCTCGGCGAGGTCACGGGCGAAGGATGCCTGACCGTGCGGACGTCGATCATCGGTCCCGAACTCGTTTCGGCGCATAGCCTTCTTGATTGGTTCCTGTCGAACGCGGGACGCAGTGTTCGCGGTTTCAGGCGGGCGATCTACTCCGGTTTCCCGACGGTCGTCCTCGCCGATATCCTCGGGGACGTCATCGAGCGGCATCCGGACCTGTCGGGCCTGTATCACGTTTCGAGCGAACCGATCGACAAGTATTCGCTACTTTGCCTCGTCCGCGATGCGTACGGCGCCGAGATCGGCATCGAGCCCGACGATGAGTTCGCTATCGACCGGAGCCTCGATTCGACGCGCTTCCGGGAAGAGACGGGCTACAGGCCGACGGCCTGGCCGTTGATGGTCGAGGCGATGGCCGCCGATGATCCGCGTCGTGGACAAATCGGCAGAAACCGAAAATAATTGTTCAAATGTACAGTCTTGAAGGAAAAAGGATCCTCGTGACCGGCGGCACCGGATCGCTCGGCAAAACGCTCGTCCGGCGGCTGCTCAGCGGTTCGACGGGACGCCCCGAACGGATCACGGTGTTCTCCCGCGATGAGGCAAAGCAGCATTTCATGCGCCTCGAGTATCTCCATCGCGAGCACGCTACGGATGACGTTATCTATCAGAATTCACAGGACTTATTGAATTTCAGGATCGGTGATGTGCGCGATCTCCGGGCGCTCACGGCGGCGATGCGGGACGCGGATGTCGTGTTCCACGCGGCGGCGCTGAAACAGGTACCGTCGTGCGAGTATTTTCCTTACGAGGCGGTCCTGACGAACATCGTCGGAGCCGAGAACATCGTCCGCGCTGTCCGCGAACACGATCTTCCGGTCGAGCGCGTCGTCGGTATCTCGACCGACAAGGCCTGCAAGCCGATCAACGTGATGGGGATGACGAAGGCGCTTCAGGAACGGATCCTGATCGAGGCGAACCGCGGTTCGTCGCGGACGGTCTATACCTGCGTACGCTACGGCAACGTCATCGCGTCGCGCGGGTCGATCGTACCGCTTTTCGTTGAGCAGATATCGAAAGGGCAGGCGGTGACGATCACGCTTCCGGAAATGACGCGATTCCTGCTGAGCCTCGAGCGGGCCGTCGATACGGTGCTCGCCGCCGTCACCGGCGGCTGTCCCGGCGAGACGTATGTTCCGAAGGTGCTGTCGGCGAAGATCACCGATGTCGCCCTCGCGCTGATGGGCGACAGGGAATTGCCGATGGTCTTCACGGGGATACGTCCAGGCGAGAAGATCCACGAGATCATGGTCTCCGAAGAGGAGATATACCGGACGGTCGAGCGCGACGGGTATTACGTCATCCTGCCGGTCCTGCCGGAACTTCGGGCGGCCGGCGAGTTCGTTCCGGCGCTGGCGAGCGAATACTCCTCGAAGGATGACAACGTCGGCATAGGCGAACTGAGGGAATTGCTGGCCGATGCCAACAGCGAGATCAGCGGGTTTCTCGCGAACGCGTAAAGCTATGAAAATAATGACGATCTTCGGGACGCGCCCGGAGATAATCCGGCTCAGCCTGATCCTCAAACTGCTCGACCAGTACGCCGAGCACGTCACTGTCCATACCGGCCAGAACTTCTCCGAAAGCCTGAGCGACATCTTCATACGCGATCTCGGCGTCCGCACGCCCGACGAGCATTTCGGCATCCGCTCGGCAAGTTTCGGCGAGCAGGCCGGGCAGATTCTCGCCCGGACCGACGCCGCGATCGAAAAGCACAGGCCGGACCGCATCCTGCTTCTCGGCGATACGAACAGCGCGTTGTCGGCGATCGTCGCAGCGCGGCGCGGCATACCGGTATACCATATGGAGGCCGGGAACCGATGCTACGACGATCGCGTTCCGGAAGAGGTGAACCGGCGGATCATCGACCATTCGAGCACGTTCCTGATGCCTTACACCGAGCGCAGCAAGGAGAACCTCGTCCGGGAGGGAATCGAGCGCGAGCGGATCTTCGTCACCGGCAACCCGATCAACGAGGTGCTACGGAGCTTTTCCGGGGAGATCGATTCCGCGGGCGCGCTCGAGGCGCACGGCGTCAAGCCGTTCGAGTATTTTCTCGTCACGCTCCATCGCGCCGAGAATGTCGATCTCGGCGACCGCTTGCGGGACATCTTCAATGGGTTCGAGCGCGTCGTCGAGACGTTCGGGAAGAAGATGCTCGTTAGCGTCCATCCGCGGACCGCCGAGAAACTCGTCAAGTTCTCGCTCAAGCCGAACGACGAACGCATCCGGCTGCTCCGGCCGCTCGGCTTCTTCGACTTCGTAAAGCTTGAAAAGAATGCGCTTGCGGTGCTTACCGACAGCGGGACGGTGCAGGAGGAATGCGCCATCTTCGGGGTGCCGAACATTACTGTCCGCGACGTCACCGAGCGGCCGGAAACCCTCGAGTGCGGAAGCAACATCATCAGCGGCGCCGACCCGGAGAGCATCCTCCGCGCGGCCGAGATAGCGCTTTCGCAGCCTTCGGACTGGATTCCGCCGAAGGAGTACGTCGCCCCGAACGTGTCGCAGGTCGTCACCAAGATCGTCCTCGGCCGCATCGTCCTGAGAAAGCACGCGTGAAACAGACGCTCTGGGTCATCACTGAACTCTATTATCCCGAGGAGACCTCGACCGGATACTATCTGACGCGGATCGCCGAGGGGCTCGCGGACGAATTTGATGTCCGGGCGATCTGCGGGCAACCGAACTATTCGGCGAAAGGGACCCGCGCGCCGCGGCGCGAACGCCACAGGGGTGTCGAGATTTTCCGCGCGCGGGGCACGACGCTCGACAAGAACGTCATCCCGTTCCGCGTCGTCAATATGCTGACCCTCGGCATATCCGTGTTCTTCACGGCACTTCGCAATCTCCGGCGCGGCGACCGCGTGCTCGTCGTCACGACGCCGCCGACGCTCCCGTTCATATCGGCGCTCGCCGCCCTCGCAAGGGGCGCCGCCTACACGCTGCTGATCCACGACAACTATCCGGAGATTCTGGTCGCGGCCGGCAAGACCCGGCCCGGTTCCGCGTTCGTCCGTTTCGCCGACCGTTTGAACCGATGGCTTTACAAATACGCGGCGAAGATCATAGTCGTCGGGCGCGATATGCGCGAACTGGTCGGGCGCAAAACCGAGGGGCTCGATATTCCGCTGGCGACGATCCCGAACTGGGCGGAACTCGAGCGGGTAGAGCCGCGGCCGCGATCCGCGAACCGGCTGCTTGCGGAACTCGGCCTCGCGGACCGGCTCGTTTTCCTTTATGCGGGGAACATGGGATATCCGAACGATATCGAGAGCATCGTCGAGGCCGCTCGGCGCCTGCGCGACGACGACCGGTTCGCCTTCTTGTTCCTCGGCGCGGGGGTGAAACGGCGCTGGCTCGAAGACGCGGTCAAGGACGGGCTTCCGAATGTCCGGCTGCTCGAGCCGAGGCCGCGCGACGAGCAGAACGAGTTCCTGAACGCGTGCGATGTCGGGATCGTGACGCTCGTGAGCCGTATGCTCGGGGTGTCGATGCCGAGCCGGACATACAATATCCTGGCGGCGGGGAAACCGATCCTCGCGCTGACCGAACGCGGGTCAGAGATCGAACGCGTGATCGGCGACGACGATGTCGGCTGGTCGGTTCCTCCGGGCGATCCGGACGCGCTGGTCGAAACGCTCTGCCGGATAGCGTCAGCGCGCGGAGAACTTCCCGCGATGGGCGCGCGCGCGCGCCGGGCCGCGATCGAGCGGTACTCGCTGGAACTCGCGGTCGAGCGCTACCGGGGGGAACTGCGATGAGGGTGCTCGTGACGGGCGCCGGCGGTTTTGTCGGCGGCGCCGTGGTTCGCTCGCTCGCGGGCTGCGTCGGTGCCGAGGTCTTGGGCGTGGCGCGGCGGCCGCCGGAGGCTTGCGGCGCGATCCGGACGGCGGTCGCGGACGTAGCCGACGAATCCTCGGTCGAGGCCCTCGGGCGGCTCGGCCCGTTTGACGCGGTCGTCCATTCGGCCGGACTCGCGCACCGGTTCGGCGCGACCGACGAGGCCGAGTTCCAGAAGGTCAACGTCGACGGTACGGCGAACGTCGCGCGCTTCGCCGCAGGTCAGGGAGCGCGCTTCGTTTTGATGAGCTCGGTATCGGTCTACGGCGACCACGGCGCGGCGGCTGTCGACGAGGACGCCGAATGCCGGCCATTCGGCGCCTATGCAAGATCGAAACTGGAATCCGAGGAGGTCGCGAGAACGCATCTGCCGGCGAGCGATCTTTTGATCCTGCGCCTGGCGACGGTCGTCGGACCGGGCGATCCGGGGAACACTGCGCGTCTGATAACGCAGATCAGTCGACGCCGGTTCTTTCAGGTCGGCGACGGTTCCAACAAAAAGACCTTCGTCGCGATCAGCGATCTCGCGGCGAACGCGGCGGCTCTGGCGCTTTCAAGGGACGCTTCCGGGACATACAATGTCGCCGGAGAGCCGGTTACGGTCCGCGCCGTCGTTGATGCGATCCGCGAGGCGCTGGGGAGGAAGCCCGGGCGGCTTTGGCTTCCGGCAGAGCCCTTCCGGGCGCTCGCGGGCGTCGGCCGGTTCATTCCCGTAGGCGGTGTTCTGGTTCGCGCCAACGATCTGCTTCGCAAATGGCTTTCCGATGACGTTTATTCGGGGGCGAGGTTCCGATCGCTTCCAGGGGTCGAGCCGGCCGAGCCCGTGCTGCAGGCGATCGCCGACGAGACCCGCTGGGTCGCTTTGAAACGATGATCTTCGATGCATTTCTGATCGCCATCCCCGTGTTCCTTGTCACGGTCGTCGGGGTCGAAGGATACAGGCGCTGGAGCCTGCGGCGGAGCGTGCTCGACATTCCGAACGAACGCAGTTCGCACACTGTCCCCACGCCGCGCGGCGGCGGCATCCTGATCTTCGCCGCCACGATCGCGGCCTATGCCTCATATGGGATCGGCTCGGGGTCGGAGATTCGCTGGGGTTTCCTCGCCGGGGCCGTGCTCGTCGGGACGATCAGCATCATCGACGATGTCCGGCACGTTCCGGTCGGAATAAGGTTCGCGGTGCATTCGATCGCGGCCGGTTTGCTGATCGTTGATACGGGCGGTTTTTCGGCGGCCGGCGCGATCCTGCCGGGCTGGCTGGCGCAGGCGGTCTCGTTCGCCTGGGTCGTCTGGATGATCAACTCTTACAATTTCATGGACGGGATCGACGGAATCGCCGCGACCCAGGGCGTAACGGCGGCCGTGTTCTGGGCGCTGTTGGCCGCCGCGACGGGCGAGACGATGATCTTCGTCGTCGCCTGCTCGGCGGGCGCGTCATCGCTCGGATTCCTGTACCACAACTGGATGCCCGCGCGGATCTTCATGGGCGATGTAGGGTCCGCGTTTCTCGGATTCGTTTTCGCGGCGATCCCGTTCATGGCCCTCGGTACGGCGGGCAAGAGCTGGTTTCAGTTGCTGGCGGCGGTCCCCGTTTGGTTCTTCCTGGTCGATTCGGTCTACACGTTCCTGAAGCGGCTGGCGCGCGGGGAAAGGGTATGGAGGGCGCACCGGGAACATATCTACCAGCGGCTGGTGATCGGCGGCGCCAGGCACAACCGCGTATCGCTTCTTTACGGGGCCCTCTCGGCAGGATTCTCGATGACGGTTCTGGCGTTCTTCTGGGACGGGTCCTCGAGTTGGAACGGGCTCGTGCTGTTGGGGCTGCCGTGGACTCTCGCGCTGCTTGCCTCTCCGGCAGTGCTGCGACGCCTTCGCGGGCCTATCGGCAACTGAAGCGGCATCCAGTCGGATCACGGCGAATTCGGATAAAGACCCTTGAAATTCAATACGAAGCGTGACATAATCCCTCGGAAGCTGGATTTTCCGGCAACACTGAAGGTCTGCGGATTCGATCGGTTTTGGATTCTTCCCGCAGTGACCATTGAGAAGGGGAATTCAAAGATTTGCTTTGATCTTTTTGAGGAGGAAAAGATGATCCATTCACAGAATCCGAAAGCCAGACAAGCGGGGCTGGTCATCCAGGAAGCAGGGGATGAGGTACTGGTTTTCGACACCGAGCGGAACGAAGCGCATTGCCTCAACCGCACGGCCGCGGTCGTTTGGCGCGCGTGCGACGGCGAAAACGACATTGCCGCCATCGCCCGGGTCCTGGAAGGCCAGATAGACGGCAAGGTAGACGAGGACATTGTTTGGCTGGCGATCGACCAGTTGTCGAAAGAGCGGCTTCTGGAACAGGAAATGCGTCTCGACGGCAAAGGGGTTTCGCGCCGCGACGTGATCAGGAAAATAGGGCTTGCGGCCGCCGTCGCGTTGCCTGTCGTCGCGATGCTCAGTTTTCCGAAGGCGTCTCTGGCCGTCACCTGCGCGGCGTCGTTCTGCGGATCCAACGGAGCCGGGAACGGGTGCGGCCCCGGGGAATATTGCTGCAAGAATCCGGGGAACAACTACATTTGTCAGGTCTCGCCCTGCACGAACCCTTGCTGATCGCGGCGAACGTATTGATCGAAAGTGGCTTGAGACTCTCTCAAGCCATTTTTCTGTTTGGAGACAGTTGAGCGTGGACGAACGCTTGCTCAGAGGCTTCGACCTGCATGGCGCGAAGTTCCGGATAGTGCTTGACGATCCCGAACGCGCCGGGGTGCTCGACGCGGCGGTGCCGTTGGGATGCTTGCCGGTCGATCCCGGGGAAGCCGGGTTCAGCCTGTCGCTGGTGTCGCGCGGCGATCCGGCCGTCCGCGGGCTGTATTTCGACGGCTACGACAGGGATCCGATCCTCCGTTTCGACGAACTCGATACCGGGACGTTGAAGGGTATCGAGACCAAGATCCTTTTCGCGATCGCGCTCGGCGCCTGTCCGCTGCTTTTTCTGCTCCACGCCGGCGCCGTGGCGTTCGGCGGCCACGGATTGCTTATCATCGGCGGCACGCATTCGGGCAAGACCTCCCTCGTCCGGGAATTGCTGCTTCGCGGAGCCGTTTATTACACGGACGACTGCGCCGTTCTGGCTCCCGACGGCACAATGTACCCGAACCCGCAGCCCCTCGGCATACGCGGGGCCGGGGACCGCGAATTTGTCGGGCCGGAAGCGTTCGGCGCGGATGCCGGATCCTCGCCGGTCAGGGTCGGCACGGTCGTCTTCACCGGTTTTCGCGAAGGAGCGCGTTGGGAGCCGGAGAGGATAGGTATCGGTCCGGCATCGATGCTTCTCTTAAAGAATTTCTTTTATCCGGGCGCCGTCAACGAATACCCGGCCGAATCGATGCGGTTCGCGGCCGCGGTCTTCAGGAATGCGTCGGCGTTCAGGGGCGAGCGCGGGGAAGCGCGCGAGGTTGCGGACTGGTTGCTGCGGCGCGCCGAAAAGGAATGAACGAGAACGCCGACACCCGCGGAAGGAAGCTTACGGACGAGCAGAAATTCATGCTCTTGAAGTTCAAGCTCGCCGAATCCTCGATCGCGAGGATATGGAACGCGTTCGTAGAGGCGGATCTCCATCCGATACTGATAAAGGGCTGGGCCGCCGCCCGATATTATCCTTTTCCGTTCGAAAGACATCTCGGCGACATCGACCTCGCGTTCTCCGAGGCCGAGTTCGAGGCCGCTGAAGAGTTTCGGGAGATTTCGGGCTTCACCGTGACCGATATCCATCGGGGGCTTCGCCATCTCGATACCGCGGACTGGGACCTTCTTTACGCGCGTTCCGGGACCTTCGAATGCGACGGCGCCGCAGTGCGCGTCCTCCGCGCCGAAGATCATCTGCGCGTTCTGGCCGTTCACTGGCTCAATGACGGCGGCGCCTACAGGGACCGGCTTTGGGACATTGCGCACCTGATCGAGGCGACCCGCGGTTCGTTCGACTGGGAACTGTGTTTCGACGGCGTCTCGGAAACCCGGCGGCGCTGGATCAAAACGACGGTCGCCCTTGCCGCGCGGCATCTCGGCGTCGATCTCGGCTTCGTGCCTTTTGCCGCGGAACTTGAGGATATCCCGGACTGGATCGAGAACGCGCTCAAACGCGAATGGGACAGCGGGTACCGGCTCGTTCCGCTGCATTTCGTGCTGCGGGACCCAAAGGAACTGATCAGGCAGATCCGAAAGAGGATCCCGCCGAATCCGATCCAGTCGACGGTCGAGTTGGAAGGCGAGTTCGACGATGGGTCCCGGACCGGCTACCAGTTGCGAAATGCCGTCCGGAGGATCTCGCCGTCGTCGCGGCGCGTTCTGCCGGCCATTCGAAGAATTCTCGGAGGATCCCGATGAGCGTGCTGGTCATCGAAACATCGAACTCGGTCCCGTCGGTTGCGTACAGGGACGACGCGGGAGCGGTCGCGGTCCGCGAGGGCGCGAGGGGAATACCTTGCTCTGAGAACCTTGCGGCGCTCGTCGCCGCGGTACTCGTCGGAGCGCGCCCGGACACGGTAGTGGTTTCGAAAGGGCCCGGCAGCGCGACAGGGATAAGGGTCGGGGCCGCTTTCGGGCGGGGATTGGCGGATTCGCTCGGCGCCGCGTACAAGGAGGTTCTGCTGATCGATGCATTTGCCGCTTCGAAACGTCCGGCAGCGTTTTACCGCGGCGCCGACAAGGCCTGTTTCGTCGACGGGGAAGGGCAAACGACCGAGGCGCCGGTCGAGGAGTTGCCTGAAAGGATGGCGGCTTCCGATCGGCCCGTCTCCGTCACCGCGGATCTTTTCGAACGGATGGGTGAAAATACAAGCGGTCTCGCAGTCATCGGGAATGCGGCGGCGGAGATTCTGAGTTCGGGGATATGGAAGTGAAGATCGCCAAAATGCTTGCCTCCGATGCGCCTGACGTGAAAGCGCTCGAGGTCGCTTGCGGTTTGAGCCCTTGGAACCAGGCGGACATCGCGGCCGAGGCCGCGAGGGCGGATTCGTTGTCGTTCACGGCGAAGTACAGCGGTTCGGTCGTCGGCTTGTTGATTGCGCGTCTGATAACGAGTAGCAATCGCGCCCCCGAAAACCCAGACCCTTCTTTTGAAAGCGAGATCTATAACCTTGCCGTCGATCCCTTTTTCCGCCGAAACCGGATCGCGGCAAAACTCCTGAACGCACTTCTCTCCGCGGTCCCCGGCCCGATGTCGGTGTTTCTCGAGGTCCGCGAGGGCAACGCGCCCGCGATCGCGTTCTATCGGCAGGCGGGCTTCGAGGTCATCGGCCGGCGACCGGCGTTTTATCGCGATCCCGAAGAGGCCGCGATCCTGATGTTGCGTCCGCCCGTTTGAGTAGAGTCGAAGACTGGCGCGCTGATTTGTTAGGTCGCGTTTCCGGTCCCCGCT
>CAZARD010000107.1:0-15284 GCA_964487505.1 uncultured Blastocatellaceae bacterium | reverse complement strand
GGATTTCGGAATTCGGAATTCGGAATTCGGAATTCGGAATTTGGAATTTGGAATTTGGAATTTGGAATTTGGAATTGCCCACGAGCCCATACTGACATTGTTTCGCTTTTCAGCGATCGATCCTCTTCAACTGCCATCGCGAAAACTGACAATCCGTATTCCAAAATCCAAAATCCGAAACCCGAAATCCCAAATCCGACATCCCAAATCACTTCCGCCCAACAGGTAAATCCACCCTAAAGACGCTTCCCTTTCCGGGCTCGCTTTCGGCGCTAACGTGCCCGCCGTGGGCCTCGACGGTTTCCTTGACCAGGCTCAGGCCGAGTCCGTTGCCGTGTATCTGCTCGTCGACGACGTGCCGGGCGCGATAGAACGGCTCGAAAACGTGTTTCAGATCTTTCGCCGAGATGCCGATCCCCTCGTCGGTGACACTGATCACGACGCGTCCGTCCTCTTCCCTGGCCGATATTCTAATGCGTCGCGAACCGTTCGAGTACTTGAGCGCGTTCGTGATCAGGTTTTGTATCGCTTGCGAAAGCGCTGTCCGATCGGCGCTGATCATTGGCAACGCGCCGTCGATCGCCGTCTCGACCTCGAAACCGGCCTCGTCGATCATCGGCTGGCATTCGCCGATCGCGGTCAGAATCAAATCAGCCGGAGCGACATCGCGAAAATCGTATCGCCGTTTGCCGGAACGCGCTCCCGCAAACCCGAGTATCTGTTCGACCATCGCCGACAACTTCCGGCCTTCGCCCTTGATCAGTTCGCCGTAGCGCGTTATCTGCTCGGGCTCGCGGGCGACGCCGTCGGCAAGGTTTTCGCTCGCCGAATAGATGACCGCAAGCGGCGTCCGGAACTCGTGCGAGACGCTCGAGACGAAATCGACCTGCCGTTGCGCAAATGTCCGCGCCCTCTGCGCCGAGATGAAAATGAAAAGAAAACTCGTTCCAAGCAATCCGAGCATGCCGAAACCGATCGCGACGTTGCGACGCCGGTTCGACGCGACGTATGTTTCGATCGATCCCGCCGAATGCTGGACCTTCAATGTCCAGACGGCATCATCGCCCTTTTTCGTGATCCGCATTTCGCGCACCCCTTCCGGCGCCGGCGATAGGTTCTCGGTGATGACGCGGACGTCAACGTTCGAGTTTGAGTTGGGCTGCGGAACCGCCCTCACCGAGCGGGTCTCGATATGGCGGGTCGTCGAACTGAGGACGATGCTGTGCTTTGCGCCCGCCGTCCGCGGCATCAGGTCGCGATTCGCGAAGAAAACGAAATTCTCCGGGGACAGGTCCATCAGCCGCGCACTCGCGTCCGACGCGGTCAGGGGCTTGGTTTCGGCGACGGCGCGCCCCTGACGATCAACGATCGCGACTTCATACGCCCCGTCGGATCCCGAGAAGTACTTGCTTCTCAGATCCGCAAAGATGGAGTTGCGGATAGTATCTGCGTCGAGTTCTACAATCAGAATCCCGATCCTTTCGGGCATCTCGGTCGAGATCTGCGGGGCCGGAGGCCCCTCCTTTGCGTTAGTGTCGTCGGTTCGCACGACGATGCGACTGACGGTCGATCGGACATCATAGACCGGCATCAGCAATGCCGGAATATCATCGACTACATTCGGGAGGTCGCCTTTCGCATTCAACAACGACCGGACCGGCTCGAGCGAGGCCGGAAGCCCGGAATCCGAAAACGTACGCGCGGCCGGATCGAACCGCTCGAACTTTCCCGATGCGAAATCGGCATAGGTCAGACTGCGGATCAAGGTCGGATACGCGCTTCGTTCCTTCCAGAAATCATACCGCTGCACGAATTCCGCGCGATCCGCCGAGCGCCACGCATCCGCCGGAAGCTGGAAATTGAAATACGCGATCTGTATTTCGCGGTTGAAGTCATCTGCGAATCGACGGCTGTCGCCCTCGGCCCGCGAACGAAGCCGTGCCAGTTCACCGTCGGACACCTGCTCGAGCCAAACAAACTGAAGCACGCCGAGCGCGACGAGAAGGCCAACCATCGCGGCGATTATGATTACCGATGTCGTCGAACGTTCCATAAAAGGTCGCCGAACCGCATTATCGAACGCCCGGCAGGTAACAATCAATGACTTTACAGATCATTTTACATTCTTAACAATTTCTTTGCGCCATCTTAACCAACGGCTCGATCTTGTCTGTCAGAATGCAAACTGTCGGCACGGACCAAGGTTGGAACCGTCACGACTAAATGCAATAATCAACGACAGAAAAAGGAGAAAGACAATGAGAAGATTTACCGGTTTGGTTTTGGTTGCAACGCTGCTATTCATCGGCATAGGCGGTCTCGTCGAACACGTCGGCGCGAAGTTCCGCTCGGACGACAAGGCGCTGGCGATCCTGCAGCGCGCCCGTATGGCGATCGGCGGGGACGCGGAGATCAACAACGTCCGCAGCATGACGATCATCGGCAAAACGACAAAGCAGTTCTCGTTCGACGGTGCCGAACGCACGGAACAGGGCGAGGTCGAGATCAATTTCGAGTTGCCGGGCAAGATGAGCAAGTCGCTCCGATTCGGTTCGCCCGACGGCGCTGACAGGATCGTCGAGCGAAACGTTGATGTGATCGTCACCGGAAAGGGGGACGGCCAGAACGTTCAATGGACAAACGAGGATGGAAACGCCGTCAAGCGCGTCGTGATCAAAAAGAAGGATGGAACCGAAGAGATCGTCACCGAGGACGTGAAACCGATGATCCTCAGAACGGGAGACGTTGAGAAAAGCACGGTCAGAACCGAAGACGGCAAGACACTAGTCATCGTCAAAGCCGACAAACCCGTTGACGGCGTCAACGAGAACGACAGAAAGGTAGTGATCTCCGAGAACAAAGTCGGTCGCGTTGCAGAGCACCCGCTCGAGCTGTTCAAAACCACGCTCGCGCTGCTTTTGACCGCTCCGCAGGGTCTTGACGTCAGTTACACATACGCAGGGGAGGGAAACGTCGACGGCGCATCGTGCGACGTTATCGACGCGACGGTCGGCGAAGGCAAGCTCAAGCTCTTCATCGACCGGGCGACAAGTCTCCCGCGGATGCTCTCGTTCCAGGGCCACAAGCCGATGATCATGGTCTTCCGGAAAGCGGCCGACGGAGTTCCCAACAAGGAAGAAATGAAGGTCTTTGAACGCCGGATGGCCGAACCGGAGATGGCCGAGATCCAAATCAAATACTCCGACTACCGCCCGGTCGGCGGCCTTCAGCTGCCGTTCAAATGGACTCAGACCATCGCCGGCGCGGCCGACGAGTCGACCGAGATCTCGAGCTACGAAGTGAATCCCGCGAACATCGGCGAAAAATTCAAGAACGGCCCGGCGACGGTCGTCGTGAAGATGAAGAAGAAAGATCAGCAGTAAGATTTGAATCTTCAATGAGGAAAGGTCCCGCGAATCGCTCGCGGGACCTTTTCATTTTCGCGACCGGCCGCGCCTCGGGCGCTTGAGCCCGATCCGCGTTTCGAGGCCGTGAAGATCGCAGTATTCCCGGATCGCGTCGATGAAATCGATGCCGTACAGATCGAGTTTCATATCGCCGACGCCCGATATCAAACGCAGTTCGCTGATCTCGAACGGCCGGAACGTAGCCATTTCGACGAGCGTCGCGTCGGAGAACACGATGTACGGCGGAACGCCACGCTCACGGGCGAATGACGCGCGAAGCGACCGCAGTTCTTCAAATAGCCCCTTGTCGTAGTCGGGCTTGACGATCTCCTCGTCGAACGATTCGAGCTTCGTCGATTTGATCAGTTCGACGCTCGTTTCGCCGCGCAGCACGCCGCGGCTCAGTTCCGTCAGTTTCAGCACCGGGAACTGGTCCTCGGTCTTTCTGAGATATCCCTGGATGACAAGCTCGCCGATGTAATCGAACCATTCATCGCGGCTCAGATCGGCGCCGACACCGTAGGTCTTCAGATTCTTGTGCGAGTCCCAGATCTTCTGCGATTTCGAGCCGCGCAGGAAATCGACGATGTAGTTCGCGCCCATACGCTCGCCGGTCCGCGCGACCGCGCTGAGGGCCTTCTGCGCGATGATCGTCCCGTCGAAACGATCGAACTTCTTCAGACAATTGTCGCAATGGCCGCAGTTCTCGGCGAGGATCTCATCAAAATACGCCAGCAGAAAGCGTCGCCGGCACGTCCTCAGATCGCCGTATTCGCCCATTCGCTTCAGCTTTCGAAGCATTATCTCGGTCTGCTGCAGATTGCCTTCGACCTCCGCGAACGATCTGAGTTTGGAGACGTCCGCCCAACTGAAGAAAAGCAATGCATCGCTCGGCAGTCCGTCCCGCCCGGCGCGTCCCGTTTCCTGATAATAGCTTTCGATGTTCTTCGGAAGGTCGCAATGGACGACGAAGCGGACGTTCGATTTGTCGATGCCCATCCCGAACGCGATCGTCGCGACGACGATCTTCACCTCGTCGTTGACGAACAGCTCCTGATGCCGTTCGCGCGTTTCCTTGTCGAGCCCCGCGTGATATGGAACGGCGGAAAAACCCTCGTCGCGAAGGTCCTCGGCGAGCGAATCGACCGCTGCCCGGCTCAAACAATACACGATCCCGCTTTCGGCTCGACGCGGCTCGAGAAACTCAAGCAACTGATCGAACCGATCGCGCTTCGGCTCGACTCGATAGAAGATGTTGGGCCGGTTGAAACTCGAAACGAAGAGCTTCGCCCGCGGGATATTGAGCCGTTCGGAGATATCTTGCCGGACCAGTTTGTCGGCGGTCGCGGTCAGCGCGATGACCGGGACATCCGGAAAATTCGACTTGAGTTTGCCGAGTTGTATGTAATCGGGACGGAAATCGTGTCCCCAGCTTGAGATGCAGTGCGCCTCGTCGATCGCGAAAAGCGCCGGCTCTATCTGCCGCAGGAATTCGAGAAAGAGATCGCCCGATTGAAGAAGCCTCTCCGGGGCGACGTACAGAATCTTCGTGATCCCGGCACGGACCTTCCTGAAAACCTCCGTCTGTTCGCGTCCGGTGAGCGTCGAGTTCAAGAACTCCGCCTCGATCCCGTTCGAACGCAACGAATCCACCTGGTCCTTCATCAGCGCGATGAGCGGCGAGACGACGAGCGTCAAGCCGTCAAGGATCAGCGCCGGGATCTGGTAGCAGAGCGATTTTCCACCGCCGGTCGGCATCAGCACCACGCAATCCTCGCCCGCGAGAACGGTCTCGATCACGGCCTGCTGGTCAAGCCGGAATTCGTCGTAACCGAACTTGGATCTCAGGATCTCGGAGGCTTTTTCGATACTCATAAAGGGAAACCCTGATGTTATCGCGTCCGCCTTCGAGGATTCAAACGGCCCGCCTCGGTTCCGGTCGACCGACGGATTTCCGGCCCGACGCTAGCGCCCGGAGGCAATCGAGGACTGCGCCGCAAACCGTCTGTACGCGCCGCGCAAGCGAACCAACGGGCGTGTCATCAGTTATCGTGCCCTATCCTTGTCAGGCGGCGGAATTGCCGGGTCGTCCCAACGTACGACGATCGCGCCGAACGGATCCCCACCGAAAAACCAACGGAGTCGCTGGATAGAGATCAATGTCACAACCTGAGAATGTCAGTTCTTGAGCGAAGCCGCCAACTTCGGGATCATCGTCCGCGGGGTCTGGATCGCGCCCGCGATATGCCGGGCCTCGGTAAAGTGGCCGACGACATAGACTCCCGCCACGTTCGTCTCGAACGTCTCTTCATCGTAGACCGGGACCTCGCCGTATTTTCCGGGACGCGTCGCCACGCCGAGTTGTTTCAGCAACCCGAGTTCGGCATCGGCTCCAATGAGCACAAAAACGACGTCGTTCGGGAACGATTCGATCTGCCCGTCCTCGCTTTCGAGCACAATGTCATTCTCGCGGATCTCAACGACGCGTTTCAGGAAATAGACGTTCAGGCATTCCTTTGAAAGCTCGTCTTCAAGCGGCTGTTTCACCCAATACTTGATGCACCCCTGTTTCGGGTCCGTGCTCTCCCAATCGGCACGGAAGATCGCGAGTATCGCGTGCGCGCCTTCCTGCGCGAGGAACAATGCCGCTTCGCCCGCCGAATTCCCGCCGCCAATGACCATCGCGTGCTTGCGCACGTAAGGGTAGGTCTCACGGAAGAGATGATGCACTTTCGGCAGGTCCTCGCCCGGAACATTCAGGCGCCGGACGTGATCCATCGCGCCGATCGCAAAAAGCACGGCGCGGGATTCGTAGGTTCCCTTCGAGGTCGTAGTGACGAAATGCCTTTCGGCCGCCTTTTCGACTTTGAGCACCTCTTCCTCGGTGCGGACGTTCAGGCCGTGTTCAAGCACGAATCTGGTGTAATAGGAGAGAAGTTCCTCGCGTGTCGGCTTTTCCCGCGCCGGGTGAAGCGTGCCCTCGACGAGTTCAAGCTCATTTACGGTCGAGAAAACGGTCAGCCCGATCGGGTACTTGTAGATCGTGCTTCCGATCAGGTGTTTCTCAATGACGAGATAATCGAGATTCGCCTTCTGTGCTTCGTAGGCGGCTGATATCCCGGCAGGTCCGGCGCCAATAATCAACAGATCGAGCATAATCCTAAGATCTTCCTACAAGGGCAACTGATTTCGCGGGTTCGGCAAGCGGTCGTGCGTCCGGTTTTGGGATGACGGCTTCGCCGCGTTTGGGGACAAACCAGAATTCGGCCTTCAACGACTCCCGATAACCGCCATAAACGACAGCGACCCGGGTCAGGTCCAATCCTGAGTTCTTTGCTGTTCTTCGTAACCAGTCTTCAATCAGCGACTTTGCGATACTGAGATCGTATTCTTGGTCGTCGGCATAAAAAACGATGGTGCCGCGCGCGTCGGAATTCGCCTTGAGCAGCTTTTCCCAGAATTCGGCACGCTGAGACTCGTCATACTCCGGCGTGCCGGGCTCAATAGACTCTCGTTCCTGTTCTGTGTACCCGGATTCTTCATCGTAAGCGGGTTCCGTCTCACCAATTTCCGTTTCCGCGGGGTATTCATCAACCGTGTCCGGATCGGGAGGCGTAACTTCGTACTCCTCGACAATTTCAGGTTCGTCCTTCACGATCCGCGCATCCTCGAACCAAATCCATCCCGTTTCTGCGATAAAAGTCGTGTCGAGCGAAAGTACTGGTTGTTCCACCGTATCGGTGGGTGCCGGAAGTACGCCGTTCGCCGGGACGAGAAAGAACTCAACAACGAGACCGCCATAATCACGGAAGCCGCCGTCGATAAACTCAACCATCGCGGGATCGTATTTGCGAAATGCGATGAAGCTTTCGAACCGGCGCTTCATCGTACCGAAGGCCAATTCGTCGCGCTCCGAGGCTGGGGCCGTGGCACCGCGATAGATTATGACGTAACCCCGGGAGCCCTCGTTGTTGCCCATCGAAATGAAAAGCGCATCGACACGTGACTTGAGCTCACAGTCCGGCAACCTTCCGAACTCGTCGATCTTGGTTGATTCGTTCAGTGGGCCGTACCACTGGGCCGGCGCGACCATCGGAAAAACAGCGAGCAAAATGATAAGAGCGAGTTCAAGACGCAACACACAACCTCCGTCAACGACGCCATCCAGGTGCCGTGCCGAACCAGACTACTCTGCCGGGGAAGCTATTTCAAGCTTCTGCAACTCAACCGTAAACCTCTCGATTTGAATCTTCGTATTCTCAAGCCCGCGTTTCGCTTCGAGATACTTTTCCCATTCCGTGGTGTTCGTCAGAGCCTTCGCCACGTCCTCGTCGAGCGCGTGGGCCATCACGGCGAGCAGATCGCTGATCGCCTCGTGGTTGTCGAGCAGCGATTGGATGATCGTGTACGCGAGCCGCGCATTCGGCAGATCGATGTCGAGACCGCCCTCGTTGATGATTGAATCGTCCATAACCAAGAATCTCAATTTTCCGTGTTCCGGCGAAGCTTTTCAAGGCGAACGGCTCAATTGCCGCTTTTCTCGCCGGGGCCTCGATTGCAACCGTCCTTCGGATTGCGATATTCTCATTCGCTTGCCGACGGAATTCGCAGAACCGATGAAGATCCTGATCACCGCCCCGAGCCTTGACGAAAAACTGCACGTCAGCGGCATCTCGACCGTCGTCCGGCAAATCATCGCGCGCGGAAAGCAGGACTATCGTCACTTTGAGGCAGGACTGCGCGACGGCGAGAAGCGATCCGCCGGCTGGGCGCTGCGGCAAACGGCGCTTCCGGTCAAGTTCCGGCAGGCGCTCACCCGCGATAGCATCCGGATCGCGCATATCAACACCGCGCTCAATCCGCTGTCGATCGTGCGGGACCTCGCGCTTGCGGCGGCGGCCCGGTCGGCTGGCGTTCCGGTCGTGCTGCACGTCCACGGCGGGAAATTTCTTGCGCGGGAATTTGAGAGCCGATCGTTCAAGGCGCTCGCCGAAAGGATGCTCCGGGCGGCGGACGAGATCGTGGTTTTGAGCCGATTGGAACACGAGATCATCGCGCGACGTTGGCCTGATCTGCACGTAACGGTACTCGAAAACGCCATCGATCTGCCTGACATATCCGAATCCGTGAAGACGCGAGGATCGGTCCTTTTCCTCGGCCGGCTTCACGAGTCGAAAGGCCTCGACGACATCGTGGAGGCGGTCAGACGGATCTCGGCCGAAAAAGCGGGTTTCACGTTTCGGGCGTTCGGTGCCGGGGAAAAGGAAATCGGGTTCGTTGAATCGATGTCCGAGATACTCGGCGATCGCTTTCATTTCGGCGGCGTGATCGCGGGCGAGGAAAAGAAGGCTGAACTGGCGGCGGCCGACATCTTCGTGTTGCCGTCCAGATACGGCGAGGGTCTTCCGATGGCAATGCTCGAAGCGATGGCGGCGCGATGCGTCGTCATCGTCTCTGAAATGGCATCGACCGGAGCGGTGATCGTCGACGGCGTCAACGGATTCCTGATAGAACCCGGCAACGTCGCCCAACTCGCCGAACGCCTGGGCGACATTCTCGAGCGATCCGACCGATTGGAAGAACTCAGGGCCGAAGCGCGGCGGACGGTCGCCGAACGGTTCGGCCTTGATCGATACATCGAACGACTCGATGATATCTACGAGAGGGTCGCCGCTCGGGCCGGCGCCCGGCAGCGATAGAATTTCGGCGACCGCGGCCGGCTCGGTCGCGATCAAACGAACGGCAGCGGCGTCACGGTGCAGTCCGCGCCTGCGCAAGCGAGCCGTGTCCCTCCGGCCAGATGTTCGTAGCGGACGTACCCGAGCGCGATCGTCCTGCCGAGCCGCGGCGAGTAGGTCACCGACGTCACGCGGCCCGCGTTCTTTCCTTCGGGAGTCAGAAGCTCGCTTCCGCCGACGATCTCAGTTTGCCGACCCTCGAAGGCGAGACCTGCGAGCCGTTTCGCGACGTGGCCGCGGAAATGGATCCGCGCGATTATCTCCTGACCGATGTAACAGCCTTTGTTGTAGCTGATGATCCCGTCATCCCCCAGTTCCGGAACGATCGTCGTTTCGTCGCAATCGACGCCGAAGACCGGAATCCCGCGTTCGATGCGAAGGACTTCGAACGTCTCGGCATCGAGTTCCTCCGCGTCGCCGGCGTCAAACGGCGAACCGACCGGCACGAAACAATCCGCGATTCCCGGCCCGTCGAACGAGACCGAGGGAAGCGGTCCGGCCGGATTTACGATGGACACGCATTCGTATGATTCCGAAAGATCCTCGGCAAAGAAATCGCCGGCAAACGTGAATCGGAACAGATTCTGGAACACTTTTTCGCGGGTCGCGGCCTCGGTCTCGAAAAGAAACCGGTCGCCGTCGCGCGCGACGCGGACGATCGCGAGCAACCGGCCCTGCGCGTTCGGGAACGCCGCCGACATCTGCGCACCGTCCGGAAGTTTGGCGATGTCGTTGGTGATCATCCCGTTCAGGAATTGGACGGCTTCCCTGCCCCAAACGGCGATCAGGCCGCGATCCCGTCCGATCCGGCCACCGCTTCCGCCGCTGACCCGATTGTAAACTTCAAGATTCATCGTGATTCTATTCTGCAAGATCGATCGCCGAACGCAAACCGGCGAAATCTTCGATCTGGCGGTCAAGGCTGCGAACGGTGATGATCACCTGCGGGCTCGGATGATAAAGCGGGTAGATCTTGCGGCCGTACCAATCGGTGGCCCGCGCCGCGGCGTCGCGAAGCGCCAGATCGTGCGGCGCGACGAGTTTCACCGCGTCGAGCGCGACCGAACCGAGCGTTGCGACGATCTTCGGATCGATCAGATCGATCTGCCTTTTCAGAAATTCCGAACAGTTCTTCATTTCGCCGCGCGTGGGCCGGCGGTTGGCGCCGGTCTCGCTCCGCGGACTGCACATCACGGCATTCGTGATGAAGATCTCGTCGCGGCGCAGGCCGATCGAATCGAGCAGGACCTGAAAGTTCTCGCCCGATTTGTCGCCCCAGAACGGCCTTCGCGTCCGGTCCGCTCCCTGCCGGCCCGGGGCCTCGGCGATGAAAAGAACCTTCGGATGAACGGTTCCGTTCAGTTCGCTGAGCACCGCAGTGCGCTCCTGCATCCTTTCACAGACCGAACATCCGCGCGCTTCGGCGGCGAGTTCCAAAAAGAGTTTCAGTTTGCGGTCTTTGTTCATCGCGCGGCAAATTTTGTAAGATTGAATTTTATTAAATCGGAGAAATATTTACCATATGGGGCAGATCACAGAACAAGCGGTATTGGATGCGTTGCGGAACATCAAGGATCCTGACCTTGGGAAGGACATCGTCACGCTCGACTTCATCAAGGACCTGAAGATCGATGGCGGGAACGTTTCGTTCCGTATCGTGTTGACGACTCCGGCGTGTCCGGTCAAGGAAGCGTTCGAGAACGAGGCGAAAGCCTTGGTCGGCGCGATCGAGGGCGTTGCCAACGTCTCGGTGACGATGGACGCCGAGGTTCCCAAAGGCCGCGGGATCGCGGGCAATCAGGCGATCCCGAACGTTCGGAACATCATCGCGGTTTCGAGCGGAAAGGGCGGCGTCGGAAAATCGACCGTCGCCGTGAATCTCGCGGTCTCGCTCGCGCTTGACGGCGCGAAGGTCGGCCTGATGGATGCCGACGTCTACGGTCCGAATGTTCCGCTGATGCTCGGCGCGGCGCACAAGCAACCGGTCGTCGAGAACGGCAAGATCCTTCCGATCAACGCCCACGGCGTGAAGATGATCTCGATGGCGCTTCTCGCGCCTCCGGACAAGCCGATGATCTTGCGGGGGCCGATGCTCCACGGCATCGTGCGGCAGTTCCTGACTGACGTCAATTGGGGCGAACTTGATTATCTGATCGTCGATATGCCGCCGGGAACGGGCGATGTTCAGCTTTCGCTCGCGCAGCTCGTGCCGGTTCAGGGCGCGGTCCTCGTGACGACCCCGCAACTTGTCTCGCTCGCGGACGTCAGGCGAGCGCTCAAGATGTTCGAGACCGTCGCGGTCCCGGTGATCGGGATCATCGAGAATATGTCGTTTTTCGTGCCGCCCGATATGCCCGAGAAGCGCTACGACATCTTCGGCCGCGGCGGCGGCAGCAACTTCGCCGATGAGATGGGCGTTCCGTTCCTTGGCGAGGTCCCGCTTGGGATCGAGGTCCGCGAAGCCGGCGACCAAGGGACGCCGGTCGTCGTCAGCGACCCTGATTCGCCGCAGGCCAAGGCGTTTCGCAAGACGGCCGAGGAAGTCGCGCGCCAGGTCTCGATCGAGGCGATGAAGCCCGAACTCGTGATCATCTCTAAGGCGCAGTGAGGATATCGCGTGCGGTCGATTTAAGGGTAGTTTCCGGTTTTTTTTGGCTTCTGCTTTCGTGGGACTTGTAAAATTGAAACGCGATACGTAAAATTGACATTTAAGTAAAGATTCGGGCAAGGCCCGGCACAACAGGAGATAATCAAGAATCATATGTCAGCAGTTGCAGCACCGAATGTCGAAATGAACGTCACTCCGTCGGCGATCGAAGAGATCAAGAAGTTCCTTGCCGGCGAGGATGACCTTCCTGAAACGGCGGGACTCCGCGTCCGCGTCGTGCCTGGCGGTTGTTCAGGATTTCAGTACAGCCTGAACATCGAAGAGGAATCGCGGCAGGGCGACTTCATTCTCGACAAGGATGGCGTCAAGATGTTCGTCGATATGTTCTCGGCGCAGTATCTGAACGGGATCACGATCGACTACACGTCAAACATGATGGGATCGGGCTTCACGTTCGAGAACCCCAACGCGACCGGCGGTTGCGGTTGCGGAACGTCGTTTTCTGCTTAGTCCGCTTAGTTTTTGCTCTCCGCTGTATCCTTTCGGGCCCGGTCGTTTCCGGGCTCGTTTTTTCTTTGGAACGGACGACCGATTGGGACTTTTGAAAGGCATACAAGACAATCGGAAGCGACAGCGAAGGCGGAGAGGACGGGCGGCGGGGTCGATCGAAGATCGGTAGACCCACGACCCGACGACGGGAATCCGGCATTTTTTCCGGCAACCTGATACGCAGCGCACGCAACAAAAAAGAGATCCGAAGCCGCATCGGTTCTGCTATAATGGTTGCGGCGTTTGCGTTTTCCGTTCTTTTCAGCGACAATTTCATCAGCAAACCGAAAAAACCAATAACAACTTTCAACTGATTGTTTTCCGATAAACTCAATAGAGTATCGAAACTTTGATTTTTCGGTTCGCGGGCGGAATCAAGACTTCGATTCCCCATAGTCCCACAACAAATTTTGGAGTATTTTTTTTGATGAGATCATTCAAACAGCCTGTCGCCGCCGTCTGTCTCGTGCTGTGCGCGCTTTTTGCCGCCCACGCGACCCGCGCGCAGGAACAACGGCCGCGCGTCGTCAGATCGGTCGACAGCCGGCCGACCTCGAACCCGAGCGTCAATCGCACCGTCGTCACGACCCCGTCAAGCAGCCGTCCCGTTCTGACGAACGAGGTCGTCGTCGTGGGGCGTCAGCAACCGAGCCAGCCGGCGGTCAAGAAGACCGGAGACTCGCGCCCGTTGATGGAGGTTTCCAACACCGTTTCCCCGTACCGCGGAAGCATCGTTTCGAACATGCTCGCGTCGATCCGTGCGAAATATGGAATCCCGTACCGCCTCGGCACGACCGGACCGAACCGCTATGATTGTTCAGGCTTTGTCTGGAGCGTCTTCAACGAGGCCGGTGTCTATTTCGAGCGTTCCAGCGCCCGTAGCTATTGGGCGACCTTCGAACCGGTATCGGGAGATGACCGTTACAAGTTCGGCACGCTTGTCTTCTTCAACAAGCTTGGCCACGTTGGTATCGTCGCCGACGAGAACGGCTTTTATCACGCTTCATCGAGCAAAGGCATCACCTATTCGAAATTCGCCGGTTATTGGGAAAAACGGATCGTCGGATTCCGCCGGGTTCCTGTCAACTAAGAATCCGTTTGCGAAGCCCGCCCGCGGATCAGATTGTTGGCGAAAAGGCCCGAAGCTCAACGGCTTCGGGCCTTTTCGTATTTATCGGTCCCGGCGCTCAAATGACAAAGCCCGGTCGCGACGAATGCTCCTTGACCTCGGATATGATCGCGATCTTGTCGATCGCGACGTACGCGACCCGGTCGTCCTCATCCCGAAGAAAAAGCACGCCGTCCTTCACATCCACGACGTCGCCCCGAAAGGCCGCCGCCGATCCGCAGGAAACGTCGATCCGCTTCCCCATAAGCTGCTCTAAGAATTCTTGAGTCATCAGAACCGTCCGCTGAGCGCTACTATGCGGCCCGCCATAAGCCATTTCGAAGCGCCGTTGTGATCACCGTTGGAATTGCTGGCCGCCGATTTCGCCTTGCCGGACTGCGCGAGCGCGGCCGCGACCAGAGCCAGGTCGCGCTCGACCGTTTCGATCTCGCGCTTTGAATGCCGTTCCTTGAAACGCGGGATGAATCCCGTGTCGAGTTTGCCGGCAATGAACTCTTCGTCTTCGACGACATCGCGGAAGAACGGAAGCGTCGTCTTGATCCCGCCGACGTGATATTCCGCGAGCGCGCGGCGCATCCGGTCGATCGCTTCGGCGCGGTCGCGGCCGTGGGTCGCGAATTTCGAGATCATAGGATCGTAGTAGATCGAGATCTCCGCGCCCTCGTAGATGCCGCCGTCGTCGCGCACACCGCTTCCCGCGGGCAGTTTCAGCCGGGTTATCGTTCCCGGCGAAGGCAGGAAATTGGTATCGGGATCTTCGGCGTAAACGCGGCATTCGATCGCGTGGCCGTTCATCACAACGTCTTCCTGCGAGAACGAGAGCTTTTCGCCCCGCGAGACGTTGATCTGTTCGCGCACGAGGTCGAAGCCCGTGACCAATTCCGTCACCGGGTGCTCGACCTGAAGACGCGTGTTCATCTCAAGGAAATAGAACGATTTGTCGACGTCGGAGACAAGAAACTCGACGGTTCCGGCACCGACGTAATCGACCGCCCGGGCGACCATTACCGCGCATTCGCCCATTTGCGCGCGCAGTTCGGCGGAATTAATTGGCGACGGGCATTCCTCGATCACCTTTTGATGCCGTCTCTGGATCGAGCATTCGCGCTCGCCGAGATGGACATAGTTTCCGTGCTTGTCGCCAAAGACCTGAATCTCGATATGACGCGGGCGGACCACGCCCTTTTCAATGTAGACCGCATCGTCTCCGAAACTGGCCATCGCCTCGCTCTGAGCGGCGGCAAGGGCGTTCTTGAGGTCCTCTTCGCGTTCGACGAGGCGCATTCCTTTGCCGCCGCCGCCGGCCGACGCCTTCAGCATCACCGGAAACCCGACCTCGCGCGCGACGCGCAGCGCTTCGTCGGCGTCATTGACCGGCTCCGTCGTTCCGGGAACAACGGGAACCCCGGCCTCGATAGCGATCTTTCGGGCCGACATCTTGCCGCCCATCGCTTCCATCGCATGCGGCGACGGACCGATGAACTCAAGCCCGGCGTCGGTCACCTGACGCACGAAGTTGGAGTTTTCCGAAAGAAAGCCGTATCCCGGATGGATCGCCTCGGCTCCCGCCATCTTCGCAACTTCGAGAATCTTGTCTCCGCGCAGATAGCTTTCGGACGAAGGCGGCGGCCCGATGTTGTAGGCCTCGTCGGCCATCCGTACGTGAAGCGCGTTGCGGTCCGCATCGGAATAGACCGCGACCGTCTTGATCTTCATTTCGCGGCACGCCCTGATCACCCGACAGGCGATCTCGCCGCGATTGGCAATTAGGATTTTTTTGAACATAGGTTTTGAGTGCAGTGCAAAGTGCAAAGTGCAAAGTGCAAAGTGCAAAGTGCAAAGTGCAAAGTGCA
>CAZARD010000106.1:8580-15435 GCA_964487505.1 uncultured Blastocatellaceae bacterium | reverse complement strand
CCACCGACCGTTCGTTTCCGGTTCGTGTTGCTTCGTGGGTGAAAAACGCTGACATCCACGAAGCGGCACCAAGGTGACACGAAGAACACTTCAGGCCACGATTTGTGGATTTCGTTTGAATCCTGAAATGTGGAATCTGGAATCTTGGAATCTTGGCATCTGGAACCGGGTCCTTTGAAAAACCCGAACCACCGACCGTTCGTTTCCGGTTCGTGTTGCTTCGTGGGTGAAAAACGCTGACATCCACGAAGCGGCACCAAGGTGACACGAAGAACACTTCAGGCCACGATTTGTGGATTTCGTTTGAATCCTGAAATGTGGAATCTGGAATCTTGGAATCTGGAATCCTGGAATCTGGATTTGGGACTTGGGATTTGGGAATCTGACCCGACTCGACTCGATTCACATTCCCGTTCAGGAAGGGTTGCTTGCGCCCGCCAATCTCCAATCAGATTCAACTTATCAGTCGATACAGAAGGTCGCGATGCTCGTCGGGGTCTCGTAGCACCGGACTTTATAGACGCGGACGCGTTCGTCGCCGACCCGCGAGTTGAGGTATTCGCAAATGTAGGCCGCGAGGTTTTCGGCCGAGGGATTCAGTTCCTCGTCGAACGGCGGAAGTTCGTTCAGATTCCGGTGATCGAGATAGCGCACGATCTCGTCGGCCGCATCCTTCAGATCGCCGAAATCGATCAGCAGGCCGATGTTGTTGAGCTCCGACCCGCGGGCGTAGATCTCGATCTTGTAGTTGTGGCCGTGAAGGTTCTCGCACTTGCCCTTGTATCCGCGCAGCTGGTGCGCCGACGAGAAGTTGCGTTCGATCATCACTTCGTAGAATGAAGGCATAGTCTATGGGATGATTCTAACCACCTGATTCGGCAGGAAGCAAACCATCGATCGCGTTGGGTCCGGAAAGGAAAGGCCGATCGCCCGTCACCGGCCCGGTCCCAGTTTGTCCGGGCGACGTTCATCGGAATCAATCGAAGACCTTGGCGACTTCCCCCAGATCCGACGTGATCCGAGTCCGCGGCAGCGAATTGAGAAAATCGCGGCCATAGGATTTGCTTCTCAGCCGCGCGTCGAGCAAGGCGATCACGCCGCGGTCGGTCCGACTGCGGATCAACCGCCCGATTCCCTGTTTCAGCGTAATGATCGCCTGCGGGACCGAATACTCAAAGAAAGAACGTCCCCCGTTGTCGTCGATGAACTTGGTCCGGGCGGCGACGATCGGATCGGTCGGGACCGCGAAAGGAAGCTTGTCGATGATCACGCACGAAAGCTGATCGCCCTGGACATCAACGCCCTGCCAGAAACTCGAGGTCGCGAACAGCACCGCGTTCGGCGTCGCGCGGAAGCGCTCGAGGATACCCGCCTTCGACATCGATCCCTGCACGAAACACGGATAGCTGATCCGCGCCGACACGAACTCGTACAGCGCGTTCATCGCATAATTGCTGGTGCAGAGCACGAACGCGTGGCCCCGCGTGATCGACAGCAGTTTGACGATCTCGGCCGCCGCCATCTGGCTGTACTCGGCCGAACGCGGATCGGGCATCGCCCGCGGAATATAGATTATCGCCTGCTTTTCGTAATCGAACGACGACGGCGCGAGCAGAGTGTCGGTCCGCGAGCCGTCGAGCCCGAGCCGTTCGCGTATGAAATCGAACCGACCGTTCGTCGAAAGCGTCGCGCTCGTCAGCACGACCGTGTCGGTCTTTTCAAAAAGTTTCTCCTGGAGCAGGGCGGAAACGTCGATCGGCGACGCCCGCAGATACGATCCGCGGCCCCGCTTCTCGATCCAGTAAACATAGTTCTTTTCCGCCTGCGTGACGATGAAGTCGAGATCGAACTTCGCCTGTCGGACGCGGCGCAGAAGATTCTCGGCCTCGGTCGCTTTGTCCGAAAGGACGTCGATCGCGCTTTCGAGCCGTCCGAGCACCTTTTCGAGTTCGAAGAACGCCTCGCCGAGCGGCGTCGGTTCGATCTCGCCCGACCGCAGCTGCTGCGCGAACATTTCGGTCGAGAGCGGGAATCTTCCCTCTTGCGCGCGAGTCTGGGTGAATCGGATCCAGAACTGATCGGCGAAGGTAGCGAGCCGTGCCGCGATCTTGGTCAGATCGCGCGTCGCGACGGCATCGGTGACCGGCAACTGATCGACATCGCGGACCAGCTCGTCGATCTGATAGCTCGAGACCTGGAAACCGAAGTACTCGGCCGCGACATCCTCGATCAGATGCGCCTCGTCGAAGATCACGGCCCCGTAATCCGGAAGCACCCGGCCGTATTGGTTTCCGCGGATATTGAGATCGGCGAAGAAAAGATGGTGATTGACGATGACGATGTCGGCGGCTTCAGCGCGCGAGCGCATGCGCGTGATGAAACAAGGCTCGAAATCCGCGCATTGCTGGCCGAGGCAGGTTTCGCCCCGCGCGTTGATCCGGTTCCAGAATCCGATGTTCTCCGGGAGATCGATCAACTCGGCTCGGTCCCCGGTCTCGGACTCGCCCGACCACTGGCGGACCGTCTCGAAATGATCGAGTTCGTCAAGCCCGTCAAGGATCGGCTGGGCCTCTGCCTTTTTGATCTTCTGCAGACAGGCGTAATTGCCGCGTCCCTTCATATACGCGGCGGTAAACTTCTTCGGCAGAACGCGCTGCAGGAACGGGATGTCCTTTTCCATCAGCTGTTCCTGAAGGTTCTTCGTTCCGGTCGAGACGATGATCCGCTCTCCCGAGGCAAGCGCGGCCGCGATCGCCGGCACGAGATACGCGAGCGTCTTCCCGGTACCGGTGCCCGCCTCGACGATCAGGTGGTTCTTCTTTTCAAACGCGCGCGCCACCGCCTCGGCCATCTTGATCTGGCCCTCGCGTTGTTCGTATTGGCGGTGGTTGCGCGCGATCAACCCGTCGGCGCCGAATATCCGTTGAATGAATTCGTTCTCCATTTTGATTCAGTTTGAGGTCGATCGGGCCGAAGATTGACACTTCCGAAGATTCTTGTGAACATTGTCCGGCGTCGCTATTTTATTGACCACAATCGTAGCAGAAAGCTGCGTAACTTTCCTCTCCGGCGTGATGCGTCCGAGCGGACCCGAAAGAGCAGAATTATGAAAACCGCGCGAAACCCTTTGCTTTTGACATTCATCGCCGTCGCTTCGATCGCGACCGTATCCATTGTTCCGGGGCGATTCGGTTCGGCGGCGGAATTCCGATCGGGCCCGCTTCTCAAAAGGACCGAGAGTCACATACCGGGGCTCGAGAATTACGACATCAGGACCGATAAGGCAGCGGCCGGAGATCTGCGCGCGTTCCGCGAAGCAGCGCGAACCGATGCCGCGCGCGTCGCCGATCTGCGCGAAGGGTTCGTCGCCGGCGAGACAGCGTTGCGTCGCCGCGTGCCGGCGCTCAAGGTCGAATACAACCAAGACATCAAAACGCCGGAAGTGATCGCGCCGGATGCGTTGGCAGGCAGGAATTTCCTCACGGCGCCGGCATCGGACAAGCGGTCCGAGATCCTGCGCCGTTTCGTATCCGAGAACGCGAGTCTGATCGGCGTCGGCCCCGATCAGGCGGCCGGATTGATCGTGACCGCCGATTACGTGAATCCCGACGGGAATCTCGGGTTCGCGCACCTTGAACAACGGATCAACGGCGTTCCGGTCTTCCGCGGCGAGATCAAGGCCGGCTTCACGCGATCGCGCGAGATCGTGCGCGTGATCAACAATCTCGCGCCGGGGCTCGATCCGTCGACGCTTTCCGATGACTTTCGCGATCCGGCCGACGCGGTCCGCGCCGCCGCGCTGAACATCGCCCTCGATCCGGCGAAGCTGGACCTTGAGCGTCGTTCGGACAGCGGCCTGAGATCGACGTTCGGTTCGGGCGACTGGGCGACGACGGCCGACAAGATGTATTTCCCGACCGAGCCCGGCGTCGCGCGCGCCGCTTGGCGCGTGCTGATCTGGCAGCCGGTCAATGCGTTCTACGTGATCGTCGATGCCGAAACGGGCACGGTGCTGTGGCGCAAGAACATCACCGAAGATCAGACGCAACCGGCATCATTCAACGTTTACGCAAATCCGAACGCGATGATAAACGTCGCCGACAACCCGTTTCCGCTGACGCCCGGTCCGACGACGCCGAACGGCACGCAGGGCGCGGCGCTCGCCCGGACGCTGATAACGCGGGTCGGAAACGAAGCGCCGTACTCGTTCAACAACAACGGCTGGATCACGGACGGCGGCAATGAGACCGACGGCAACGCCAACGAGGCGGGGCTCGATCGCGACACGACCAACGGCGTCGATACGGTCAACGGTCGCGCCGCCGGCAATCCGTCGCGGACCTTCAATTTTCCCGTGAGCCCGCTGAACCCGAACACCAACTCGGGCGATTCGCCGACGCCGGCCGGCGAGGTCGTCACGCCGTGCGCGTCGATCGTCCAGCCGCACGGCATGAACGACCCACAGCGGGCCGCGGTAACGCAGCTTTTCTACATCAACAATTGGTACCACGACGAGCTTTACCGTCTCGGCTTCACCGAGCAGGCGTTCAACTTCCAACAGGACAACTTCGGTCGCGGCGGCAATGGCCTTGACCGCGTCTCGGCCGAGGCTCAGGATTGTTCGGGGACGAACAACGCGAACTTCTCGACGCCGGCGGACGGAACGCGCGGCCGGATGCAGATGTATCTCTGGACCGGCCCGACGCCCGATATCGACGGCGATTTCGATGCCGAGGTCGTGATCCACGAACACACGCACGGACTTTCGAACCGCCTTCACGGAAACAGCGCCGGATTGACGCTGAACATATCGCGCGGAATGGGTGAAGGCTGGTCCGATTTTTATGCGCACGCGCTGCTTAGCGAACCGACGGATCCGATCAACGGAATCTACACCGCCGGCGGATATGACACCTATCTGATCCAGGCCGGATTCACGAACAACTTCTACTACGGCATCCGCCGATTTCCGAAGGCGGTGATCGCTTTTACCGGCGGCGCAAACAACCGGCCGCACAATCCGCTGACCTTTGCCGACGCGGACGCTACGCAGCTCAACATCGGCGATGGCGCTTTCGTTCGCGGGCCGGTCGGCTCCGCAACGGCCGATCAGGTCCATAACCTCGGCGAGATTTGGAGTTCGGCCCTTTGGGAAGTGCGCGCGAAGTTCGTCACGCGGCTCGGTTGGGCGACCGGCAACCGCAAAGCGCTGCAACTCGTCACTGACGGAATGAAACTCGCGCCGCTCGGGCCGACATTCCTCCAAGAACGTGACGCGATCATCGCTGCCGGACAGGCGAGTTCGCTGGCGCCTGAGGCCGCGGCGGATGTCGCCGACATTTGGGCCGGATTCGCCCTGCGCGGAATGGGCGCGAGCGCCGTCGTCGTGGCGACGGGCTCCGGCACGGGTGACACTCGGGTGGTCGAGGCCTTCGATCTGCCGAACCTTGTGCAGTCCCCATCGATAACCGTATCGGACGCGACGGGAGACAACGACGGATTCCCCGAACCCGGCGAAACGCTGTCGATCGCGATCCCGCTGACGAACCAGACCGGCAATTCGGCGACCGGCGTCACCCTTCAGATCGTCGGCGGCGGGTCGGCGAATTACGGAACGATCGCGAGCGGGCAGACCGTAACACAGAACGTCTCATATCCGGTGCCGGCGGGAACTTCCTGCGGCAGCGTGATCAGCCTGACACTGAACGTGAACAGCAATCTCGGCGCGGCCGGTTTCACCCGCACGATCGCCATCGGCCAGCCCGTGACCGCACTGACAGAGAACTTCGACGGCGTCCCGGCGCCGGGATTCCCCGTCGGCTGGACCGCGGCGGTCGTTCAGAACGGCCAGATCTTCACGAATTCGACGAATTATTCGACATCGGCCCCGAACGCCGCGTTCGCGCCGAATCCGGCAACGGTCGGCGGCGGAACGGACCTGACATCGCCGGCGGTCGCGGTCGCGAACGCAGCCGCGACCATCAGTTTCCGGAACCGTTACGACACCGAACCCGGATGGGACGGCGGAGCGCTTGAGATCAGCATCGCCGGCGGGGCTTTCCAGGACATCATCGCCGCGGGCGGCGCCGCGCTCGCGAACGGCTACAACGGCTCACTCGGAAACGGCACAAACAATCCGCTTGCCGGGCGCGCCGCTTGGAACGGCAATTCGGGCGGCTTCCAGACGGCGACGATCCGGTTGCCGGCCTCGGCCGCCGGCCAGAGCGTTCAGTTCCGGTTCCGCTTCGGGGCCGACGACAATACCGTCGGGTCCGGCGCGAATCCCGGCTGGTACATCGACGACGTGCGCGTCGTCGGAAGTTTCACGTGTTCGGTCACCCAAACGGTCCGCTCGCGCGGCGATTTCGACGGCGATGGAAAGACGGACGTCGCCGTCTTCCGAGGCTCAGAGGGCAACTGGCACCAGCTTCGCTCGTCGAGCGGATACAATGTCGTCAATTTCGGAATCGCCACGGACACGCTCACGCCCTCCGACTGGGACGGCGACGGGAAAGCGGACGCGGCTGTCTTCCGGCCGGTCGCGGTTTCCGGTTCGCCGGATTTCTGGATCCTGCAATCGGGAACCAACACCGTCACCACGAGCGATTGGGGCACGACCGGCGACATTCCGCAAGCGGGCGACTACGACGGCGACCAGAAAGCGGACGCCGCTGTCTTCCGGCCCTCGACCAATACCTGGTTCGTCCTCAACAGCGCCGGAGGCTCGTCCGCGACCGGCTTCGGCGCGGCGGGCGACGTGCCTGTTGCCGCCGATTACGACGGCGACGGCAAGATCGATGTCGCGATCTTCCGGCCCGGCCTGAACCAGTGGTGGATCTCGCGAAGTTCCGGCGG
>CAZARD010000106.1:0-8480 GCA_964487505.1 uncultured Blastocatellaceae bacterium | reverse complement strand
CGTCGTAACGAACGGCCCGCCGAAATCAAGGCGGGCCGTTCGTTTGTTCGCGCTCTTCGTTTGACGAATCGCCACGTTCTAATCTAAGATACACGCATTCATTTTCGCGGAGTCCGCATTATTATTTGTTTCATACCTTTTGTATTGCCGGTTTGAGAGCATTTTGTGAATCGAAGGTTGTGGGTTTGTGGTTTGAGACCGCAGTGTTCGTTTGCGCGAGCTCAGTCAAGCAAGGATCAAATTCGTCTTCAAGTTAAGACAATTCCTAACCACGGGAATTGCCAGTTTTGTTTTTTTTGAATTTAGGAGGGCATTAGAATGCACAAGAAATTGGATGCAGGCGCGCGCAATCCGCTCCTGCTTTGTTTGGGTATCCTCGGACTGATGCTGTCTGCGCTCGTGATCGTGCCGCAGCAGTTCCGTCCGAGCGCCGGTAACGGCCTCGTCGAACGTACGCAGAGCCTTGAAGAACGTCTCGGCAAGATGTACGACATCCGCGAGGACAAGCAGGCTGCGGAGACCCTGCTTGGATTCCGGCAGAGCGCGCGCAAGGACGCGGCCGCCGTGGCGGATTTCCGCGATTCGTTCGTTAGGGGCGAAGAAGCCCTGAAACAGCGGGTTCCCCACGCCAAGGTTGAATACAACACCGACATCCGCATCCCGGAAGTTATCACGCCGGATGTTTATCGCGAGACGATCGAGTTTTTGAGCCAGCCTTCTTCCGAGAAGCGCTCTGAGATCCTTCGCGGTTTCATCAAGCAGAACAATCAGCTTATCGGTATCGACGACCAACAGGCTGACCAACTCAAGGTTTCGGCCGATTACACGAATCCGGACGGCAACCTTTCGTATGCCCACCTCGATCAGGTGATCAACGGCGTTCCGGTGTTCCGTGGCGAGATCAAGGCCGGTTTCACGAAGGATGGCCGTATCATCCGCGTCATCAACAATATGGCGCCGGGCCTCGATTATGAATCGCTTTCGACGGATTTCGGAAATCCGACGGATGCGGTGCGCGCCGCCTTCAAGCATATCGATCGCGAACCGACGAAGGTCGACACCGAGGTCAACGCGGCCGCTTCGAACGATCTGAAGGTCGTTTTCGGAAACGGTGATTGGGCGACGACCGCCGAGAAAATGTATTTCCCGATTGAGCCAGGTGTTGCCCGCGCTTCGTGGCGCGTCCTGATCTGGCTCCCGGTCAATGCGTATTATGTCATCGTCGATGCCGAGACAGGCGCGACGCTGTGGCACAAGAACATCGCCGACGACCAGACGACGTCGCGCACCTATCAGGTTTACGCCAATCCGAACGCGTACATCGACGTTGCCGATTCCCCGGCGCCGTTGACCCCGGGTCCGATCGACCCCGCGCTCGGAACGCAAGGCGCTATCCTGACCCGTGTCAACCGCTCGTTCATCGGGAATGAGGGAACCAACTCGTTCAACACGAACGGCTGGATCACGGACGGCCAGGACAAACTCGACGGCAACGCGCTTGAGGCCGGTATCGACCGTGACGGCACCAATGGTGTCGATCCGGCATCGATTCCGGTGGGCGCTCCGGCCAACACCTACACGTCGTTGTGGAACCCGCCGCCGGGAAATCCCGCGCCGGGCGATGCCCCGATCGCGACCGAACCCCAGCGCGGCGCAGTCATCCAGATGTGGTACATTATGAACCACTACCACGATGAAATGTACAAGCGCGGGTTCACCGAGCAGGCCCGCAACTTCCAGGCGCTCAACTTCGGGCGCGGCGGCGTCGAAGCCGACCGTGTCTCGGCCGAGGGCCAGGATTCGAGCGGTACGAACAACGCCAACTTCGCGACGCCGGCCGACGGCGGCCGCGGCCGTATGCAGATGTTCATCTGGACCGGTCCGACGCCGGATTACGACGGAACGACCGACGCCGAAGTCGTCATCCACGAGGTCACGCACGGCACTTCGAACCGTCTCCACAACAACGGTTCCGGTCTCGGCAACCAGGGCGGGATGATGGGTGAAGGTTGGTCCGACTGGTACGCGCACGTGATGCTTTCGGAGCCGACGGATCCGATCAACGGTATCTACACGACCGGCGGTTACGCCACGTTCCAACTCAGCGCCGGATTCACGGCGAACTACTACTACGGCATCCGCCGGTTCCCGAAAGCGGTCAAGGCGTTCACCGGCGGACCGGCGCGTCCGGGTTGCAACAACCAGCCCTGCCCGCACAATCCGCTGACCTTTGGTCATATCAATTCGAACTGCGACACGACGCTCGGCACGACGACGACCCCGATAATAAGCGCGTTTCCGCGCAGCCCGGTCATCGGAACCTCGGGCAGCTGCTCGCAAGTTCACAACGCGGGCGAGATCTGGAGCAGCGCGCTCTGGGAAGTTCGCGCTTTGATGGTCCAGCGCCTCGGATTTGCGGCCGGCACGACGCGTGTCCTGCAGGTCGTCACCGACGGTATGAAACTCGCTCCGACCAACCCGATGATGCTTCAGGAACGTGACGCGATCATCGCCGCCGCCGCCGCGCTTCCGGTCGCTCCGGAAGCTTCGGCCGACGTCGCCGATGTCCGCGAGGGCTTCCGCATCCGTGGTTTCGGATTCTCGGCGCAGACGATCTCGTCGACGCAGGTCGTCGAGGCGTTCGACACGCCGAACGTCACGGTCACGAATCCGTTCTCGGTCAGCGACTCGACCGGCGACAACGACGGTTTCCCCGAGCCGGGTGAAAGCGTTCTGTTGAGCGTCGCGGTCACGAACCCGAACACGGGCGCGCCGATCTCGAACGTTCAGGTCAACGTCAACGGCGGCCCGAACGTTAGCTACGGCACGATCAACGACGGCGCGACGGTGGCGAACAACATCCCGTACACCGTTCCGGCCAATGTTGCTTGCGGCGCGTTGCATCAGGTGACGATCAATGTTACGAGCAGTGCCGGCTCGCAGACCCCTGCGAACCGCGAGTTCCGCGTCGGCGTGCCGGTTGGCGGCGCTCCGGTCACGGCCACGAACTCGACAAGCATGACGCTTCCCGACGGATCCAGTACGACGCCGGCGCCGGCCAGCGTTTACCCGTCGAACGTGTCGGTTTCGGGCGTAACCTTCGGCAACGCCAAGCTCAAGATGACGCTCAACGGCTACACGCACACGTTCCCTGGCGACAACGACTTCCTGCTCGTTGGCCCCGGCGGACAGAAGTTCATCCCGCAGTCCGATATGGGCGGCGGCGGCGACATCTCGAACGTCACGTATTCGCTCGAAGATGCAGCCGCAACTGCGCTTTCGTCGACCCAGTTGACGGCCGGAATCTTCAAGCCGACTGCAGATACGACGGTCACGGATATCTTCGCGGCTCCGGCTCCTGCCGCGCCGTACAACTATCCGGCAACGGGCGGTTCGGCGACGTTCGGATCGACGTTCGGCACGACCGGGTCGGGATTGAACGGAACGTGGAGCCTGTACGTGGTTGACGATGCGGGTGCCGACACCGGCACGATCGCCGGCGGCTGGTCGCTGACGATCGAGGGTCAGGATTATGCCTGCTCGCTCGCGCCGGCGAGGCCGCGTGCCGACTTCGACGGCGACGGCAGGACCGACCTTTCGGTCTTCCGCCCGTCCGAGGCTAGGTGGTATATGAAGCAGTCGACCGCCGGCTTAAGCTCGGTCACCTTCGGCGCTGCGACGGACACGATCATTCCGGGCGACTACGACGGTGACGGCAAGGCTGACGCCGCGGTATTCAGGGCCGACCCGAACCCGGCAAATTCGGACTTCCAGGTCCTGAACAGCAGCACCAACACGGTATCGGGTGTTTCGTGGGGTACCACGGGCGACATCCCGGTCTCGGGAGACTACGACGGCGACGGCAAGAGCGATTTTGCGGTGTTCCGTCCGTCGAATGGGACTTGGTACGTGATCAGGAGTTCCGGAGGAAGCGGCAGTGACCAGTTCGGTCTCAATGGCGACATTCCGATGGCGTTCGATCTCGAAGCCGATGGCAAGACGAACCTGGCGGTCTTTCGTCCGAGCGACAACACGTGGTACGTTGCCCGCAACACCGGCGTTCCTGCCCAGAACTTCGAAGCGATCGTCTTCGGACAGGCCGGCGACGTGCTTGTTCCGGCGGACTACGACGGCGACAACAAGGACGACGCCGCTGTCTTCCGCAACGGACTGTGGATCATCCGCAGTACGTCGAACGGATCGGTCAGCTACGTTTCGTACGGGCAGGCAGGCGACGTTCCGGTTCCGGGCGACTATGACGGTGACGGCAAGGACGACACCGCGGTCTTCCGCAACGGCGTCTGGCATATGAACCGTTCGACGGCCGGTGTCCTGCAAGACAATTTCGGTGCCGCGACCGACAAGGCCGTTCCAAAGGGCTACATCCCGTAACGACAAGTTCGTTACATAGACCAAGGTCCGGGCGATTCAACTCGTCCGGACCTTTTTTTGCTGCTCTGCACGGGAGAAAGGATGGATTCTCCCGCAATTCGTATCCGACACTTCAAGTGATCGCGATTTTTCTGTTGCCTTTGCGGGCTACGAAACATAGAATTTTGTTAAGGAATACGATTCGTCACGTAAACGACGCTAATGGATCTGCATCAAAACACCGCCCGCGCCAAATCTGTGGGCCCCGTGGCCAACTTCCGGGGCGGCAATCAGTTGTTCAATCGGGAGCTGAGCTGGCTCGAGTTCAATCGCCGAGTCCTTAACGAGGCGCTCGACGATTCAAATCCGCTTCTTGAACGCCTCAAGTTCCTCTCGATCTTTTCGACCAATCTCGACGAGTTCTTCATGATCCGCGTTTCCGGCCTCAAGGAGCAGATCGCCGAGAACGTCGGGAAACTCTCGCCCGACGGAATGTCCGCCGGAGAGCAACTGCGGGCGATCCGAGAACGAGTGCGGCCGATGCTCGATGCGCAGATGCGCTGCCTCAACGAAGAGATCCTTCCGGGGCTCAGGGACCAAGGCATAAGGCTGACCACCTTCCGAGATCTGAGCCGCGATCAGCGGACCAGGCTCAACGATTACTTCAAGCGACATATTTTTCCCGTCCTGACGCCACAGGCGGTCGATGTCAGCCATCCGTTCCCTTTCATTTCGAACCTGAGCCTGAATCTCGGGCTGATGGTCGAGCCGCCGCGGATCCCGGTCAAGTATCCGGCCCGACATATCTTCACCGGACGGCGATTCGTCCGCGTCAAGCTTCCGTCGAACGTCGCGCGGCTCGTTCCGGTCGATGAGACCGAAACGAATTTCTCTCTGCTTGGCGAGATCGTCGGAGCCAACATCGCGCAGCTTTTCCCGAATATGAAGCCCCACGGGGCGCATTTGTTCAGGATCACGCGCGATGCCGATATCGAGATTCGAGAGGACGAGGCCGGCGACATCCTGCGGACCATCGAGCGCGAACTTCATCATCAGAAACGATTCAGCTTCCCCGTCAGGATGGAGATCGCGGCAGGGATGCCGAGCGAGATGACCGAATTCCTTGCGGGATCGATCGGTCTCACGGAGCAGGACGTGTTCGAGGTCGATGGATTCATCAACATCCCCGACCTGATGCGGCTTTATTCACTCGACCGACCCGACCTCAAGGACACGCCGATCGAATATTCCATTCCGGCGCCGCTCCAGACAGGTTCGAATGTTTTCGATGTCATCAAGCGGCAGGACGTTCTGTTGCACCATCCCTACACGGCGTACAGCACCGTCACCGATTTCATCGATGCTGCCGCCGACGACGAACAGGTCCAGGCGATCAAGATCTGTCTCTACCGTACCGGAAAGAACTCGCCGGTCATCAAGTCGCTGATGAAGGCCAGCCAAAACGGCAAGCAGGTCGCCGCGCTCGTCGAACTCAAGGCCCGCTTCGACGAGGAGAACAACATCGAATGGGCGCGCCTGCTTGAGAACGAAGGAGTTCACGTGATCTATGGGATGCGCGGCCTGAAAACGCATTCGAAGGTCACGCTCGTCATCCGGAACGAAGAGGGCGACCTGCGGCGCTACGTTCATATCGCGACCGGAAACTACAATCCGTTCACGTCAAAGATCTACACCGACCTCGGGATCCTGACGTGCGACCCCGAAATAGGCGCGGACGCCACCGATCTTTTCAATTTTCTGACCGGCTATTCATACCAAACCGAATTCCGCCAGCTGCTGGTCGCGCCGGTGAATCTGCGCGATCGCTTTGTCGATCTGATCAGGCGCGAGACGCAGAACAAACTCGAGGGAAAACCGGCGCGAATAGTCGCCAAGGCAAACAGCCTGACGGATGACCGCATCATCAGCGAACTTTACCGGGCGTCGCAGGCCGGCGTCGAGATCGACCTCATCATTCGCGGGATATGCGTGCTTCGGCCCGGCGTCCCGGGATTGTCCGACAACATCCGTGTCCGATCGATCGTCGGGCGCTTTCTCGAACATAGCCGTATCTTTTATTTCCTGAATGGCGGAGCGGACGAGGTCTATATCGGCAGCGCGGATTGGATGCACCGCAATCTCGATCGGCGGGTCGAGGCGGTGGTCCCGATCCGCGATCAAAGACTGCGTCATCTGTTGATCGAGAAGATCCTGCCGGCCTATCTCGCCGACAACGTGAACGCTTCGATCTTGATGCCGAACGGCGAGTACGCGCCGGTCCGGGCGGAAAAGGAACCGGTTTTCGACTCCCAAATGGTCTTTGTCGAAGCGAACGGTTGATCTATCGAATTTGTCAGACTTTCCGGTTCCGGCCGGCGTCCAATATCTGTTTCTTCCAACGGAGCTGAGAATTGAAATGAAAAAACCGATCGAGTTTCGCGCGCCGGTCAAGGCCGGTGCGATGTTGTTTTTTGCCGCCATCGCGGCGTTCGGGTTTGCGGGCTACTTCCAACGCTCGGTCGGCGCGTCGGCGTCGGGGCCGTCCCCTTCGAACACGGGTGCGCCGGGCGAAGCGAACTGCACGGCGTGCCATTCTCAATTCGCCGTCAACAGCGGTACGGGCAGCGTCGCCATCGGATCGATCCCGGCGAACTATCTTCCGAATCAGCAGATCCCCATCTCGGTCACTACGTCCCAAGCCGACGCCGTGATCTACGGGTTCCAGATGACCGCGATCGACAACGCCGGGCGCGAGGTCGGGACATTTTCGATCCCGCCCGCAAACCCGGCTCAGACGCAGTTGGGGTCAGGCCTCGTCGGCGGAAATCAGCGGCGCTACATCTTTCATACGGTTGACGGCGTAATCCCGACCCAGTTCGGATCGAAGACCTGGAATTTTTCGTGGACGGCGCCGAACAGGCGGGCCGGAAAGATCCGCTTTTATGTCGCCGGAAACGCCGCAAACAGCGACGCGACGACAAACGGCGATTACATCTACACCGCGAACAAGGCCACGCTCGCCGGCAGCGCGATCTCGAACTTCGACGCGGACGGAACAAGCGACATTGCGGTCTGGAGGCCGTCGACCGGCGTCTGGTACTCGCTCAATACGACGAACAACGGATTTCAGGCATCGCAATTCGGATCGAACGGCGACAGGATCGCGCCGGGCGATTACGACGGCGACGGCAAGACCGATCAGGCCGTCTTCCGGCCTTCGACCGGCACCTGGTACATCCGCAAAAGCGACGGATCGGGCTTCATCATTACCCAGTTCGGTTCGAACGGCGATGTTCCGGTCGTCGGCGATTATGACGGCGACCTGAAATCGGACCTCGCGGTCTGGCGGCCGTCGACGGGAGTTTGGTACGTCTTCCGAAGTTCGGACTCGACATATGACATACGGCAATTCGGCATCTCCACCGACAAGATCGCGCAGGGCGATTACGACGGCGATGCGAGGACCGACCTCGCCGTTTGGAGACCTTCGACCGGCGTTTGGTACGTATGGCGGACGACCGACAGCGGGTTCACGATCCAGCAGTTCGGCCTCAACGGCGACAAGCCCGTTCAGGGCGACTACGACGGTGACGGTAAGACCGATCTCGGGATCTTCCGGCCATCGAACGGAATCTGGTATCTGCAGCGAAGCACGTCCGGGTTTGGAGCGACACAGTTCGGTTTCGCAACCGACGTTCCGTCCTCTGCCGATTTCGACGGCGACGGCCTGACCGACGTTGCGGTCTACCGGGACGGTACGTGGTACGCGCAAAAAAGCGGCGGCGGAACGTTGATTGTGAACTTCGGATTGACCGGCGACAATCCGGTTCCATCCGGATACCTTTCCGAGTAGCGATCAACATCGTGGACTGCAACCGAAAAGCCGACGGGACGGACACAAGCCGAGGCCAACTGTCCCGCGCCGCTTTGAGCCGTTCGTGTGCAGCGAAATCCGTTGTTCCCGGCATTCTGGCGATCGCTTGGTTTGACCCGGATGTCCATCTGAAGAATTCTGCCGCGGATTTCACGAATTTCGCGAACAAAACACAGAAAAATATGTGAGAACTCGTGCAATCCGTGGCGAAGACGGGTTAAGTCGTCTTATCGCG
>CAZARD010000105.1:8726-15480 GCA_964487505.1 uncultured Blastocatellaceae bacterium | reverse complement strand
TGACGGTCGCCGGATGGGCCGATTTGGTGCGTATCTTGATGCCTTCCTGGCCGAGCAAGAAGATCTGCCGAGCGTCGTACGTTGAAGTGTTGGCTGGCAGGTATGAAAGATTGTAACGGTTGTTCCGGAGCTCGTCGCAGATCGCTTTGGCCGCGTTCTGCGCGTCCTCGAGAGGGAAGACCAGCCCACCCGTGCCCTCGGTCAGCTGCCGGACGACCTCGCGCGCTTTCGGCTGGTTGCGCCGGTACGCGCTGTTCGTTCGGTCGGGAATTTGGAGAAAATAGACCGTGATGTTCGAATTCTGGAGTTCGGCGAGGGTTTTCTCGAAGTTGTTCTTGCTTCCGCGGTCGAGTCCGTCGCCGATGACGACGACCGCCGTTTTGCGTGTTCCCGGCATCAGCGGCACGAGCACCTCTTTGGTCGCCGCCATCAACGCATCGAACAGATACGGATTGCCTTGTTTCCGAAACGTCCCGAGCGCCGTCTCAAGCTTTTTCGCGTCGTCGGTCCACTCCTGGATGATCTCGGGTTTTTCATCGTAAGCGATGACGAACAGCTGATCGCCTTCGAAGATCTCGTAGGCGAACTCCATCGCCGCTTGTTTCAGAACATCGATCTCGGTCGGGAGCGTCTGCGAATTGTCGACCAGCAGGACGATCCGCGACGGAGCCGGATCGAAAGCGAAGTTCCGGATCCGTTGCTCGATGCTGTTCTCGTAGAGCGAAATGTTCTCGACCCTGATCGGATCGGGCTTGCCGTCGGAACGGAATGCAGTGACGGTCAGGACGGTCCCGTCCATATCGCCGGTCCCGCGTTGGTTGTTGCGCGATTGCGCAAACGCGGCGCAAGCGCAGAGGCCGACCATCATCAGCATCGCGCTTACTGTTCCGGGCGAAAAAAGCTTCATTCGTCAGTCCTTCTTGGCGGCGGTCTCCGTGGTCTTGCCGGTTGACGATTCTTTGGATGCGGTTTCGGGCGCGGTGGTTGATTCGGTCGAGGAACTTTTTTCGGCGCTTTTGGAAGCATCGGCGGGCGTGCCGGATTTCTTCGAATAGTCGGTCACGTACCATCCTTCGCCCTTGAACTGAAACCCGGAAAGCGACCATTGCTTCTCGAGTTTTCCGCCGCATTTCTCGCACAGCGTCAGCGGCTCGTCCGAAACCTTCTGCATTATTTCGAGATGCGCATTGCAATCGGCGCAGCGATATTCGTAAATAGGCATAGTCGTTTGTCTCGTGATGTGTTCAAACGCAAAATTATAGAAAGCCGCGCACCGTAAAATCAAACCGCAAATCGCGGCAAACAATCCGCTCGAATTGACAATCTAATGGTGCGCCGAACAAGGAGGGCAAAAATGAAGATTACAAAACTGTTGACGATGATCTTCGCCGTGATGCTGGGCGTCAGCGGAGCGAGTGCGCAAACCGAGCTCAAAACGGTGAAATCGGTCGATCTCGACCGTTATGCCGGCAAGTGGTATGAGATCGCGAAGTACCCGAACCGCTTTCAGAAGCAATGCGTGGCGAACGTCGCGGCGACCTACACCCGGAAGAAGAACGGCCGCATCGAGGTCTTGAACGAATGCCTCAAGGCTGACGGGAAGATCGACCGCGCAAAAGGCGATGCAAAGATCGCGGACACGACGACCAACGCCAAACTCAAGGTCCGCTTCGCGCCGGCGTTCCTGTCGTTCATCCCGGCCGTTTGGGGCGATTACTGGATCCTTGAGCTCGACTCCGATTACAAACACGTCGTCATCGGTGAACCGGGACTCGATTATTTCTGGATACTGAGCCGCAGTCCGCAAATGGACGAGACGGTCTACAAAGGCATTCTCGATCGGGCGAAATCAATGGGCTTCGACCCCGCCCGCGTCGTCAAGACGCAGCAGAAGTGATTCCAAGATTCCACGGGATTTCAAGATTCCACGGGATTTCAACGCGGTTCCATAGGCCAGAGAAATGAGGAAATAGTGCGCGGACATCGCGCACTCTTTCCTCATTCCCCAAGCGTGACCCTTAATCGCGGGAACAAAATCCCAAATCCCCTCCCGCTCAGTGTTCTGCCAGGAAGCGTTCGGCGTCGATCGCGGCCATGCAACCGGTTCCGGCCGCGGTTATCGCCTGGCGGTAATACGAATCCTGAGCGTCGCCGCAAGCGAACACGCCGGGCACGTTGGTCTTCATCGTCCGGCCCTCGGTCTTCAGATACCCGACCTCGTCCATTTCGAGAACGCCGTTGAACAATTCGGTATTCGGCTTATGTCCGATCGCTATGAACACGCCTTCGCACGGAAAAACGGATTCTTCGTTCGTTTGGTTGTTGAAGATTCTGATCCCGCTGACGCCGGTTTCCTTTGAACCCAGGATCTCGCGGATCTCGGTATTCCATAGTACGTCGATCTTCTCGTGCGCGAGGACGCGCTCACGCATGATCTTCGAAGCGCGGAACTCGTCGCGCCGGTGAACGACCGTCACGCGCGAGCCGAATTTCGTCAGGAAGAGCGCCTCTTCCATCGCCGTGTCGCCACCGCCGACGACAACTATCGGTTTGCCGCGGAAAAAGAACCCGTCGCACGTCGCGCACGCCGAGACGCCGTTTCCGCCAAGCCCTTCCGGAACGGGCGCCTCGCCCGGAACGCCGAGCCATTTTGCCGACGCGCCGGTCGAAATGATCAGCGTGTCCGCCTTGATCAGCGTCGTAACTTCAGCGCTGTCAGCGCTTTCCTTGCCATAGAGCTTAAACGGCCGAGACGACAGATCGACCCGATCGATCCAGGTATTGATGATCTCGGTACCGAACCGTTCGGCCTGCGCGCGAAACTGGTTCATCAGATCCGGGCCCATTATCCCTTCGGCGAAACCCGGGTAATTTTCGACGTCCGTCGTGATCGTGAGCTGGCCTCCGGGTTGCGGGCCGTCGATGACCAATGGCTCCAACTGGGCACGCGAAGCATAGATCGCCGCCGTCAGTCCGGCCGGTCCGGAACCGAGTATCACGACCTTGCGATGAAATTCCTTTGCTGGCATTCGATGAAATGTCTCCGTATAAGAAGTTCGATTTCGGGCAAAACCAATGATATAACTTTCGCCGCGCGGTAGTCGATTTCCGAGGCCCGATTTGGACGGGACAAGCCTTCGGTCAACGCCGCAACGGTTCCACATCGGCCGCGCACGGTCCGAAAAGAAAGATCAAACCGTTTGCTCCAAACGGTTTAAGCGTTTGTATGTTTCGAAGTTTTTCGTGATAAACTACTCGGGTTGTACTGCACTTTGGTCTCGGCTCGATCTTATGGCATCTCCTATGTCGCCACAGTTTGACGAAAAGCGCTTTGCCCTTCGAATGGCGCTTCGTATTCCGGTCGTCGTCTCGGGACGCGCTGGAGACGGAGCGGCGTGGAGCGAACCGACTGAGACCGACGATATCTCGACGACGGGAACCCTTTTCCACCTCAATCAACAGGTCGATACCGGCGAAAATCTCTACCTTCGATCGCACCGTCCGGACGGAGTGCCGGTAGAGGTCAAAGCCAAGGTCGTGCGGACGGCGCCCGGCGCGCACGGAACCTCCCGCGTCGGTGTCGAGATCGTCGAACCTAAAGAGAACTGGCTCCGTCTCTTCGTCGCCTGGGTCGCCGACGACCGCGCGGATGACGAAATCGAAGAGTAAGACATTCAAGTTCGATTCAAGATTCAAGAAATTCAAGATTCAATATTGATTCAAGAGATTCAAGATTGATTCGAGATTCAAGATCACCAGTATCCAATCAGTATTTGACTTACAGCCATAAGTAGTCATTTTTAGGCGACTTACCGATTGTTTTCAATTTTCGACATCCGTTTGGGATTTGGATTTCGCGTCAGCCCTCGTCGAGGGTGGAAGCGTGTAGCGCGCAGCGCCAGCTGCGGGAAAACGCCGGGCAACAAAGACGCAACGCCTTAGGATTTCGATCGGTTCAAGGTTCAACATCGGGAACCGTGTGAATCGGAATCCGCTTTTTCCTCCGATAGACTTCTTTATTCTTGAATCGTGAATCTTGAATCTTGAATATTTTGAATCTTGAATCCCGAACTTTGAATCTTCAATCTCAACCGATCTACAATCGAAATATGTTCGAAACAATCACCGTCGAAAAACGCGGCAAGGTTGCCGTTTTGACCATCAATCGTCCCGACAAGCTGAATGCGCTCAATACCAAAGTTCACGCCGAGGGCGTCGCCGCGCTCGATGAACTGCGCCTGGACGATTCCGTGCGCGTCGTCGTCGTGACCGGCAAGGGCGAAAAGGCGTTCATCGCCGGCGCCGACATTTCGGAGTTTGCCGGTCATACGCCGGTTTCGCAGCGAAACGTGTTCAACGAGAAGACCCTTTTCAATTCGATCGACACCTTCCCGAAACCGGTGATCGCGATGATCAACGGCTTCTGTCTCGGCGGCGGCAACGAGCTTGCGCTAGCCTGCGACATTCGCATTGCTAGTGAGAACGCCCGCTTCGGCCAGCCCGAGGTCAACCTCGGCTTGATCCCGGGCGGCGGCGGAACGCAGCGGCTGACGAGACTTTTGGGCGAAGGCCGCGCGATGGAATTGATCCTGACGGGCGATATGATCGACGCCGAAACGGCGCTCAGGTTCGGGCTCGTGACGCAGGTCCATCCGCTCGCGGAACTCGAGGAAAAAGCGATGGCGCTGGCTTCAAAGCTGGCCGAAAAGGCGCCGGTCGCCTTGCAGCTGTGCAAGGAGGCCGTCAAGTTCGCATCGCGATCGAACCTCGACGAAGGCCTCCGCCGCGAGGTCGACCTTTTCGCGATCTGCTTCTCGACCGACGACAAACAAGAAGGCGTCAGCGCATTTCTCGAGAAGCGCAAGCCGGAATTCAAAGGGAGATAAATCAGTGCATAGCGCAAAGTGCAAAACGCAGAGTGAACAGTGCACTGTCCACTTCACTTTTGAACTGTCCACTTTGAGCTTTGCACTGTGCGCTCTGCACTTTGCACTCTGCACTTTGCACCGTATCCCCTTGACCCTTAGCGCGTATTTCGCTAAATTCAAATTTCGTCGATTGGATCGGGCTGGAATCCAAAATCCCCAATCCAAAATCGCGACGGGGACGTAGCTCAGCTGGGAGAGCGCATGAATGGCATTCATGAGGTCAGGGGTTCGATCCCCCTCGTCTCCACCAATAAATTCAATAACATAGGGCGTCCATCGCGGACGCCCTTTTCGTTTCCGATCCGGATTCTCAGCCAATGAAGCTCGATTCTCTCCAAACTCGCGAAAATGGCATATAATCCTAATTGCAGAAAACGGAGAAAGATGGTGTATTTCGGAGTGGTCCAGTGAATATCGACAGTCCATGAGAGCCTGTTCAAACGACATTCGAGTCGGCTGGCCGCATGGTCTGTGAGTTGAAGTATGTGGAACAGGAGGATGTATGAGATCTCTGGTTTCTGTAGCTCTCTTGGTCGCCGTGTTCGCGGTCGGCGGGATCATCGCGGCGTACGGGCAAACTGAACTGGCCAGGTGTTATGTCGACGACCCGACCGGCACGCCATTGAACTTACGGTCATCGCCAAACGGCAAGATAATCCGAAAACTGAAGAACGGCACGTTGCTTTACACCCGGGTCGGCGATAACGACGGCGCTTCAACCACCGTTAACGGATACATCAAGGTCTATCGCCGCGCGAAGGGCAAGTATGTAGTCTGGGGATGGGTTTTCCGCCAATACACGAGCTGTCCGTAGAACGTGTTTAGGTTGAGTAAAGACGATCCGCGAGGTCGTGAGGGCTCGCTGCAAGTCCGCCTATGTCTTGGTTCACAGAATTGACCGGTGTTGAGGAACGCGATCACGAGCACGTCCGGCGCAGTATCGTCGTCGAAGGGCCTGTGATGCGGTCGGAGGCGAACGGGCGCGAGCTACGTCACGGAACGCTCGAGACGCCCTCGCTCGGAGAACTTCGCGAGCGCGCTTCGCAGGCCGCGCGGAGCGGACCGATCGGGGTCAGGGAGATTCGGGCCGACGTCCGCGATCTACATCGCGACGCGGCGAACTCCGGCGCGATGTTCCAGGTCGCGTCCCAATTCAACCTGCTCGAGATGGTCGGGCCTTCGGTCACTCCCGAACACGGGATCGGCCGGTACGAGTCCGACCCGACGCAGGGGCCGGCGTGTGCCATCGCCTGCGGTGCGGGAACTATCTTCCGCAACTATTTCGCGCCCGTGGGCGGCAGGACGGGACAGACGCGCGACAATCAGATCGATTGTATCGCCGATCTCGGCGCGGCGCTCGGGAATGCGGAAGACCGGCTCTGGAGGATGCAGAACGGATATCTCTTCGCTTCGGCCGAAGGGCTGGAAGAGATCGGTGCCCGGTTCCGCGCGTCGGACGAGGACGAGATCGACCGGCTCCGTTCGCTCTTGAGGATCGGTTTGCAGTCCCAAACTGAGGTGACGATCGGCGGCGGTCACACCGTTTCGCAGGCCTACTGTTCCGCGCTGCCGGTGGCATATGCCGGCCACGGGGCGGATCTGTGGGAAGACTTCGCCCGTCTCGTGCTCGAGGCCGCCTACGACGCCACGTTCTGCGCCGCGCGGGCCAACGCGGAGACAACCGGCAACCGCGACCTCTTCCTGACCTTCCTTGGCGGCGGCGCCTTCGGCAACCGTATGCCATGGATCGAATCCGCCATCGACCGCGCCGTCCGACTCCACGAGGATTCGGGACTTCGGGTGTACATTGTAAGGCGGTAGACGGT
>CAZARD010000105.1:1401-8626 GCA_964487505.1 uncultured Blastocatellaceae bacterium | reverse complement strand
CCTTGCGCCTCCGGCGCCCCAAAAATAGTTGGGACCGGCCTTGCGCCTCCGGCGCCCGGATGTGCGGAAAAGCTTCGCTTTTCCGCAACCGGCCCCTGACAACTAAGCGGCGGCTACGCCGCCCCTTCTTTCACCGCAAACACCTTGACGCTCGCGGCGTAGTCGTTGACGTTGTACTTCTTCAGCAACTCGGCGAACTCCGAATGAAGGTCTCCGGAAGGTGCGCAGCACGAGGCTTCGACGTTCGGGAGCAGCCTCGACGAGCCCGAGATCTGAGTCATCGGCGGCGAGCAGCAGCCCGACTGGTTCTCGACCTTTTCATACGCGTTCAGGTCCGCGCCCGAATCGACGACCTCTACCGCCGAGAATCCGGCGTCGATCAATCCCTGCTTGTAATCCTCGATCATGATCGCGCCGGCGATGCATCCGACATAAGCCAGTATGTCTTGTCCGAGTTCCGGCGGCAGATCCTTCTTCAGGGCGATATCGCTGACGGCGAGCCGCCCTCCGGGTTTGAGCACGCGCGCGATCTCGCGGAACACCGCCGGCTTGTCGGGCGCAAGATTGATGACGCAGTTGCTGATGACGCAATCGACCGAGTTGTCCTCGAGCGGCAGCTTGTCGATCGTCGCGAGATGAAACTCGACGTTCCCGTATCCCGCCTTTTCGGCGTTGCGCTTGGCGAGGGCGATCATCTCCGGCGTCATGTCGATGCCGATCGCGCGGCCTTCGGGACCGACCGCGGCGGCCGCCAGAAAGACATCCAGCCCGCCGCCCGAACCGAGGTCGACGACCGTCTCGCCGGGCCGAAGCGACGCCATCGCCGTCGGGTTCCCGCACGAAAGTCCCATATTCGCCTCAGCCGGGATCGACGCCAGTTCGTCGGCCGAATACCCGAAGGCCTCGGCCACCGCCCGCACGCCTTCGTGCTCGGACGAGAGATTCCCGACCGCCACCGCCGCATACTTTTCGCGGACCGCCGTAACTAATTTTTCAGACATATTTCACCACCTATGAATTCAGAATAAGAACCAAGTTCAGCATAACTCCGATTAACATATTCGTCAAGGCATATATGAGGGGAAGTGAGCGGTGAGCCGTGAGCAGTAAGCAGTCAGAACCGGGAGCACCGGTCGGAACCGGGAGCGGTAGCGACCGGCAAACGCGAAACAGTGAGCCGTGAGCAGTCAGAATCGGGAGCGGTAGAGGCTGTCACTTGCCGTCTGCTTTAGCTGACGGACGCCGATAAGATCCAGTATGTCAAGGCTTTAGCCAAACATTCGGCTAAAGCCGAGGTCTTGATAGCACTTGAAACCGTTCGTTAAAACGAACGGCAAGTCATAAGGTCGCCTCTTTTGACACAACCTCTGAAGCAAGTGGCAAACACGAAACAGTAAGCGGTGAGCCGTGATCCGCCTTCTGCTCACCGCTCACAGGCGTGACCGGCGCGCAACCGTCCCCAATCCCAAAACCCAAATCCCAAATGGCTACGTCTCCATCCATCCCCGGCGCAGCTCCGATTCGGGCACCGACGTCAGATACGGCTTGATATCGAGGATCGGCGTTCCGTCGAGCATATCGACCCCGCGCACACGGACGCGGCGTCCCTCGCGCCCGATCACTTCGACGACCGTCAGACCGATCGGATTCGGGCGTCGCGGCGACCGCGTCGAAAAGACCCCGTGCGGCTCCGAAGCGGTCGGCGGCTGGGCGAGGAGATCAAAGCCCTCGCTGCGGTCGAACACCCAGATCACGAAAAGGTGCGAAAAGCCCTCGATATCCCGCAACCCTTCTTCGAACTCCGGCGCGATCTCCAGAATCCCTTCCGCGACGTGCTTCGCCCCGGCCCCTTTCGGAATCTGCGAAGTCTCCCGGAAAGGGCTCCGAACAACGCCCACGGCCCGCATTTCAAACATAAAACCCTCCAAGACGGTCGCGCTCGATCGACCGGATCACTCCTCAAATCATACGCCCTAAATCTCCACGCCGGGTAACCGCCAAAGTAAATACGTTGCCTGAGGGACGTAACATTCTCGAAGCAGCGCCCGATAGTGACTGGAGCGCAAGCGTCCCGCTTGCATGAGCGCGAAGCGCGAAAAAGGACGGTGCGCGAAACATAGGCTGACGGCGCCTGGCGCCGTTGCAAGCGGGACGCTTGCGCTCCAGTCCCGCTCACCGCTCACCGACCAAGCAACCATCCGGCGATTGCCGCCATCTAATACTGTTGACAGTAACAACTGGTTACTGTATGGTTGAAAATGCCATGAATCGGATACTTGACGCATTCAGGGCACGTCGGTTCTACGGAACGGCGGAGCTCGCGGAAGAGGCGGCCTCGATCCTTCAAAGGGTCGGGGCCAGGCAAGAGCGGGGACACGTGACCGATTTCCCCGACGAGCGGACCGTCAGGTACTACCTGTCCGAGGCGCTGATACCGGCGCCGGACGAGAAGAGCGGTCTAAAGTCGGTCTTCGGATTCAGGCATCTGCTGACGCTTCTCGTGATCAAGCAGCTGCAGTCTCAGCATATTCCGATCAGGAAGATCCGCGAGATCGTCGCCGACCGGCCCGATGCCGAACTCGAAATGCTGCTCGGACCCGAATTCGGCGAGACCCGAAGTGAACCGAACGAGGCGAGATCATTCCTCGAAAGCCTGCTCGTCCGGCACAAGCCCGAGGCACGCAAATCTCCGATGCCGATGAGCATCGATCTCGGTCACGCGTCGCGTCAGAGGGGCAACCGCTGGCAGCGTTTCGAGCCATTGCCGGGCCTCGAAATAAACATCGCGGAGAATTTCCGGTTGCCGTCCGATCCGGCCATTTTGGAAGACGTGATCGATGAACTGAGACGTTTGTTGATCCGCAGACACTAGAAAAAAAGGAGTAAGCACAAGATATGAAAAGCAATAAGATCGAAATGATCACAGAAAAGCAGAAGATCGCAGAAGGCCGGGACCAGACCGTCGACGTGCTGGTGCGGATCACGCCGCCCGTCGTCGAATCGCCGTCCGAGCGTCCGAAAATGAACCTCAGTCTTGTGCTTGACCGATCCGGATCGATGAACGGGGAGAAGATGGAAGAGGCAAAGGCCGCGGCCGCTTACTGCGTCGACCAACTGCTGCCCGACGACCGGATGAGCCTCGTGATCTTCGACGACGAGGTCGAGACGCTGATCCCGAGCGCGCCCGCCGGAAATCCGGAGCTTTACAAGAAACTGATCGCGACGATCAGCGCCCGCAGCTCGACCGCGCTCCACGAGGCCTGGGTTCGCGGCGGGCTCGAGGTCAGCGAGCATCTCGAGACCGAGCGCGTCAACCGCGTCGTGCTCATCACCGACGGCCAGGCGAACGTCGGCGAGACGCGGACCGAGAAGATCGTTTCGCATGTCCGCGAGCTTGCGCGCAAGGGAGTTTCGACCTCGACGATCGGAATCGGCCGCGATTTCAACGAAGATCTGTTAGTCCCGATGGCCGAGGCCGGCGAGGGCAATCCGTGGCACGTCCGGGAGGCGGCCGATATGAAGCGGATCTTCGAGACCGAACTCGGCGGCGCGCTGAACCAGATCGGCTGCGAGGTCACGATGAAGCTCGTCGCCGGCCCAGGAATCCGCGTCACGGACGTCTTGAACGACTTCAAGGTCGACGGCGACGGGCGTTATCTGTTGCCCAATCTGATCGGCGGCCGCCCGCTCGAGATCGTCGTCCGGCTGGCCGTGCCGGCGGGAGTTGCGGGCGAAGGAGTGCGTCTTCTCGCGGTCGATCTTGAATTCACCGATCAGCGGTCGGGCAAGGTTCGCAAGGACAGCGCGGCGAAGACGGTCGAGTTCGGAACCGTGGCCGAGGTCGAGACGCTTGCGGCCAACGGCGACGTCGCCCGCGCCGCGGTTCTGCTGATGAGCGCCCGGGCACGCGCCGAGGCGATCCTGGCGATGGACCGCGGTGATTTTGCCGGCGCACGCTCACGTGTCAACGCGATGCGGTCGAACGTCGTCGCGTGTTATTCGATGGAGCCTTCGCCGGAGTTGCTGCACGAGATCGAACAGCTAAGCGAAGATTTCGAAGACCTCGCGATGCGGAGCAGCGACCTGATGACGCGCAAAAAGATGGCCTACGCCGCGCACCATCGCCGCTACGGCCGCTAAATGCTCCAAGTCGGAACCGGGAGCAGTAGCGACCGGCAGAGTGCATCTCGGATCAAGGATACGCGCACCCGACCCGACTGGAGCACTCGCCCCGACTGGAGCGCAAGCGTCCCGCTTGCATGAGCGCGAAGCGCGAAGTAGCCGTGAGCATCCGGCGCGCCGGATCGTATCGGCCTGACGGCGCCAGGCGCCGTTGCAAGCGGGACGCTTTCGCTCCAGTCGCGCACGCTCCAGTCGCGGCGTGCACAGTGAATCTATGTCCATAAGAACATCCGAAACACATCCGATCCGCGTCGATTTTCTCGCCGTCGAGGGTCATCCCGAACTTGCCCGGCTCGGGATGACCTTCGCGCCGGGCAAGAAGCAGAAGAGCGCCATCAGCGGCGTGTGGGACCGCGACCTCGCGGCCGACCTGCGCCGGCTGCGCGAAGAGTATTCGGCCGACATATTGGTTTCGCTGGTCGAGGATTTCGAACTGACCGAGCTCGGCATCGGTGATATCGCCGCCGAATGCGCCCGCGCCGGGATCGCGCTGCTCCGTTTCCCGATCCGCGACGTCTCGGTCCCCGCCTCGCCCGAGGCCTTCGCCGCTCTTGTCGAAACGATCGCCGCCGAGATCAAACGCGGCCGCACGGTTGTCGTCCACTGCAAAGGCGGCCTCGGCCGCGCCGGCCTGACCGCCGCCTGCACCGCCCAGGCCGCCACTGATTTCCGCCTCTCCGCGGCCGATTCCATCACCGCCGTCCGCCAAACCCGCCCCGGCACGATCGAAACCCGGGAGCAGGAGGATTTTGTAAGAGATTTTGGTCAATTGGATTCGCGCGACTGATTCGATCGGACGTAGTGTTTTCCTTGCGCTCAAACATGTTTACTGATTACAATTCACCGGACCGGAAGGTAATTTTCACAGCCAAAGCTACAACCTCGGATGCGTTACTACTATAGAAACAACCTCGTTGGATTCTTGAACGACTCAACGGAACAGATTCTTGGCACGATTCAAGGCAATACTCCTTTTGATATTCGACCGACAGAGACTGACGCATGGACACTTCAGATCGAGATCCTGAAGAACTCCCTAAAAGTCGAAGAGGGAGAAATCTTCTTCGAGTATTCCATTCCACGAATGGGTCGAAGAGTTGATGTAGTAATTGTCACTTCTGCGCTGGTATTTGTTGTGGAATTTAAGGTCGGAAAGCGGGAGTTTCAAACTCAAGATATTGATCAAGTATGGGACTACGCACTCGATTTGAAGAACTTTCATGAGCCGAGTCACTTACCAATCCTCGCGCCGATACTTGTCGCAACCGAAGCTCCCGACCAGATATTACAACCCGGATTTACTGTCGACACCGATCAGCTTATCAAACCAATTGCGACCAATTCGGGGCAACTCGGGATCGTTTTCGAGAACCTAATCAGATTCGCAGGTGAAAGTTGTATTGATGCCCAAGATTGGGCTGAAGGATCCTATTCACCAACACCGACGATTATTGAGGCGGCCATTGCCCTATACAACCAACATTCGGTTTCAGAGATCACTAGTAAAGCTGCGTCCGCAAAAAATCTTCGCGAAACAAACAAAAAGATTTCCGAGATCATTCGCACTGCAAGACTGAACAAAGAAAAGGCGATATGTTTCGTCACCGGTGTGCCTGGTGCGGGAAAGACTCTTGTTGGGCTCGATGTTGCAACGCAACATATGGACGAGGTGAGGGGAACCAAAAGCGTCTTTCTTTCTGGCAACGGACCACTTGTCGCAATTCTTCGTGAAGCACTTGCTCGCGATTCAGTTAAACGAAAGAAAGAGGCTGGGGAACGCAAGAGACTTGGCGACGCGCGACGTGAAGCTGCCACTTTCATTCAGCCAGTGCATCATTATCGCGACACCTACTTGAAGGATCCGGCAGCACCCTTCGATAACATCGCGATTTTTGATGAGGCACAGCGGGCATGGGATATCGAACAAACTAAGAACTTCTTAAAACGTAAGCGTGGGCTCTCGAATTTTGACAAGTCCGAACCAGAGTTTCTGATTTCGTGTCTTGACCGCCATCAAGACTATGCGGTGATTGTTTGTCTTGTGGGCGGAGGTCAGGAAATACACCGCGGAGAGGCGGGGATTAGCGAGTGGATCGATTCCCTCAATCGCTCCTTTGAACATTGGAAGATCTATATATCCGATCGACTAACCGACTCGGAGTACTCTGCTGGTGATGCGCTTGGCAGGATTAAGAGACATGACAATCTTTACGTTTCCGAAAGCCTGCATCTGTCCGTCTCCCTGCGCTCATACAGAGCGGAGAATGTCTCTCGACTTGTGAAGAAGTTGTTGGATCTCGAGCCTGAGGAAGCCGGCGAAGAACTCAGGAAGCTAAGAGAGCGATTCCCGATTCTACTAACACGTGACATCGAGAAGGCCAAGCGTTGGCTTCGCGAAAGAGCCCGTGGATCAGAACGATACGGAATGATTGTTTCGTCGAATGCTTATCGACTCAAACCATTTGCAATCGACGTCCGTGTCGAGACTAATCCCGTCAGATGGTTTCTAGAAGGCAAGGAAGATATCCGCTCATCGTATTTTCTTGAAGATGTCGCAACCGAATTCCAAGTCCAAGGATTAGAACTAGATTGGGCCGGGATAACGTGGGATGCGGATTTCCGGTTTACAAAGGCCGGTTGGGATGGCTACTCGTTCGTTGGTGCCAAATGGCAGCGCGTGCTTAAAGAAGAACGCAAACAGTACCTAAAAAATGCGTACCGAGTTCTGCTCACTCGGGCTCGCCAGGGAATGGTAATCGTCGTCCCAAAGGGCGACGACAACGACGAATCTCGGCGGTCTGAATTCTATGATTCGACTTACGAGTATTTGCGAAGCGTCGGCTTTGCTGAGGTCTAGTCCGCGTAACATCGAAGAGTATACCATCAAATCGACAGTCAGAAGGGTTGCTTGCGCCCGCTTCAACATCTGGGTCGGATCGACTTGGTGGTCCAAGGGTCTCTTTCAATAGGCACGATTGGTTGGGATTGCCTCGTGTTGAATCCGATCAGAAGTTGGCGGGCGCAAGCGACCGTTCCTGACTGC